>CAYFQX010000031.1:2209-12337 GCA_964345405.1 uncultured Peptoniphilaceae bacterium
CACCCAGTAGCGTCTGATGTTTGTCGCCACGAAGGATCCCCTCCTCCAAAAGATCAATGGCCTTTGGTTGATCGCCGGTAGGTTTAAAATCTGTATGGAGTTTGAATTTCATCCAACGCCTCCTTTTATACTATGAAAAGCGACCCATACCAGGTCGCTCTGTCAATCAAATTATTTCTTTAAATAGTCGATGGCCGCCTGGAGTTGCGTATCTTCTTTCAGATGCTCAACGCCAATACCGGTGACATCGTCCGGAAGTTTCACTTCCCTGTCCGGCTCAATGCCTTTGCCATCTATGTTTACCCCATTTGGTGAAAAGTATTCACTGGTTGTCAGCTTTAACCCGCCACCTCCCGGGATCTTGGTAACGGTTTGAACGACCCCTTTCCCAAAGGTCGTCTCACCCATTAAAATGCCTCGATTGTTATCGCGAATGGCTCCGGAGACTACCTCACTTGCAGACGCACTGCCTCGATTAATCAAGATCACTAGGGGCAAGTTTGATGCCGCGGGGTCTGAGTTATAGGACATAACTTCCTTCCCCTCTCTGTTTTTTGCATAGACAATCTTTCCCTCAGACATAAGCGCATCCGATACTTCCACAGCAGAATCCAAGACACCTCCGGGATTGCCGCGTAAATCTAAGATTAAGCTTTTCACTCCCTGGGCCTGAAGTTCATTCAGCGCCGTTACAAAATCCTTTCCTGTGCCATCATCAAACTGGGTGATGCCAATGTAGCCAATGTCATCATCCAAAACATGTGGCAAAATCGTATCCACTTTAATCTCATCTCGTGTGACAATAACGGTACGCAAGTGACCTTCGCCGGCCTGCTCTGTCATAATGCTTAGCTCTACATCCGTGCCCCTTTCGCCGCGCATTTTACTGACGGCTTCATCCATTTGATTTGCCATGTATTCCTTGCCGTCTACGGCAATGATCTTGTCCCCTGCTTGAATTCCCGCCGCCTCAGCAGGAGAACCCTTAATGGGAGAGATCACTGTAATTCGGTTGTCCTCGCCTGGAGCCACTTGAATGCCAATGCCATGAAAAACACCGGAGGTAAACTCTAAGAGTTCCTTCAACTCGTCTTCGGAATAATACTCACTGTAGGGATCCTTTAGAGAGGCGACAATCCCCTTGAGTTCGCCAAGCTTGTAGTCCTCTTCATTGACTTCTCTAAGATAGTTTTTATCAATATAATTTTTAACCCAAGCAATCTTAGCCCTCTGCTTTAAATCATCTGAACCGATGCGAAGGACTGTAAATGCTGTAATTAGGTTTGTTAATACCAACAGTAGGACCAGCGTAATGACATTTCTTTTCTTCATGTTTCACATCCTTTAGATGGCAAAAAAAGGACCAACTCGTGTTGATCCTTATCGTCTTTGCTAAATTATAGATAGTTCAACGGATTTGTCGTACTTCCATTGACACGCACTTCAAAGTGAAGATGAGGTCCGGTACTCATGCCTGTTGATCCTACCTGCCCAATCGTCTGTCCGCCGGATACACGTTGACCCGGGGATACATTTCTTGCAGACAGATGTGCATAGACTGTCACTGTATCTCCATGATCTACCATGATGCAGTTTCCGTAACCATTCATAAATCTTGAAGTAATGACCACGCCATCCTTCGCTGCAACGACAGCTGTACCTGATGGTCCCGGAATATCAATGCCCGTATGCATACGACGAGTCTTTAAAATAGGATGGGTACGATAGCCGTAAGGAGAACTTACGCGACTATACCCTGGCACCGGCCAATACATTGTCCCCTGTCTTGTAGGTTTTGCTGCCGGAGCCGGCGCAGATTGTCCGACATAATTTGTGCGATTTGATTGAGTCACTCCACGCGAAGCACTGACGCGAGCTTCCGCTGCCTTTGCTTCTTCTGCACGACGTGCTAACTCTGCTTGACGTGCCTCTTCGTTAATGGCATTTTGAATGGAGTTGATTTCAGACTCCAAAGCATAGGAGCTTTCAACCATGGCATTGTACTCTGCCTCGTACATGGCGATATTACTTTCAAGTTGCGCCATGTAACTTTGCTTTGCAGCACTTGAAGATTCTAAATTCGATTTTTGAACTTCAACTTGCGCCTTGGCATCTTGGAGTTGTTTTTCCTGAGCATCAAGTTGTGCTTTTTTCTCTTCAATTTCTTGAACTTGAGCCTTGATTTCATCAATTAATTTGGCATCTTGTTTCGCTATGTGAGAGATTAACTTTGCATTTCCCAGTAAACTCTCAAGATCACCTGAATTAAGTAAAATTTCTAAATAACTGGTGTCTGATGACATATACATCAGACGCATGCGCTTGCCGAAGCGCTCTTTATTTTCTTCCAATTTATCCTTGGCTTCTTGAAGCTCTTGGCGAGTCTTCTCGATTTCACCTTGAAGAATACCAATCTCACCATTCAGTTGTTGAATTTGAACACTGGCAACTTGAATATCCTCATCAAGTCTTTGAATTTCTGCACTGACTGCACTCGCTTCTGACTTTGCATTGCCAATTTCAGCTGCCTTTTGATTGAGACTTTGCTGAACTTGATTCTTCTTTTGTTGAGCAGCTGCCTTTTGGTCATTTAATGAACCTGCTGCTACCGGCGTTGAACCTAATATCACCATGGCCAATGCAAAGGCCAATTTCTGATTGGGATTTTCTATCATCCTCTAAACCCTCCTACTAATTCCTACACATCTAAAAATCGCTTCATTGAAAGCGCACTTCCGAGGTAGCCAATACCAATGCCAAGACAGCCAAAGATAATCGACATCTCTCTTAAGACTCCCTCAGGCGATACAAAGTGCATCCCCAACAAGGTGGAAAATTTGTGTTCCACACTCATGTAGATCAGTTCGTAGCCAAAATAAACGATGACCACTGCAAGTGCACTGGCAATCAGTCCAAAGAAAATACCCTCCATCAGAAATGGTCGGACGATATAACCTCGCGTTGCCCCAACATATTGCATAATCTCAATTTCTCGCTGGCGATTTGTCAATGTTGCTTTAATCGTATTATGGATTAAGATGATTGCAATGACAAGGAGCGTTCCAACGACAATCACGCCTAGGATCTTCACCCACTGTGTCATCTGTACAATCTTTCCAATAAGCTCATTTGGATACTCAACCACATCGACCCCGTCCAGGTCCTTAATGGCTGCTACCACTTCATCGGATGTCTCCACATCCTTTACTTTAAATTCCACACTGCGCGGCAGTGGAAACTCTTCTAAGATATCGAAGATATATTCATCATTTGCCTCAATATCTAAACTCTTCTTAAACTTCTCAACGGCTTCCTGTTCAGAGACAAAATAAACGGACTCAATGTTTTTGGTCTTTTCCGCCGTTGCAATAATGGCGTTGATCTGTTCATCATTTGCTTCATCAGTGAGATACACCACCACTGAATCCACTTTATCTCCGGTCTCTACAATGACCTTTGTCATATTTAGAACCAAGAGCAGTACAATACCAAAGAGGATAAGGACTGCTGTAATGGAGATGATTGAAAGTGAAGACAGGGCTTTGTTTCGCCAGATGCCGACAAATGTCTCCTTTAGATTATTGAGAAACTGTCTAATATGCTTCATGGACAATCTCTCCTTTATCTGAAACTAAACGACCGTGATCTAAAGTCAGCACACGCTTATTCATGGACTCGACGATTTCTCTTGCATGAGTTGCCATGACGATGGTGGCTCCGTTATCATTGATTCGCTTTAAAATTTCCATAATGGTCATTGCCGTTTCCATGTCTAAGTTTCCCGTTGGTTCATCACAGAGTAAAATCGGAGGATCATTTACAATAGCACGTGCAATGGAGAGTCGTTGGCTCTCCCCTCCTGACAGTTCTGTGGGGTAACTCTTGGCCTTGTCTTTAAGTTGGACAAGTTCCAACACATGGGGTACACGCTTGCGAATCGTTCTGCGGTCTTCGCCGATAATTTCCAGAGCAAAGGCCACATTTTCCCAAACTGTCTTCTTTGGAAGCAGACGATAATCTTGAAAGACAACGCCGATTTCCCGTCTCAGCTTGGGTACATGCCAAGGTGGTATCTTTGAAATGTCGGTTCCATTAATAATAATATTCCCTCGACTTGGCTGCTCCTCATGAATCATCAACTTCACCAAGGTGCTTTTCCCGGCACCAGAGGCACCGACGACAAAGACAAACTCCTGCTCTTCAATGGTAAAGTTAATGTCTAGTAAAGCATGAACGCCATTTTTATATTCTTTATAAACATTGTTAAAAACAATCAATGAACCACCTTCTTTACGTGCTGTGTTTTAAAGTCGTTATATATTATAATATACTCAGTGCGATTTTTAAACGTCAGAGAGGAGACGATTCGAGATGAATATCAAAGAAGAAAAGTCCACGATGAGAAAAGAAGCTCTAGAAATGGCTAAATCAGCGGATTCTGAGACAATTGACAGTTTGAGTAGAGAGGCCTTTAAACATATATTAAATTCATGTTACTTTTACGAAAGTGAGTCCATCTTTATTTTTATTAGTATGGGTCATGAGATTAATACACAATTGTTTATTCCTGAGCTCTTAAAAACCAAGCGAGTCTTCGTCCCCTACACACCTGCCAAGGCACCGGAGATGTTAATGACTGAGATCTTTAGCATGGACGAATTGGAACCCGGAGCCATGGGCATTTTAAATCTTAAGGAGGAACTTCTTGAAGATCGACTGAGAGATCAAGTGGATCTTGTCCTAGCTCCCTCCATTCTCTTTGACGATGAGGGCTATCGCCTGGGCTACGGCGGCGGCTATTATGATCGCTTTCTTGCCAAGGGTTGCCACAAGCATGTGATTGGGTTGGGTCTATCGCACCAGCGCGTGGCAAAAGTTCCTCGTGACTCCTTTGATATTCCCGTCGAAGGTTTTATTGGCGACCGGGGTTTTGAAAACTTCACTTGCAAATCTTGCGATTGATTTGCGCCGCACTGTAACCTGCGCCAAATCCATTGTCGATATTGACCACCGTCACACCTTCTGCGCAGGAATTTAACATGGATAAGAGGGCGGAGACGCCCTTTAAATTTGTCCCATAACCTACCGATGTTGGCAGACCGATGACAGGAACTTCGACAAGCCCTGCAATCACTGTAGGTAGCGCTCCCTCCATGCCGGCGACGGCAATGATGACATTGGCTGAATTGAGTTCATCTAATTGACTAAATAAACGGTGAATCCCCGCCACCCCTACATCGTAGAGACGCACCACTCGACTGCCCATAAATTCCGCCACTTGAGCCGCCTCCTCTGCATATGGCAAATCACTGGTCCCACCGGTTGCAACGACGACTTTCCCCACTTGGGGAATTTTTTTATGCTCAAATTTTAAAATTCGAGACACTTCGTCGTACACAAGCTCGGGCACTGCCTGACACACCATCTTCGCTTGTGCGCCGGATGCTCGGGTACCGAGGACATTGGTCTTTTGCCCCACAAAGTGCTGAAATAGTTTAACCAGTTGCTCCGCAGTCTTCCCTTCGCAATAGATAACTTCTCCAAATCCTCTTCTCAGCAATCTGTGATGATCGATCTTTGCCACGCCAAGTTCCTCATAGGGCAGGGTCTTTAAGATCTCTAAACCTGCCTCCACACTCAAAGCCCCCGATTGGATGGATTCTAAAAATTCACGATATTCCATGAGTTCCTCATTTCTAATCACACAAATCTAAGCCATCTTAGAAAAGTCCTAGACAAATTATGACATATTTTCTTAATATTTTATCACTCGTTGTGTTAATATTAACACAACGGAGGTGTTAAGTTGGAGCCCTTTATATCTATTCGCAATCTATATCGCATCTATCAAATGGGAAGTGAGAAGGTCTATGCCTTAAACGGAATTAATCTGGATATCCACCGAAATGAAATTCTCTGTCTCTTGGGAACCAGTGGTTGCGGGAAGTCCACCCTACTCAATATGATGGCGGGACTTGACAAGCCCACCAAGGGAGAGATTGTTATAAATCAAAAACTCCATTTGGAGAAACTTTCAGAAGCTCAGCTGACAAAGTTTCGCCAACTCAATGTGGGATTTGTATTTCAATCCTACAATCTCATCCCCACTTTGACTGCTCTGGAAAATGTGAGTTTGGGACTGACCTTTAAGGGCGTCCCATTAAAAGAACGTACAGAAATGAGTAAACATATTCTTGAAAAAGTCGGACTTGGCTCTCGGCTACATCACAAACCCAAGGAGATGAGTGGTGGGCAGCAACAGCGGGTGAGTATTGCCCGTGCCTTTGTAGATAATCCGCCAATCCTCTTTGCCGATGAACCGACGGGAAACCTGGACACTAAGACTTCCATTGAGATCATGGAACTAATGACAGGGATGGCAGAGAAATATGAGCAGACCATGATTATGGTCACTCACGATCTTGAAACTGCTGTCTATGCCGATCGAGTCATGGAAATGCGAGATGGCAAGATCATCCGAGAAGAAATTAACAACAACAGACATCAGCCCTTGAAGGAGGAAGCATGAAGAAAAAATTATCGATACTACTAGCAGGCGTTCTATTACTACCAAATTCAATTGCTACTGCAGCTCAGATGAGTAATACCAGTAACGCTCAAGTAAATCAACAGGTCAATGCCACTCAAGAAAATGTTGTCTCCATCAGCAATCTCGAATTTTCAAGTCTCAGCTTTCCAAAGAGCGTCGATAAAAATTCACCGGTACAAGTTAAATTTTCTCTAAAAAATACGGGAAGTGGCAGTGCAAAAAATATTTCTATCAAGGCACAGAGTCAGGATCAAAAGGGACTCGTCCCCGACGCTTCAAACAAGATCAATGTAAAAAATCTTGCGCCGGGTCAGGAAGAGAGCTATCAGTTTGAGTTTGAAGTGTCCGATAACGCTAAGCCACAGAGCTGTCCTCTGAAACTTTTTGTAAGTTACACCGATGAAAAGACAAACGAAGTTCGCACCACCAGTCAAACCATTATCATCCTCATTGTCGATGTCATGAGTGGCAAGGGTGGCGATAAATTGCCGGAACTCACCGGCGGAATGGACGGTCTGGGAGGCAATGGCTCCATGGGAGTTCCCACTGTATCCGGCGGTGGCACTTCCCTGCCCATTATGGATCCGGGGCTAGGTGGTGAAATGGGCGGTGGCTCCAGTGGCAGTGGAAATGTCGCAAATATGCCAAAAATTATCATTGAAGAGTACAGCACCTCTCCAAAGACCATTGAGGCAGGCGACCCCTTTACTTTAAATCTTAGAATTTACAACCCCAATGGTAAAAAATCTGTACAAAATATCCGCGTCAGTTTAAGTGCTGAAGCGGCAAGTCCGGCAGCTACGACATCGGACTCCCCGCTGGAAGCAGCAATGACTGCAGATCCAGGCGGTGGATCCAGCTCCGCATTTATTCCCGTGGGAAGTTCAAATACTTTCTACATTGAAAAGATCAATCCTAAAAAAACTTATTCTAAGGACTTGATGCTCACGACCGTTCCTGACACCGCAGCAAAGACCTATTCCCTTGCCGTCAACTTTGAGTACGAAGATGCCAACGGACAGACCTATCAGTCCTCTGAAATCATCGGCATTCCGGTCGTTCAAAAATCGGAACTTACACTGGGCGATATCAATGTGGACAAGACGGGCTTTGTCGGCGAACAACTTCCCCTCTCACTTGAATTTTTTAATACGGGAAAATCCAATGTAACAAATGTCATGGTCAAGGTGCGCGGAAATTTTGAAGCGGATCTCAATACTTACTACGCAGGAACTATGACGCCTGGAGCTACCGACTCTTACTCCGTCAATTTGACTCCTGAAAAAAACGGAAAGCAGACGGGCGAAGTTGTCATCACTTACGACGACAGCGCGGGAAATTCTCAAGAATTGATCCAGTCCTTTATCGTTGAAGTGGAAGATGCCATGCCTATGGATGAAGGAATGGATGTGGGAACTGAAAAGCCCGCCTGGGTCAAACCGGCAGCTGCTATTGGCATTCTTGTCATCATCGGCGGCATTGGATTTATCGTCTATAAAAAACGCAAGCACAATGACGACAACGACAAGGATCTGAAGATCTAATGAGTAGTCAAGACCTTATCAAAATGGCTTGGCAAAATCTCATGGCGCGAAAACTCCGGACGGCACTGACATTACTTGGTGTCATGATTGGTACGACAGCCATTATCGTCATGATGAGTTTGGGCTATGGGATTCAAGAGTCCAATGTGCGTATGATTGAGGGAATGGGAGATCTTACTTTACTTGAGGTCTATCCCGATCCCGAAAATTCTCAGGCACCCAGCGCCATGACTCGAGCCAGTTTAAATAAACTAGAAAGTATAGAACATGTTGAGGTGGCAACGCCGGTTTACTCAAACACTTTAAGCTTGAAATCCGGTATGTATGAGGCAGACTACGTAAATTTTCAAGCCATGGACTTAAGAGCCTATCTCGCCTTTAACTGGCCCATTGAAAAGGGCAAGCTCATGGGCTCGAGAGATGGAAAAGTTCTCTTTGGCGGTAAAGTTGCCAATAGTTTTTACAATCCAAGAGACAATTCCGAGCCGGAATTTGACCAGTTTGGAATGTATATCGAACCTGAAGCGCCCTTGGATCCCATGATGGTGAAAATTACTGCCACTATGGGCGACAACAGCGTCTATTTCGGCTCCATGATGGGCATGGAAATGGCCATGGGAAATACGAATACAGAGCAAAGCGAAAACTCCAAATCCATTACCTTAGATGTTAGCGGTGTCCTTGAAGAAACGGGAGAAGGTGATAAGGACAACACCGTCTACACCACCCTGGAAAACTACACCGCCATCTTAAAATCTCTCAATATAGAGCCACCGAAGATGAATAAATTTGAACAGGTAAAGATCAAAGTCGATGCACCGGAAAATGTAGAGTCTGTTCAGAATTCTCTGCGCCAAGAGGGCTTTGACTCCTTTGGTCTAACCAATATTTTAGATCAGATTAAACAGTCCATGAAGATTGTCTCCTTGATTTTTCTTGGCATTGGCGGCATTTCATTTTTAGTTGCTGCCATTGGTATTGCCAACACCATGATCATGAGTATCTATGAGCGAACTCGTGAAATTGGCGTCATGAAAGTCATCGGCGCCTCTGTTCGAGATATTCAAAAACTCTTTCTCACAGAGGCCGGATTTATCGGACTGCTCGGCGGAATCTTTGGCGTTATCTTTAGTTTGCTAACTAGCCTTTTAATCAATGTCGCAGGCAATGCCGCACTGCGTTCCAGCATGGGAAATGCCGCGAATTATGAAAAAATCAGCATCTCCATCATCCCCATCTGGCTCGTTATTGCTGCACTTTTATTTTCAATGGCGGTCGGTCTTATCGCCGGTTACTTCCCGGCACGTCGCGCCATGAAACTCTCTGCTCTGGATGCCATCCGATCTGAATAAGTCCTTAGTTTTCTTTGTTGACTCTCAAGTTTAATGTCATCAAGGAATTTCTAGACAAAAGACTTTAAAATTAAATCTCATTCAAAAAAGTCCCAACATCTACAAGAGATGAAGGGACTTTTTGTTATGCATTTTTCATATTTGCCGATGCGATTTTTTTCATCGGTTTAATGAGAACCAGACATACGATAATGGTCAATGCATCTGCAATTGGCTGTGAGAAGTACACGCCCTTGACACCAAGCATTGGCGGTAAGATTAGAATAAATGGAACGTAAAACAAACCCTGTCTAATCATGGAGAGTAAAAGTCCCATTCTTGAAGCGCCAATGGTTTGGAAAGTGATGGTCATCATATAGCAAAGTCCAAAGGCGGGATAGAGCGCCACTTGAGACACCAGTAGATAATATCCGTATTCTACAACGGCGGAGTTGCGGTTAAATAGCAAAATAAGTGATCTACCAAAGACAATGTATAAGAGTGCTACAATGACTGTTAAAATCAATGCACCCTTCAGTGCAAATCTTACGGAATCATGAAATCTATCTTCATTTTGAGCACCATAGGAATAGGCTGCAATGGGTTGATACCCCTGCATAAAGCCCATGATGATATAACAGCCAATTAAGATCAGTCGCTGCACGACTCCGTAAGCAGCAATAATTAGATCCGCATCGGGCAG
>CAYFQX010000032.1:0-9832 GCA_964345405.1 uncultured Peptoniphilaceae bacterium
TGACGCGGTCAATTTGTCTGCGGATATGACGACGATCCGTCTCCAGTTTTTGCTCCCCGGGACCTCTCGTTCCAATCCCGCCGCCCAGACGGGAAAGATTTCGCATCCCAATTAAGTGAGTCAATCTATAGTTGAGTTGGGCAAGATAAACCTGCAGTTTCCCCTCTCTTGTCTTGGCACGACTTGCAAAGATATCTAAGATCAGCCCCGTCCGGTCCAAGACGACACAATCGGTCATCTCCTCCAAGTTTCTCATTTGGATTCCACTCAGTTCCTGATCAAAGATAACCAAATCCACATCGTTGTTCTTTACAAAATCCTTTAGCTCTCTTACCTTCCCTCGTCCAATGAGCGTAGCCGGATGGTATTCATTTAATTTCTGACTCATCACGCCAATAACTTCTCCACCTGCCGCATCGACAAGTTCCCCAAGTTCCTCTAAGCTTTGCTCAGGATATTTCATGTCACGACCCCAAGCGCCAACAATCACTACGCGCTGTCTCGTTTCTCCATTATGGTTCAAATAGTCCATCCTCCCTTACGTTTTAAATATACATGAACCGATGCATTCTTGCAAGGTATCGACAGTGAGTTTTGTGTTATAATAAGCCCAAGAGAGGTGAATTTATGAATCGATTTAAAGCACTCAGTACTCAAGATAAGATTAAAAATATTTCACTTATTTTACTCATGCTTATTATCTTAGTTACAGGCTCTTTGAGCTCCGTAGTGCTAAGCATATTAAAGGACGCACCGCTGACACCTGTTGAAAATCTATCCTATACTTTTGCACAGACCAGTTCCGTCTATGACAAAAACGGCGCACTCATTGAAAATGTCGAGGGAAGCGAGTCTCGAGTCATTGTCTCCATTGATGAAGTTCCAAAGGATGTCATCAACGCTTTTATTGCCATTGAAGATCAAAATTTCTACGATCACCATGGAATCGATCTTAGAAATATCCTAGCCAGTTTACATACAAACTTTCAGTCGGGACGAATTGTCCGCGGCGGATCCACTTTGACACAACAACTAGTGAAAAACGTCTTTCTAGATCAGGATCAAAACATAAAGCGCAAACTTCAAGAGGCCTATCTCTCCATGCGTATAGAACGAGAGATGAGCAAGGACGAAATTCTTGAAGCTTATCTAAACGGAATTAACTTTGGCCAAGGTGCCTACGGACTTCAAGCCGCTTCCGAGCATTACTTTGCAAAGGATGTCTCAGAACTTACCTTGGCGGAGGGAGCGGTACTTGCCGCCATTGCCAAATCCCCTGTGAGTTATCAGCCCTATTATCTTATAGAGCAAAGTGAACTTACCGATGGAGATGCGAAAATTTTAGGAACCGTGGAAGATCATGGGGTGCAACTGCTTCAGGTCGAAAATCCAAATTCCGTACAGCGAAAGGAGCTCATACTCCATGTTATGGAGCAAAACGGCTATATTTCAAAGAAAGAGGCCAATCAAGCGCTTCAACAGGAAATTGTATATCATCAAAGAGAAAGCGAAGGATTGAACTTGAGCCCCTACAGTGTGGACTATGTCTTAGATGAGGCTGCACAAATTCTATCGGAACTAAAAAATATTCCTGAGACCGAGGCAAGACTCGATGTCATTTCCGGTGGCTACAAAATTCACTCCACCTTAGATACTGAGTTACAAAAAAACTTAGAGGAACTCTATGTTCAGTTTGATGATCTTCTGACAAACTACAGCTCACGTCACCTCCTCAGTTATAAACGCGATGAAGACAATAATATCTTAGATGTCTTTGGCAATGTGCTCTACTACAATCGCGGCAATCTTTACAATGATCAGTTTGACTTAATCCTCTCAAAGGATCAATATGATTTGAAGAAAAATGGCGACCTAAGTATTTGGGGTAACTTTTTTGATGTGAAAGACGGCAAGATCCACTTAAAGGATACCTATGTGGAACCTACCAAGGGCCGACTGCGAATTTATCCCATGGATCAATTGGCCATTCCCGACAATTATTTTATCGGTCGTGACCAGGTTCTTACGATTTCAGCTGAATTTATAAATGAACATCCGGATTTTTATACTTTAAATGATGATCAACTCATCATCAGCAATCACTATTTGCTCTACAATCCGTCGCCGGTTCTACAACCGCAAACCGCCACAGTCATCTTAAACAATCATGACGGATCTATCCAAGCCATCGTCGGTGGCCTCGATGTCACAAGTCAATCCAAACGCATTTTAAATCGCACAAAGAGCTTAAGACAACCGGGCACCGCGCTGACACCCTTTACCGTCTACATGACTGCAATCGATCATAAAATTCCTCTAAATAAAGTCTATGACGATGTACCAAATCAATTTGAGGGAAATTACTGGCCGGAAAATCGTGACGGAAGATATATGGGAAACCTCACCCTTGGTGAATCCTTTTTAAGTCACCGCGATACCATCCCCTCGCTTGTCGTGCAAGAACTAGGTATCGATGCCTCACTGGAGACATTGAAAAATTTGGGACTTTACACTAAAGATAAAGAGTCGATCCTCATTGATGAGAAGGCAAATCCTAAGCGCAATGACATGACTCTCGATGCCCTAAGTCAGGGCAATCTTACCGGTGGCATGAGCTTGCTAAACTTAGCAAGTTCCTATCAACTTATCGCAAACGAAGGTAAACATGCCTCGGCACATGTCGTGCAATCCATTGAAGATCCTCAGGGAAATATCATCTACGAGACCAAGATCAAGCCTGAAAGAATCGAGTCCCCTGAATCCAATTATCTATTGGCGCAACTTTTACAAAAAAATACCAAGCGCTATCCACTTAACCAAATTGGACGCAAGGAATGGATGGGGGTTTTAGGGACCAATAAATATCAATCCGATCAAATTATCATTGGATCGACGCCTAATTACACCATTGGCTCATGGATTGGCCCGGATAGCCCCATGATTAAATTCAAGGGCTCTTCACAGGTCTCCATTGACTGGTACGATCGCCTCCTTAAACTCATTGAGGATGATGGCGAGTTTAATGCACCGCCAAGTAAAATTGTCGAGCAGACAATCTGTAAAAAATCCGGTTTACTTGCATCTAAGAGCTGCCAGGTTGGTGGCGATGCCATGAAAGAAGCCTTTATTGCCGGCACGGAGCCTACCGATTACTGCAAGCAACACACCTCTCGACTCATCTGTACTGCCTCCAATCAACTGGCAAATCAATATTGTCCGAAAAATAATTTAGTTTATCGTGCATATTTTATTCGATCTGGGGAATATAATAGTCAAGAACACAATAATATCTATCCTGAAGATATGGTTCAAATCCCTGGAAGCTACTGTTCCATTCATACCGAAGAGTGGTATCAAGAGGAACTGGAAGCTTATGAAAAATATTTGAAAGATTTGGAAAGCAACCAAACAAAGAAAACCAATCGAAGGTAACTATTGAACGGAGTGAATTTATGAACGCAAGTCAAAAGAAGAATATTTTACTAATCAAAGCCGGGCTAAAGCTCATTTCCATTGTTGGGTTTGCTCAAATCGTCAAGACAATTTACAACATTGGTAAGATTAAAAGGTTATTAAGAAAACTTTAGTCCAAAATTTGACCCCCTGAACGTATTGTTCAGGGGGTTTTTCTGTTACATATTTAGTTTTGATAAAACAAATGTCATCTATTTAGATCATTTAAACGCGCAGCTATTTTTCGAAGTACTTTAGAGTAGACTCTAGTAAAATGCCGTTGGTAAGTGCGCCTACACCTCCCGGCACCGGAGTAATGCCTCTGACAAGGTCACAGACATCCTCGTAGTTTACATCGCCTGTCATCTTACCTTCCTTAAAGGACAGGCCACAGTCAATGATGATTTGCTTATTAGTAAAATAAGACCTATCTAGAATCGGTCCCTGTCCCATGCCCGTAACGACAACATCCGCCATTTGAGTGAGCGATTTTAAATCTTTTGTACGAGAGTGTGCAATGGTTACGGTGGCATTTTCATTTAAAAGCATCATAGCCAACGGCTTTCCAGTAACTAAGCTTCGATTAATAATCAACACATGTAGACCGGTGAGGTCACCTGCTGCGGATTTTAAGAGTCGAAGTGCCGAAAGTGCCGTCGCCGATTGATGGCCGGACAGATTTCCTATGAAAAGATTTCGTTGATTCACAGGTGAAATGCAGTCCACATCCTTCATAGGGTCGATGGCGGCGTTGATCATCTCCTCATCAATGGACTTTGGCAGTGGTTTGAAGACGAGAATCCCACCTACACTGTCGTCCTCATTTAATGTCTTAATGGCTTCGACTACTTCCTCAGTGGAAGATTCTCTTGACAATACAATTTTTCTCACACCCAAGCCAATGCGATCCGTAGATTTTTCAATACCTCGCTCATAGGCTAAGTCATTTTTATCTTCCCCAAGTCGGATGATCCCAAGCTGTGGATTTAATTGTTTTTTTTTAAGCTCATTGACTTTCCCCTCGAGCGTTTCTAAAAGTGGACCCTGCAGTTCTTTTCCAGAAATAATCATACTTGCTCCTTTAATATCATTTATAAATTATAATTTCTCAAATCTTGCTAGAAAATTTATAACTCCTGCGCTTCTACTCACTGGTTTCTCTAGTTTCTAGATTGTTTAAAATTTGACATCCTAAAAATATATTTTACCTAAACTGTAGTATCAATTTGTCTTCACTACCGCGAGAGAAACTCTTGATGTAATTGATTAAGTCTAATATACTCACCATTTACACAGGATGATGCTTTACTGAAAATCTTTTCTTAAGATTAACACATGAGCCATATGAATACAAGTTATGAAGCACGACCCTTTAATTCGATTTAAAATTTAAAAGAGAGAGCCGATGACGACTCCCTCTCATGTAAAAGTTTATTTAGTTGTTGCTATAGATCCAGTTTGAGTTTATCTGAACGATAGACCAAATCGCCGGCTACAAAAGTAGCTAAAGCTTCCATGTCTTTAATTTCACTTTCAGGAATACTCATATAGTCTCTGTCAATAAGGGCAAAGTCAGCATACTTACCTACTTCAATGGATCCAATGTGATCCTCTTGGAATTGTGCATAGGCACCCCAGATAGTGTAAGATCTCAAGGCCTCTTCTCTTGTAATCTTTTGTTCAGGATACCAGCCACCCTTTGGTTCGCCATCGCGAGTCATTCGAGCAACACCTGCATAGAGACCGTGGAAAGGATTGACAAGCTCGACTTGAGCATCGGTACCATTTGGTATGATCACACCGGAATCCAGTAGACTTCTCCAAGCATAGGCTGTTTTAATTCTTACAGGACCAATGCGGTCTTCTGCCATATTTAAGTCAGAAGTAGCATGGACAAATTGCATGGAAGGAAGAACGCCTAGTTCTTTAAATCGTGGAAGATCGGCAGGATCAAGGATTTGAGCATGTTCAATGGCATATCTATGATCTTTAAGATGATATTCTTTAATTAATCTTTCATAGGTATCCAGTACTTGACGATTTGCAGCATCCCCAATGGCGTGTGTATTGATTTGGAAGCCATTTTCTGCTGCACCCTTGGTCAATTCATAGATTTCCTCATCTGTATATCTTGGTTCACCGACGTAGCCCGGTCTGTCGGAATATTCTTCCAACATCCAAGAAGAACGAGCGCCTAAGGAACCATCTGCCATGACTTTAATGGATCGAACATTTAGTTTGTCTCCATATAGTCCTAAACGCTCTGATGCCGGCATCTTGTAGAATGTAGGAGCTTCAGTTGAAGATGCCATCATATAGATTCTTAGATCAATATCACCCTTTTCATAGGCTTTCTTGATACGATTGAAGCCATCGAGCCCGGTACCTGCATCACGCACACTAGTGATACCATAGGACAGAATATGTTCATTTGCAAGACTGTATCTTTCATTGAGTTGGGCTTCTGTTGGAGGTGCTTGCTTTTTTCGGATAATATTGGAAGCTGTATCCGTCATCACACCAATTGCTTCTCCAACTTCAATTCCCTCATAGAGACCTTTTTCTTTATCTTCGGCAGTTTTTCTTATGATTTCTCCACCGGTTGGATTAGGAGTGACGCCATCTTTATCAAGACCTGCCAATTCCATGGCCTTGGAATTAACCCAAGTAGCGTGTCCGCAAACTCTTGTAAGAATCACAGGGTTGTTCGGTGAAACTTCATCCAGTTCAAGTCTAGTTGGGAATACTGCAGGATCCCAAGCTTCTTGGTTCCAGCCCCTGCCAAGAACCCATTCGCCATCTTCAGCCTTTTCTGCAGCTTTCTTTACATCCGCTAGAATATCTTCTTTTGGAGCCCAGAAGGCATCAATTTGTTGTAGTTTTGAGCCTACACCTGCATAGTGCAGATGAGAGTCTATCAGGCCCGGGAAAACGCTTGTACCGGCCAGGTCAATCACTTTTGTATCGGGCCCGACAAATGCTTCACTGCCTGCTCGATCGCCTACATAGACAAACTTGCCATCCTTAATAGCCATTGTATCTACAATGTCGAAATTATCATTGACTGTGTAGATTTTTCCATTGGTGTAGACGACATCAGCTGCCTTGATATCTTCACTTTTAGGATTGATCACACTGTACATGATCTTTGCAGCTTCTGCGCGACTAATGGCATTTTGTGGCTTAAATTCTCCGTTAGGATAGCCCTTGACATAGCCTAGAGAAGTCACAATTTTGACCGCATCTACTGCATAGTCTTGGATTTTAGCTTGATCCTTAAAGTCTTGAGGCTGTTCTTCTGTTACCTTCAAATCAAAGGCGTTGACTAGAACGGTCACTGCTTCTTCTCTTGTAATTGACTTTTCAGGTTTAAAGCTTCCATCTGGATATCCATTTATGTAAGCCTTTTCACTGGCAATAGCAATTTGCTTATAATACCAATCTGACTCATTTACGTCTTCAAACGCAACCTTTCCCTCTTTGGATAAGTTAAGGGCGCGATTGATGATAGTTACAAATTCAGCACGTGTTATCTTTGCTTCCGGTTGAAAACTTCCATCTTTATAGCCGTTTATAATTTCCTTCTCTGCCAGAGCCATGATCTCTTGCTTTGCCCAATGATCCTTAACATCATTAAAGCTTGTTGCTGCCATGGTGATATTTGCAGAGCCGACAATCATAATCAGGGCCAACAATAATGCAATTCTTTTTTTCATCTACTTACTCCTTCCCACATTTGAGAATTAGTTACCATCGGTCAATCTTCCCTCCTTTAAATTCCACTAAATATTAGTGTTTAATCTCACTTTAATAAGTTAAAGTGTATATATCAACAATAAATTGATATAATATTAACTTTCCATCGATTTTTTTAATGATTTCTAAACTCCGCTTGCTCTGTTAAATCTAGGATGTCTTATCTTATCAAGGTGAATTATCTCCTGGCAAATCTTCCTAATCGCCCATTGTTTAAAAATATTTATAAGGGAATGAACTCCCATCCATCTCATTAAAAAAGTGCAAGAAGGAATCCTCCCTCTTACACTTTTGGACATAAAAAAAGCCCCTGAGGGCTTTATTTTAATTATAGTACGCGAGTTGCATTGACAAATCTGGTGTTGTAGTAATTTGAGCTTAGTTTGTCTTTACGAACTTGAGCTGCACCAGTTGCTGCATGGATGAACTCGTCATTTCCAATATAGATACCTACGTGGCTTACGCCGTTGCCGGATGTATTAAAGAAGATTAAGTCGCCGGCTTGTAGATTTTCACGTGCAATTTGAGTGCCGTAACCGGACTGTGCTTTTGAAGTTCGTGGTAGGTTCACGCCAAGTTCATTTTTGTAGATGGCATAGACAAGACCTGAACAGTCATAACCTGTTTTACCGGTACCGCCCCAAACATATTTGGCACCAATCTTATTGCTGGCAGAGTTTAGTACATATTGTACATTGTCACTGTTGGCAAGTGGTGCAGATTCAACCACAATTTCTTGATCCGCTTGTTGCTGAGTTTGTTGTGCAGGAGCTACAGGTTTAAGTGCTTCACCAAAGTCAAGTAGACCTGGTTCAATGGCAAAGTCGTTGCCCTTTTCATCAATGATGATAAATACTCCGTCTTGGAAAGATACAACATCAACTTCCTTGTCCTTCGCTAGTACAAGTTTTGCATTTTCCTTTGCAAGAGTAGTTGCTTTTTTTACTTTGGCCTTCGTTACATAAGGTCCTTCAATGGGTTCAAGAGCAGCCTTTGTTACTTCACCGACAACTCCGTCACCGGCTTTAACAACGACAGTCTTTTCTCTTGTTTCTACAGTTTCTACCAGTTCACCTAAAAATAGATTGCGAACGGCCTTACCATTGCGATTGATGGTTGCATTCTTTTTAACTGTATACTTTTGAACCGGTCCTTCAGTAATAAGGATTTTATTCTTAGGAACTGTTACCTTGGCATTTCCCTTTTGGACTATGTATCCATTTTCCTTATGTTCAATAATGTTCGCTTCTTCTTCAACTTGGAAGCTTAATTGTGATCCGCTATATAGAGTAGTTGTATGATCTGCTACAAACACTCCTGAATCCCTTAGACCTGCAATTGAAACAACAGTTAGCGCTACAGCGCCTAGGGTTAGTTTAATCTTCGAATGATTCAAGATAACACTCCTTAATATCTAATTAATATCAAATAATATTGAATATAAATTTCTAAAATCTTAGTTATTTCTTTGAACTGTAACTAGTATAGCAGATAAACAAGCCAAATAGTGGAAAGTAACAAAGCCGTAACATTACAAGTATATGACATCTATATGTCAATTCTAAAACATTTTCAGGTTCACTTCTAAGCCCGTTATTTAGCCATTTTAAAGGGGTCCTACCCATTGATCTCACGTATAATGCACTGTTATATTTCCATTTTGATTGTAATTTTGACACAATTTGTAATATTAGTGCACTTAATATAAGTAAGCAAAACTCACTCATATAAATATCATGTAATAGAGATACCTTTTTACTCCACTACGATTCCAATGTGCTTGTGTATTTCTTAAATTTTACAACGACGAACTTACTAAGTATCCATGAATTTAACCACGCTTTAGAGATCTTAACATTCACTCGATGATCAATATAAAAAAAACCCCCAAGGCAGTTTGCACTTCACCTTAGGGGTTATTTTAATGATTAACTTTATAAAATGTCCTTATTGATTTCTCGAACTTTGAAACAAGCGACAAATTGGCCCGGACGAATTTCTTCCATTTCAGGATTGCGTCCGCGACAGGAGTCATCGCCGTAAGGACAGCGATCTACAAATCGGCAACCCGGTTCCATGTCAATTGGACTTGGCACATCACCTTCGAGTTCAATTTGTACGCGCTTTCTCTGCTCTTCCGGATCTGCAATTGGAATGGCCGATAGCAGAGCCTTTGTGTACGGATGGAGAGGATAAGTGTAAAATTCATCCGTTGTTCCCACTTCCATTAAGTGACCCAGGTACATGACCGCAACACGATCTGAAATATAGCGTACCATGGACAAGTCGTGGGCAATGAAGAGCAAGGTCAATCCAAGTTCTTTTTGGAGATCTTTTAGCAGATTGACAACTTGAGCTTGAATGGACACGTCCAGTGCTGATATCGGTTCGTCACAGATGATAAATTTAGGTCTAAGAGCCAAGGCTCTTGCAATACCAATACGCTGTCTCTGTCCACCACTAAATTCGTGAGGGAACCTGTTCATGTGCTCTTCACCAAGTCCAACCAGTTCAAGTAACTCAATGACGCGTTGACTGCGCTCTTTGCGATTTCCAATGTTGAAAATATCCAGGGACTCAGAGATAATCTCTTCAACAGTCATACGAGGATCCAAAGAAGCAT
>CAYFQX010000032.1:9842-12320 GCA_964345405.1 uncultured Peptoniphilaceae bacterium
GTCCTTGCCGTCAAAGATTGCTTCACCTGAAGTTGGTTCATAGAGTCTCATAATGGTACGTCCTGCAGTAGATTTACCACAACCACTTTCCCCTACGAGACCAAAGGTTTCACCCTTAAATATTTCAAAATTCAAACCATCCACCGCTTGAAGACTTCCGCCCTCTACTCTAAAGTGTTTGGAAAGATTTTTAATCTCTAAAATTGGCTCATTCATTGGTAGCCTCCTCCAAGTTTACATTCGAAGGATGATATTTCCAGCAACGACAGGTGTGTCCATTTCCATGGTCATAAAATTCCGGCATGTGCTCCTCGCATATAACCATGGCTTGTTTACATCGATCGTAGAATCCGCAGCCTGCCGGCGGTTTGTAAAGATCTGGAGGTGTCCCTTCAATGGCATGAAGTGTTTCCTGCTTGTCCATATTTAATTGAGGAACCGCTTCAAGAAGCTGCATGGTGTAAGGATGCTTCGGTGCGTTGAAGATATCATCTACTGATCCACGCTCAATGATTTGTCCTGCATACATGACGATGACATCATCTGCCATGTCTGCCACAACACCTAGGTCGTGAGTAATCATGATAATGGATGCATCCATATCATCTTTAAGATTTTTCATCAGTTTAAGAATTTGAGCTTGTACAGTCACATCCAGTGCTGTTGTCGGCTCATCTGCAATGAGCAGTTGAGGACGAGAGGCCATGGCAATGGCAATCATAACACGCTGTCTCATCCCACCACTAAATTGATGGGGATATTGATTGACGCGCTTTTCAGGATTTGGCACGGAAACTTTTCTAAGCATTTCAATGGCGAGTTTCTTGCCCTCTTCCTTAGTGATTTTCTTGTGTCTCTTGACACCTTCAATGATCTGTTGGCCTACTTTCATAGTAGGGTTCAAGCTGGTCATTGGATCTTGGAAAACCATGGAAATTTTATTTCCACGAATTTCTGTCATCTCTTCCTCTGTCTTTTTCAAAAGATCTTCACCATTAAAGAAGATCTCTCCGGCTTTATAGAGCACCGGTGGTTGAGGTAAAAGTTGCATAATGGAGCTTGCGGTAACACTCTTACCGCAACCACTCTCCCCTACAATGGCAAGCGTTGTACCGCGCTCAACATTAAAGGAAACATTTCGAACTGCCTCAACTTCACCAAAAAACGTCTCAAAGGATACCGATAGACCATTGATTTCAAGTATGTTATTTGACATTTTAAAACCTACTTTCTAAGTCTAGGATCCAGTGCATCTCTCAGACCGTCCCCTAGAACGTTAAATGAAAACATGATAAGTGAAATCATTAATGCAGGGAAGAAGATCTGATAGAACAACCCGACACCCATGACACCAAGTCCGTCGTTGGAAAGTACCCCAAGAGATGGTTGAGGTGGTTGTAGACCCAAGCTCATAAAGCTCAAGGTTGCTTCTGAAAATATTGCACGAGGCACTGTTAATGTGATATTAACTAAAATCGGACCTAAAGTATTTGGAATAATGTGATTCTTTAAAATATAGGAGTTGTTAGCTCCAAGGGAACGAGATGCAGTGACGTATTCGTTCTCTCTCAGTTGTAGAACTTGTCCACGCACCATAATCGCCATAGGAACCCAACCTGTAATACTCATGGCAAGTACCAGTGTAAACAAACTGGCCCCTTGCTCATTTGAGAGCATAACAGAAATTAGAATTACAATCAGCATATAGGGAATGGCATAGACAATTTCTGCAATACGCATCATAATGCTGTCCACGCGGTGATTTGCCATCCCGGCAATACCACCATAGGTAACCCCAATGACAAAGTCAAAAGCAGCCGCCAAAATCCCAATTAATAGTGAATAGCGAATCCCATAGCAGACACGGGTAAATAAATCTCGACCCAATTCGTCAGTACCAAATAGGTTTTCAGCATCCGGTTTCATGTTGATTTTTGTATAATCTTGAGAGGCATAATCGAAGCCGACAATCTTTGGACCTGCGAAGGCTAAGATCAGCATGATTATGATTAATGTTAAGCCCACCATGGCAAGTTTGTTTTGTCTCAGTCTTCTAAAGACATCAGACCAGTATCCAATGGTAGGACGTGTAATTCTCTCCTTATTCGCATCACGAACCGCAGGTTGGAACATGGAAGGTTCTATTGATACATTATTCAGATTTTTCTGACTCATTAGTTGTCCCCTCCAGTTAATTTAATTCTCGGATCAATGACGACATATAAGATATCAACAATAAGTAAAAGTACGATGAGTATGACGGAATAGAAAATGGTGGTACCCATAATTAATGTGTAGTCACGGTTTGTAATTGAAGAAACAAAGAAGTTACCGAGACCTGGAATACCAAAGATCTTTTCTATAACAAAGGAACCGGTAAGTAAACCTGATAGAGTCGTACCTAGAGTTGATACAATGGGTAGGATTGCATTACGTACGGCATGATTCATGATGACTTTAAAATTAGACAGCCCTTTG
>CAYFQX010000033.1:0-4834 GCA_964345405.1 uncultured Peptoniphilaceae bacterium
CGACAAACTCTTTCTCCCCATGGATCAACTGTCAGTCATTCACAAGTACATTGGGAATGAAGATTGTCCACCAAAGATAAATAAACTTCACTCCACCACTTGGAAAAAGGCAAAGGCGCGCGCAAAGAAAAATGTGGAAGAGATGGCAGAGGACCTCATCAAGCTCTATGCCGAGCGTGAAAATATGGTGGGCTATGCCTTCTCGGAAGACACACCTTGGCAAAAGGAATTTGAAGATGCCTTTATATATGAGGAGACGCAGGGTCAGTTGGAGAGTGCGGAGGAAATTAAATCGGATATGGAACGTGCTCGTCCCATGGATCGTCTCCTCTGTGCCGATGTAGGTTATGGAAAGACGGAGGTTGCCCTTCGCGCGGCTTTTAAGGCAGTCATGGATGGAAAGCAAGTGGCATTCCTTGTGCCGACGACTGTTCTTGCACAGCAACACTACAACACAATGGTTGAGCGCTTTGCTTCCTTTCCCATCAACATTGCCCTGCTCAGTCGTTTCCGCACCAAGGCAGAGCAGACAAAAGATCTCAACAATTTAAAAAAAGGTCGTGTCGATATTATTGTGGGGACTCACCGTCTCCTCTCAAAAGATGTGGAGTTTAAGGATTTGGGTCTATTGGTCGTGGATGAGGAGCAGCGATTTGGCGTGCGCCACAAGGAGCAGCTAAAACTTATGAAAAAAAGTGTCGACACCCTCACCTTGACAGCGACGCCAATTCCAAGGACGCTTCAGATGTCAATGATTGGCATTCGCGATATGTCCTTAATTGAAGATCCACCTGAGGAGCGTTTCCCGGTGCAAACCCATGTCTTAGAGTACAATCCGATGATGATTCGCGAGGCAATTTTAAAAGAGATGGGCCGCGGAGGGCAGGTTTACTTTGTCTATAACCGCGTTCAATCCATGGAGCGAAAACTTGCGGAACTGCAAAACCTCGTGCCGGAAGCGGACTTTGCCATGGCCAATGGTCAGATGAGTGAAAGACAACTTGAAAACACCATGCTCAAATTTATCAATCACGAGGTGGATGTCCTGCTCTGCTCTACCATAATTGAAATCGGCATGGATGTATCCAATGCCAACACAATTATCATTGACGAGGCCAATCGTCTGGGACTTTCTCAGCTCTACCAACTGAGGGGTCGTGTCGGCAGATCCAATCGCGTGGCCTATGCCTATTTTACTTACCGTAAGGATGTGTCCATTTCAGAGGTGGCTGAAAAGCGCCTGCAAGCCATCAAGGAACTCACTCAACTGGGAAGTGGCTACAAGATTGCCCTTAGAGATCTTGAGATTCGCGGTTCGGGAAATATTTTAGGAGAGAGCCAGCATGGTCACATTGAGTCCATTGGCTATGAACTCTACATCAAGTTCTTGCGTCAAGCAGTTAATAAATTAAAGGGCGAAGTGGAAGAGGAGCCGGTGGAGGCGCTCATGGATCTTCAAATGGATGCCTATATCTCCAATCGATACATTGAAGATGAAGTGTCCCGAATGGAAATCTACCGTAAGATCAGTCTGATTGAAAATGATGAAGATGAAAGCGATCTTATAGACGAACTCATTGACAGATTTGGTGAACCACCGAAGGCCGTGATGAATTTAATTCGCATTGCAAAACTTCGAGTTGCCGCCTCCCAGCTTCAAGTGGAAAGTATTACTCAGCAAAAGAACGAGTATAAATATCTCTTTGCAGATGAATTTAATATGGATCTTCCGCTGATTAATGAACTCACTCAGGCCTTTGGCAAGCGAGTATCCTTTGCCACCGGAAGCAGCCAGGGCTTCACATTGAAGCTCGACAAGGAAGTGCTTAGAAACTTGGAGAAAGCAATGGAATTATTAAAACTATACAAATCTTTCACAAACAAAGCTCAGGATTTAGTATAATATAGTAGTAATGAAAACTAGAATGAAAGGAAGTTTACATGAAAATAACAAAGAAGATAACTAAAATCATGGCCGTGCTCATGGTTTTCCCCGTGCTACTCACAGCTTGTAGTTCCGGACCTAAAGATGTTGCCGCTTCAGTAAATGGCGTCGATCTACCGATGGAAGATTATGAAAAAGAATATAAGATGCTTGCAACTTATCAAGCGCAACAAAATGGCAAGGAATTCTTAGAAGAACCTGCCTTTGACGATCCAAACAAGACCATGGGTCAAGCGCTTCGCGAAATCGTCCTTGACAATCAAGTACAAAGAGAAATCATGCGTCAAGATGCAAAGGACAAGGGTATTGAAATTACTGAAGAAGATGTCAATGCTAAGATTGAAGAAGCTAAGGAAATACTCGGTGGCGAAGAGGAATTTAACAAAATTCTCAAAGAGCAAAATATTGACCTGGACTTCTATAAGAAACTTCTATCCTATGAACTACTTAAGGAACCATACAGTGCAAAACTAATGGAAGAACTTGAACCATCTGCGGAAGAAGTTAAGAAATACTACGAAGATAACAAGGACAAGTTTGAAAAGATTGATGCAAGCCACATCCTTGTAGAAACTGAAGAGGAAGCTAAGAAGATCAAAGCAGAACTTGACGGTGGCAAGGATTTTGCTGAACTTGCAAATAAAAACAGCAAAGATCCAGGCAATCAAGACAATGGCGGCGAACTTGGTGAATTCCCAAGAGGCGCCATGGTACCTGAATTTGAAGAGGCAGCCTTTAAGTTAAAAGAAGGGGAAATTTCCGATCCTGTAAAAACTGACTTCGGCTATCACATCATTAAAGTGAACAAAATCATCAATAACTTTGAAGGTCAGGAAGATGCAGTGAAAGATGATCTTCTTCACACTAGATACGTTGACTATATGGATAATTTAGAAAAGAAAGCTAAGATTAAGAAATATGTCGATCCAAAGGATGACATTGCCATCGATCTACCGGAAGAAGATACCAAGGCAAATGCAGCTGAAGACAAGGGAAACAATCAAGCAGCTGAAGAAAACAACGCAGCGAAAGACAATAAGGCCGAGGTAAAAGAGAACACAAACAACAAAAAAGATGAATAATAAAAAAGGAACTCCAAATAAGGAGTTCCTTTTTTATTATTCTATAGATAATTGGGTATAGATGAACCAAGGTTATTGTGGACATAAATAATTCGCTGAATGACTTGACCTAAAAATGTCTATAGTATACTATATAGGTACAGTAAAAAATGAGAAGGTTTACCAATGGGTTTACCTAAACTACAGAACAAAATATTAACCATTGGAAATGGAGGAAAGCATGTTATTTAAAACTCAAGAGGAGCATGAAGCGCTCCGTAAAGCCGTTAGGGAATTTGCTGAATCGGAAGTCAAACCAATTGCTTTTGCATTGGATCAAAACAATGAATTTCCAACTGAAGTTGTCCAAAAAATGGGTGAGAACGGTTGGATGGGTATTCCATATGACAAGGAATACGGTGGCGCCGGAATGGACGCACTTTCCTATGCGATTGCAGTAGAAGAACTATCAAGAGTTGACGGTGGGGTAGGGGTTATCCTATCTGCACATACTTCTCTAGGAGCCTATCCAATTGCAGCTTTTGGTACTGAAGAGCAAAAGGAAAAATACTTAAAACCTCTTGCAGAAGGTAAGGCACTCGGTGCTTTCGGTCTAACTGAACCGGATGCAGGTAGTGATGCCAGTGGAACAAAGACCACAGCTGAACTAAATGGTGATCACTACATCTTAAACGGTGGAAAAATTTACATCACCAATGCTCCAATTGCTGATTACTACGTTGTATTTGCAGTTACAACTCCAGGTATTGGAACCCACGGTATCTCTGCATTTATCGTAGAAAAGGGCTGGGAAGGCTTTGAATTTGGCGATCACTATGACAAACTCGGTATTCGCTCCTCCTCAACAGCGGAACTTGTCTTTAATAATGTCAAAGTTCCTAAGGAAAACCTTCTAGGTCAAGAGGGACAGGGCTTTAGAATTGCCATGGCAACTCTTGATGGTGGACGTATCGGTATTGCAGCTCAAGCACTTGGTATTGCTCAAGGTGCCTATGAAGCAGCTGTTGCCTATGCAAAGGAAAGAAAACAATTTGGTCGCCCTATTGGTGCTCAACAAACTATTGCCTTTAAAATTGCCGACATGGCAACAAAACTTCGCTGCGCTCGCTTCTTAGTCTACTCAGCAGCTGAGCTTAAGACAAACGAAGTTGACTATGGTATGGAAGCAGCCATGGCAAAACAATATGCATCCGATGTGAGTTTAGAAATTGTAAACGACGCACTTCAAATTCACGGCGGTGCTGGCTACTTGAAGGGCATGGAAGTTGAACGCTTTTATCGTGATGCAAAGATCACTACCATCTATGAAGGAACAAACGAAATCCAACGTCTTGTCATCTCTTCTCATATCTTAGGTAATCTCGGCAAGGCAAAAAAGGCAAAGGGTGGAGCTCCTGAAAAAGCGGAAGGACCAATTACCGGTCAACGTAAACGCTACATCATTAAGGCGGACACTCCAGAAGATGCCGTGAAAGAACTTGTAGAAAACTTACAAAAGGATGGTTACGACTTCACCGTGGGAATCGACATTGATACTCCGGTTTACGATGCCGAACGTGTAGTCAGTATTGGTAAGGGAATTGGCTCTGAAGAATACATGGACATGGCACGTGAACTTGCTCATGCTGCCGGTGCTGCACTTGGTGGATCTCGTCCTGTTGCAGAAACTATGAAGTTAATTCCACTTGAACGCTATGTAGGTATGTCCGGACAAAAATTCAAGGGCAATCTCTATATTGCCTGCGGTATTTCCGGTGCCGTTCAACATCTAAAGGGAATTAAAGATGCAGCTACTATCGTAGCAATT
>CAYFQX010000033.1:4844-12293 GCA_964345405.1 uncultured Peptoniphilaceae bacterium
TTAATAAAAATGCAGGTGCTCCAATCTTTAAGAATGCAGACTATGGTATTGTAGGAGATATCCACGAAATTATGCCACTTCTTGCAGAAGCACTTGGAACCGGTGAAAAGAAACCTGCACCACCAATGAAAAAAGTAAGACGATCCAAACCTAGAAAACTAGCTCCTACCTATAGTGTCTATGTCTGCCCTGGCTGTGGCTATGAATATGATCCAAACTTAGGTGATCCTGAAGGAGAAATCAGCCCAGGAACTACTTTTGAACGTCTTCCAGATGACTGGACTTGTCCTGAATGTCAAGAAGAAAAACAAAACTTTATCGAAGAACATTATCCAGCAGATAGAAAATAAAGGAGAGCTAGAATATGTATCCAACTAGAAAAGTAACAGAAAATCTATATTGGGTGGGCGGCAATGATAAACGCCTTGCATTATTTGAAAATATCTTTCCCATCCCCAATGGAGTCTCATACAACTCCTATCTACTCGTCGACGAAAAAACAGTACTATTTGACACTGTAGATTGGTCTGTAACTAGAGATTTCTTAGCAAATATTAAACATGTCCTAGATGGTAGAGAACTTGACTATCTAGTCGTTCACCATTTAGAACCTGACCATGCAGCTGCACTTGAAGAAGTTTGCATTCGCTATCCGGATGTCACCATTGTCTCAAGTGAACAATGTTTTGAATTTATGAGACAATTTGGCTATGATCTTGTTGATAAACACAACACCATCATCGTCAAAGAAGGCGACACATTAGACCTAGGCGGCGGGCGTGTCCTTGCCTTTGTTGAAGCACCAATGGTTCACTGGCCTGAAGTTCTTGTAAGTTATGACACTAAAGATGGTGTCCTATTTGCAGCAGACGCTTTTGGTACCTTTGGTTCCCTAGACGGTAAACTTTTCAACGACGAAGTAAACTTCGATCGTGACTGGCTTGATGATGCACGTCGTTACTACACAAATATCGTAGGTAAGTACGGTCCATTTGTACAAGACGTCCTTAAAAAAGCAGCCACTCTAGATATTAAATATATCTGTCCACTTCATGGTCCAGTTTGGAGAAATGACTTTGGCTATATTTTAGATAAATATGACAAGTGGTCAAGCTATGAACCTGAAGAAACAGGTGTTGTGATTGCTTATGCATCTATGTATGGTCACACTGAGCATGCAGCCCAAGTGCTTGCCTCTGAACTTTGTGAAAAGGGCATGACTAATGTTGTACTTCACGACGTGTCTAGTACCGATGTGTCCTATCTAATCTCTGATGTATTTAAGTATTCTCACTTAGTACTTGCATCTGTCACTTACAATCTAGAAATTTATCCAGTGATGAAGAACTTCCTTGCCGATATGGCAGCTCTAAACGTTCAAAACAGAACCGTAGGTATCATTGAAAATGGTACATGGGCTTGTACTTCAGGGGATAAGATTGAAGAGTTTATTGACGACAATCTAAAACTTGTGGACGTACTAAATGATCGTGTCACCATTAACTCTGCTTTAAATAAGGCAAATGAAAACGACATGGTCGGTCTTGCCGATGCAATCATTGAGTCCATGGAAAAAATTAAAGAAATTAAAGCTAAGAAAAATGCATAAGAATTTTACTAGAGCCCGGGTGAAGCCGGGCTCTTTTTTTATTTACAAAGTGAATTTGTAAGAAGTTAACTAAAACCCTAGACTTGAGTTATATACAGAAGAATTTGCTCTTTTCATCTAGACAAAGCGGTCAATATTTAGTAAAATACATAATTGTATAGGGGGGAGTTATGTTTCAAATTCGAATCATTGGCCTTGGTCCCGGAACTGAAAAATATCTGACAAGAGAAGCCATTCAGTTTATTTGTGATGGGTATCCAAATTTCTTAAGAACGGAGCAACACGACAGCGTTTCGTACTTTAAAAATAATGAAATTGAATATCAAAGCTTTGATAAACTGTATGATGAACTTAAAGATTTTTCCTCCGTCTATGAAACCATTGCTAAGACACTTATTGATGAGGCAAAGTCAACGCCTGTCAATTATTTTGTTCCAGGTGATCCCCTTGTTGCTGAAGATGCGGTGCAGATTTTACTACGTACCTACGAAAATGTAAAAATCGTCCATGGTGTGAGTTTCATTGAGCCCGTCTTAGGCTTGGTGAATTGTGATCCTGTCAGTGGATTAAAGATCATTGATGGTGATGAGTTTTCAATTTTGGATTTCGATCCTCAAGTGGACACCATCATCACTCAAGTTTACAATCAGCGCATTGTATCCGATCTTAAACTTGCCATTGGTGAAGTTTATGGCGATGAATGTCAGTTGTATCTCATATCCTATGCCGGTATGGAAGAGAAGGAGGAAGTTCATAGCCTCTTATCTTACGAACTGGATCGTGGATATGAAGTTGGCGTTCAGACAAGTATCTTTATCCCGGGCAGACAAGAGCGACATCGCCATGCGATGAAAGATCTCTTGGATCACTATGATCATTTAGAATCACTTCCTCAAAGGCAGGAGTTGATTCGCGCCTTTGCAGCAAAAGCTAAGAGTTTTGTCGAAGATGGTTTAAGTGAGGATCCCTATGCTAGGGAGGCAGAGTTAAGTGATCTACTCCAACTGCTTTTAGGACTCAGTTATCATGACATTAAAGATGGACACTTTAGTTTGACCGATTTGACAAGCTCGGCCATGGAGACTTTAATTTCCAGTACCATGGAGAACCGTAAGTAAGTTTAAGATTGATATTCACAAATTATAGGAATTTGTGAATATCCCTTGATAAATCAAGAATCTTGGATTAAACTAGTTAAGTATTTACTTAATAATATTAGGAGGAAATGAAGATGAATAAATCAGAATTAGTTGCAAGCATTGCAGAAAAGAGTAACCTAACAAAGAAAGATGCTGAATCAGCACTAAATGCTTTTATCAGCTCTGTTGAAGAAGCACTTGTTGAAGGGGACAAAGTTCAACTTGTAGGCTTTGGTACTTTTGAAGTGCGCCAAAGAAAAGCTAGAGAAGGCAGAAACCCACGTAACCCTGAAGAAGTTATTCAAATTCCAGCTTCTAAAGCACCTGTTTTCCGTGCCGGTAAAGCATTAAAAGAAATTGTCAATAAGTAAACTTTAGGGCTCCCGTAGTGGGCCCTTTTTTATAAGGAGTAAGCGTGAGAGTCGATAAATTTTTAAAAAATGCAAGAGTCATCAAGCGTAGAACGGTGGCAAAGACTGCTTGTGATCAGGGTCGTGTCAAGATTAACGGGCAAATCGCGAAGGCGGGAGACAAGGTTAGTGTAGGCGACCAAATCGAAATTAATTTTGGCACTCAAACCGTTGTAATTGAAGTCCTTGAAGTTCGCGACAATGTTGCTAAAAATGACGCTGAGAAGCTCTACCGAATGATCCCATAGGGAATAAGGAGTGGACTATGGCACGAAAAAATCTTAAAAATAAAAAGCCCATAGGCATCCGAGTCCTCCTGGGCGCATTTTGTCTGCTACTGATTTATGGTTTATTTATCTCAACTCATCTATACATTCAAAAACAAGAGAAAATGGCGCAAATGAAGGCCAATGAAGAGAAAATAAGAGAGCAGAAGGAAACGATTGAGGCCCTTAAGAAAGAATTGAATAAGAGCGATTCCCTTGAATATGTTGAAGAGGTGGCAAGGGAAGACTTAGGCATGGTCAAGCCGAGGGAGATTATTTTTATAGATAAGAATAATTCAAAAGACGAGTAATTATATTTAAAAATCAAAAGGAGAGAAAATTATTGTGACTATAGAGGTTGGAAATATTGTTGAAGGCGTTGTAACCGGCGTAGCTAAATTTGGTGCTTTTGTACAAATCTCGGATGAATTAACCGGTCTGGTACATATCTCAGAAGTGTCCAATGATTTCGTTAAAGAAATATCAGATTACGTCCATGAGGGGGACAAGGTAAAGGTCAAGGTGCTCTCTATGGATGACAAAGGTAAAATTGCCCTCTCAATGAAGGAAGCGGAGCCAAAAGAGCAGCGAGATAAGGGACCTGAAGCAATCATATTGACCCAAGAAATCACACGTGATGAGAGCTCGAGTTTTGACGATATGCTAAGTAAGTTCATGAAAAACAGCAATGCCAAAATTGAGAGTGCCAAGCAACGAAAAAATGTAAGACAGGGAAAGACTAGAAAGTAAGGTAGCGCCGCAAGACGGCGCTCATTTTTTGTCTATGGAGGATTTAATGAAAGTAATTTATGAATCCATTGAGAAATATGTAAGACCGGGCACTCGAATTGTCCTTGGGCTATCCGGAGGTCCGGATTCCGTAGCACTACTTCACTTGCTCCTTGACTACAGAGAGGCACTTGATTTAGAACTGGTGGCCTGTCACTTGCATCATCAACTTAGAGATGAAGCGGATCTAGATTTAGAATTTGTGAGGAAATTGTGTCACGATGTAAAAATCCCACTCCATGAGCGAAAGATCGATGTAGCAGATTATGCACGAGTCAAGGGGCTTAGCATTGAAGAGGCGGGGCGTGAGCTTCGTTACTTGTTTTACCGTGAACTTGCATCTAGGAAGGACCTCATTGCCCTGGGTCATCACAAGTCGGATCAAGTGGAGACGATGCTGATGCGGTTGATGCGAGGGACGGGCATTCATGGACTTGGCGGTATGCGAATATTAGAGGGACAACTTTTCCGTCCCCTGCTTCAGGTAAATAAGTCGGACATTTTAAATTATCTCCACTATCATGGGTATGAGTACTGTATCGATCATACAAATTTTGAAAGTATCTATGGCAGAAATAAAGTTCGACTTGAGTTGGTTCCCTTAATGGAAACCTTTAATCCAAGTCTCGAAGATGGACTCTATGAACTCTCTATAGAAGCTCAGGAGACCCAGGACTATTTTGAAGATTTAATCGACTCCCTTATGCCGACCATGGTGCAAAAGAGTGAGGGACGTTCAGTTCTGTCCATTCCAAAGCTTAGTAAACTTATGCCTATTGTCAGAAAAAAATTATTTCACAGAGCTTTGTGTGAGTTTTACGGTTCGTCTCAAAACATCACGCGTGACTACGTCTTTAAAATGGAGCGCTTGTTGACTGATCGCAGTGGAACGGAGTACACCATTCGGGAAAATGTCCTCATTCGAAGGGACTTTAATGATATAATTATAGAGTATCCTGGAGAAGATTGTGATTTGAGTGAAAAGACACTATCTTTGGGCGAAAACACATGGGGTGCGTACCGGATCACTGTTGAAAAGGTCGATGAAGTGACAACTTCAGATGACGCCCTTTATTTTCAGGCAGAGGAGCTGGGGGAGCTAAGCGTCAGGTCCAGACGTCCCGGTGACCGAGTACTGATGTTTTATTCAGAGGGTCATAAAAAACTCAAGGATATCTTAATTGAGAAAAAAATTGACAAGAACTACAGGGACAGCATTCCGATTATCTGTAGAGATGGTAATATACTATCTGTTTTAGGACTGTTTCGCAGTGGGTATAATCTTATAGATGATGAAAATCATCCAATCTATCGAATTAGTTTTGAGGTGAAATAATGGATAAAGAAAATATCATGAGTCCCGATATAGAGGAAATTATGATTTCTGAAGAGGAAATTAAAGAGGCGGTCAGCCGCATGGGTGAAGAGATTACAGAGGATTTTAAAGGTGAATCTCTCATTGTCATAGGCATCTTAAAGGGCGCCTTTGCCTTTATGTCTGATTTGATTCAAGAGATCAATCTGCCCATTGAAATTGATTTTATGGATGTCTCAAGTTATGGCATGGGCACCACATCTACCGGCGAAGTGCGCATCTTAAAGGATGTGGATATTCAATTGGAGGGACACAATGTCCTACTGGTAGAGGATATTGTCGATACAGGTTTGACACTGAGCTACCTGATGAAAGTAATGGAATCAAGAGGCGCAAAAGATGTGCGCGTGGCTTCTCTTTTAAGTAAGCCAAGTCGCAGAGAGCGCGTCGTTAACATTGACTACATAGGCTATGAGGTAGAGGATAAGTTTGTCGTAGGTTATGGTATTGACTATGCAGAGCTCTATCGAAATCTACCCTATATTGCCTGCCTAAAGCCCTCAGTCTATGAAGACAAATAAGTTTTAACCCTTTCTACTGTGGGTTATGATATAATAGTAGTCATGTTAAAAAAGGAGGAGAAGTTTATTGAATAGAAAATGGGGAGGAACATTCTTCTACCTATTACTACTCCTGGTCTTAGTAGGTGGAATCGCGTTATTTAGACCGGTATCTCAGATAGCGGAAGATAGTAGCTATACAAAGTTTGTACATCCCGAGACAACAACGACAACTTCTGCAATGAGCTAGCTACCTTCACTCTTACTCATGGGTCTGTTTGGCTTTATGATCTTTTCGTTCCTGAAAAATAGCCAGGGCGGCGGAGGGCGAATGATGAATTTCGGTAAATCGAAGGCCCGTCTTGTTAAAGAAGACAGCCACCAGGTTAACTTCAGTAAAGTGGCCGGATTGGAAGAGGAAAAGGAAGAGCTTGGAGAAATCGTCGACTTTCTTAAAAATCCTAAGAAATTTGTCTCCATGGGAGCACGAATTCCCAAGGGGGTACTACTCGTTGGTCCTCCAGGTACAGGTAAAACTTATCTAAGTAAAGCTGTGGCAGGGGAAGCGAAAGTGCCATTTTACACCATGAGTGGTTCAGACTTTGTGGAAATGTATGTTGGTGTTGGTGCGTCTCGTGTCCGTGATTTATTTGAAACAGCAAAGAAAAATGCACCATGTATCATCTTTATTGACGAGATTGATGCCGTCGGTCGTCGTCGCGGCGCCGGTGTGGGTGGTGGACATGACGAACGTGAACAAACTTTAAACCAACTTCTTGTAGAGATGGACGGGTTTGGCACCAATGAGGGCGTCATTGTCATGGCAGCGACAAACCGTGCGGATATTTTAGACCCTGCCATTTTAAGACCCGGTCGTTTTGACCGTACCGTCTATGTGGGTCTACCGGATGTTCGTGGCCGTGAAGAAGTATTAAAAATTCACTCTAAGGGCAAGCCCATTGCTGAAGATACAGATTTAAGAGTCATTGCCAAGAGAACGCCAGGATTTACCCCTGCGGATCTTGAAAATCTTATGAACGAGGCAGCGCTACTTGCTGCTCGTCGAAATGAAGCTAAAATTCACATGGAAGATATTGATGAGGCAAGTATCAAAGTTCAAGCGGGACCGGCGAAGAAGAGTCGTGTGGTCAGTGAAAAAGAGCGTAAGCTCACTGCCGTTCATGAAGTTGGTCACGCACTTGTCAGTCGTCTCATGCCGGGACATGATCCGGTGCATATGATCACTATCATTCCACGTGGGATGGCCGGTGGATGTACAGCTTATATTCCTGAAGAAGACACTTACGTTAGAACTAAGCGTGAGATGGAAGACAATCTAGTCAGTCTCTTAGGTGGTCGTG
>CAYFQX010000034.1:0-3204 GCA_964345405.1 uncultured Peptoniphilaceae bacterium
CTCGTAGGCATGGGCGGTGAGATAGGACTCGTACTCGAAGATTCGATCGATGCCGATGGCTTCAAGATAATCCATAGCCACTGGAAGAGTCGCTACACTTCCCACATCCGGCGTACCTGCTTCAAAGCGATTGGGAGCATCCAAAAAGCTGGAGCGGTCTTCGTAGACATACTCAATCATGTCCCCGCCATAGAGGAAGGGCTTCATATCGTTGAGTTTGTCAAGTTTACCATAGAGGACACCTGCGCCCATGGCGGCAAGCATCTTGTGACCACTAAAGACTAGGAAGTCCGCATCTAAATCCTGAACGTCGACGCGCATGTGAGGCACAGATTGTGCGCCGTCTACAATGCAAGTCACTTTAGGGGAGACTCTTCTTGCCTCGGCAATCATCTCCTTGATCTTTGGCATGGTGCCCACGACATTGGAGGACTGAGTGATGGAAAAGAGTTTGGTGTTTTCGTTTAGCTTACTTTCAAACTCTTCCCACGGAATTTGCTTTTCATCGTCAATGTAGAGATAGACAAGCTTTGCACCTGTTTTTTCAGCTACATATTGCCAGGTGACGAGGTTGGCATGGTGCTCCATGATGGAGATGAGAATTTCATCTCCTTCCTTTAAATTTTCAAGTCCCCAGGAGTAGGCAAGGATGTTTAAAGCTTCCGTGGCATTTCGTGTAAAGACCACTTCTTCCGCTTGCTTTGCGTTGATAAATTTAGCAGCGCGAGCACGTGCTCCCTCAAAGACATCGGTGGCCGTCATGGCAAGATAGTGTGCACCGCGGTGAGGATTTCCCGTCTTGTGAGAGTAGAAATCAGTCAGTGCATCGATGACTGCCTGTGGCTTTTGAGTCGTTGCTGCATTGTCTAAATAGACGAGTTTTCCGCCGGGGCCTTCCACATTTAGGAAGGGAAAGTCCCTGCGTATTTCTTGAATTTCTTCACGAGATAACATTATGATCTCCTTTCAAGTGCCTCATCCAGTTTCGCTCTCAAGCGATTGCGCAGATCTTCGTCATTAAGCTTGTCAATGACCGGTGAAAATCTCGCTTCAATAATGAGTCGCTCTGCCTCTTTTTGTTCAAAACCTCTGGACATGATGTAGAAGAGTTCCTTTTGATCAATGTGTCCGGCAGATGCTGCGTGATTCCCCTCGACATCGTGCTCCCCAGTCAGTAGTCCGGGAACGGAGAAGGATCTTGCCGTTTCATCTAAGAGTAGTGCAAATTCCTCTTCATTTCCGTAACTTCCTGCAGCGCCGGGATCAAAGTTTAGTTGAGACTTAAATACTTTGCGCGCACCGGTAAGAAGGGCACCGTCCATGATTAAGTTGGAAGTGGATTTTGCACCAATGTGTAGGATGTCGTAGAGGAAGTCCAGTTTTTGATGATCCTGTCCAAGATAAATGCCATAGATATTTCCATGGGACTTTTCTCCAACAAGATACTCATTGGACTTGATGATGCCGTCGGACTCACTCACTTCATATTGGAAGACATTGATACTTGCACGTTCCTCTGCCACAGTCACAAGGGATAGGATATCTGTCGTGTCCTTGTGGTTTAAATTGACAAGGTAGACATTGATATGGGCTCCTTCCTCAGCATGAACGCTGATCAGTGAGGAGCGAAAGGCCTCGGGCTCATCGATATTGTATTCCAAGATGAGATTTAAAATGCCGTCCTTTTCTGCATGCACATGAACAGTGTCGATGGTGTTTTTGTCCGTACGAGTCACTTTACCAAAGTCCATGCCCTCGCCTTCATTAACCTTGTACTCCTCGACAATGGTGGAGTAGTTTTGGTGAATTTTTACAATTTCAGGACTGGCACCAAATTCTCTATCCTTTAGACAGTCCGGTAGAGTCACGGGACGACCGTCAATTTCTTCAAGGGATGGAATTTCAACTTCTGTATGATTGACTTTCAAATAGCTGAAAGTTTTCCAAGAGAGTTCATTGGCTTTTTCCACCTTAAGTGGTGTTGAGATTTTTTCTTGATTAAGTTCAAATTTACCCAATGGTTCCCTCCAATTCTAAGTTAATTAAATTATTCATTTCTACGGCGTATTCCAGTGGAAGTTCCTTGGCAATTGGATCGGCAAACCCAAGGACGATCATGGCGCGCGCTTCCTCCTCTGTGAGTCCGCGTGTCATGAGATAGAATACAACTTCGTTGCTGATACGCCCAATCTTTGCCTCGTGACCAAAGTCGATGTCGTCAGTGGCAATGTCGATGGCAGGAATTGTATCGGAACGGGAATGATTGTCCAGCATGAGGGATTCACAGTCGACACTGGAGCGAGAACCCACGGCATCTTCCGTTACTTTGACAAGACCGCGGTACACGCCGACGCCGCCACCTTTAGAGATGGACTTGGAGTTTACGACACTTGTAGTGTGAGGCGCAGCATGAATGACTTGACATCCGGTATCAATGGTTTGACCTTGACCGGCAAAGGAAATCCCTGTGTACTCATTGGCCGCTCTTGGTCCAACGAGGACAGAGGCTGGATAGAGCATACTTACTTTTGAACCGAAGGAGCCGGAGACCCATTGAATCATACCGTCTTCTTCAACGATGGCACGCTTGGTATTTAGGTTGTACATATTGCGTGACCAGTTTTCAATGGTTGAGTAGCGTAGAGTGGCTCCCTTATTGACAAAGAGTTCCACAGCACCGGCGTGAATGTTCAGTGCATTGTGTTTTGGTGCGGAACAACCTTCGATGAAGTGACATCTTGCGCCCTCATCAATGATGATTAAGGTGTGTTCAAACTGACCGGCACCCGGTGCGTTAAGTCGAAAGTACGCTTGAAGTGGTACATCTACGTCGACACCCTTTGGAACGTAGACAAAACTACCGCCACTCCACACAGCATAGTGAAGCGCTGCGTAGCGATGAAGGGTCGGTTTGATGGCTTTGCTGAAGTACTCTTTGACAATGTCTTCGTGCTCGCGAAGTCCGGTTTCAAAATCTGTAAAGATGACCCCTTGCTCTGTCAAATGTTGTTGAATGCTGTGATAGACAACTTCCGAGTCATATTGTGCACCAACCCCTGAGAGGAGATGTTCCTGTTCCGCTTCAGGAATACCAAGCTTATCAAAGGTGTCGCGAATTTCATCGGGAACGGTGTTCCAATCCTCACTTAGATCCGCATCGGGACGGATGTAGGTGACGACTTTTTTCATATCCCCCTCGGATAG
>CAYFQX010000034.1:3214-10713 GCA_964345405.1 uncultured Peptoniphilaceae bacterium
CCAGACGGGGTTTTCACTTTGATTAAAAATTTCCAAGGCTTTTAAGCGCGCCTCGAGCATCCACTGAGGTTCGTCCTTTTCCGCAGAAATTTGACGGACAATGTCTTCATTGAGACCGACTTCCGTCTTCGAGCGGTAGGTAAAGGGATTGACCTCATCGTAAATGCCGCGATCGCCCTGCTCGACCTGAGTCTTCTTAGGTTTATCCATTATTTATTTGCCTCCTCAAGAACCCAGCCGAATCCGTACTCTTCAATACGATCAATGAGTTCTTCTCCACCTTCCAATACGAAGTGACCGTCTGTAATGACATGCACGTAGTCCGGTTGAATTTCTCTAAGAATTTCACGGTGGTGAGTGATAATTAAGACGGCATTGTCATCATTTAAGTATTCGCGAATTCCCTTACTTACCGTACGCACAGCGTCTACGTCAAGTCCGGAATCCGTTTCGTCTAGGATGGCAAGTTTTGGATTTAACATCAGCATTTGAAGAATTTCATTTTTCTTCTTTTCACCGCCGGAAAATCCTACATTTAGATAGCGTTCTTTATATTTTGGCGCCATGTCCAGTAGTTCCATCTTGCCTTCAACTTCTTTTCTAAATTTTAAGATGGAGACACGCTCGTCTTCATTGTGAGCTTGTTTGGCTTGGCGAATAAAGTTTTCAACTGTAATTCCAGGTACTTCATAGGGAGATTGGAAAGACATAAAGAGACCTTTTCTAGCACGCTTGTCTGTGGAAAGATCGGAAATATCTTCTCCATCGAAGTAGATCTTACCCTTGGTCACTTTATAGACGGGGTTGGCCATAATGACATTGGCAAGGGTGGACTTACCGGAGCCGTTGGGTCCCATAATGACGTGAACCTCGCCCTTACCTACCTCTAAATTAATATCTTTTAATATTTGTTTCCCCTCGACTTCTGCGTCGATACCTTCAACTTTTAATAATGTATTTGTCATGAATCTTCTCCTCTCGGCTATGGATTTTATCTAATATAATATAACATTTTAACTCCTGAAGGTCAAATCAATGTCCACAAGTATGAATTGCCTCAACTATTGTATCTATCAACATTTCATGAATTTATATTAAATTACTCGGTTTTCATTCCTCTCCCTTTTGTTATAATGTGTAAAGAGAGGAGAAACTATGTCAAGTATTTCAGATAAATTGTTGAATTGGTACGACTTGCATAAGCGCAGTTTGCCCTGGCGGGACTCAAGTGATCCCTACGCCATTTGGGTGTCGGAGATTATGCTTCAGCAAACTCAAGTGACCACTGTCATTCCCTATTTTGAGCGCTTTATGAAGACCCTGCCTACTGTCTTTGATTTGGCAGCAGCTTCAGAGGATGAACTTCACAAGCTCTGGGAGGGACTTGGCTATTACAGGCGGGCAAATTACATGCACCGCGCCGCAAAGATTCTGGTGGAAGATTATGGCGCAAAATTGCCAACATCTTACGACGAATTGATTAAACTTCCGGGCATCGGCCCCTACACTGCCGGCGCCATTGCAAGTATGGCCTTTGGTCAGGCTGTAAGCGCTATTGATGGCAATGTACTTCGCATCTATAGTCGCCTTTATGAGCTTGATACCCCAATTGAACGAGCCGTTACCATCTCTTTTGTCAATAAAAAAGTCACAGAAACCATGGATTCATCGCGTCCGGGAGATTTTAATCAGGCGCTGATGGACCTTGGAAGTCGCATCTGTATTCCGCTGGGTCCACGATGCTTGGACTGCCCCTTAAATGAGGATTGTGCAGCTTACAGACACCGGACGGCGGAAGACTTTCCCGTGCGGCTGCCAAAGAAGGCGCGAAAAAAGGAAAGCTACACCGTCTTAGTTCTTCGCCAAGAGGGCAGGATCTATCTTACCAAGCGACCGGAGGAGGGACTACTGGCACGACTTTGGGGATTTCCAATGATGAAGGATGAGAAGAGTCCGGCGGAGGTTGAAAATTATCTCAAATCTCAGGGACTAAGCGTTGAAAATATCAAAGAACTTCCCCCATCGAGACATCTCTTTAGTCATATTGAGTGGGACATGACAGGCTACGAAGTTGAAGTTCATGGGCTATCTGCACATGAAGACGAGGCGGGCGTGTGGGTGAGTCCAAAAGAGATGAGTAAAGAATACAGCATCCCAAGCGCCTATAGGACTTATGTTCAGGAGGTCAAAAATCATGGAATGGATTAGAAATTATTTTCCAAAAGATGAAGAGGAGATGAAGGACCGGGCCCATTTGCTTCGCTTAAATCCGGAGCTGATTGGCCAGGGCGAGGAGTATCTCCATCACTTCACCACCTCATCAATTATTCTCAACGAATCCTTAGATAAGATACTCTTTATCTTTCACAAGGTCTATCACTCCTGGGGTTGGCCGGGAGGTCATGTGGAGGCGGGAGAGGATCTCTTTACATCCTCTCTTCGTGAAATTCACGAGGAGACGGGACTGCACTATATCAAACCCATCACCAGATCTCCCATGGGCATGGAACTTCAGACAGTGGGGGCTCATGAAAAGCAGCACCATCATGTCATGGCACATTTTCATGTCAACTTTACCTTTGGCTATATTGCCCACGAGGGAGATGAACTCATCCCCAATTTTTCAGAGACTCAGGGCGTTCAGTGGATTCCCATTGATGAACTAAAGACCTATGTCAAGGAAGAGCATATGCTCCCCATCTATAAAAAGTACATCCACCGTCTGCGCAGAATGGCAACGGCCGAGGGACTTAAGGAAGAGGATGTTCAAATAGGCGATGGCCAGTAAGTGTCATACTTAAAAAGCAACTACCCTTGTAGTTGCTCTTTTTTTGACTATTTACTTTGACAAGAGATACCGGAGGATGATATAGGAAAAGGACCACAACATAATCCCCACAGTGAGAAAGATAAAAAATACCCGCAGATAATCCACAGCTGAAATCAACTCAAACCAACCGCTGATCAATAGGCAGGGATAGACGGTGATGAGCATCACTAGAAAGTGAACGAGAGTCTGCTTACGTATAGACCATTTGTCGACATCATAGATGACTGATGCTGCCGCCACTGCTGTAATTATAATTCCCATTAAAAATGTTCTCTTCACTTGATCCGGCGCCACATCTTGAAATTTCATCCACAGGGACATTGCCGTCATTATAATGAGGGGCGCTCCCCCTCGAATAAGTATATCCTTGACCATAAACTACTCCCGTCTATAAATAAATTACACTCTTTAATTGCCCAGTGAAGTAAAGTTTCTATTGAGATGTCGTTATCATTTGGTTAAGTAATTTCCATCATGGAAATTTATCAAAATTTTAGAGTTTTTAGATTTAGCTTGTGAAAATGATCTCCAATCTATGCAACGAGAATGATATTTCTTAAAAAATAACCCCGAGTTTCACTCACTCGGGGTCTTTTTTATTTTCCGATTCTCTTTTGAGCCTTTACTTTTTTGCCGGCAATTTTCTTGCCATTTAAGTCTCTTGCGGCACTTTCAATGAGTTTCGTCGGAAGTTCAATATAGGTCTCTCGCTGATTGATATTGATATTACCAATGGCTGCGCGAGACACTTTGGTCTCCTGATGAAGGGCAGCTAGGATGACCTTTGGATTGATGCCGTCCTTGCGTCCGCGGTTGAGATGCAGGCGCGTTCCCTTTGGCACAAGTTCCTTCTCTCCACCTTTTTTCTTGCGATTTGAGTTTTTTCTACGCTCCTGAGGTCTAAACTTCTTGCCGTAGTCCACTTCCTTCAGTCTCTGATAATTTCCCGTCTTCTCATCTTCCTCAAGCATTTTAATCATTGTAGCGGCAATATCTGTCATCGGATACTCATTGAGGAGTAGCCTATCAATCATGGCGCGGTACTTGCTCAGGTCGTGGTCCCGATTTAACTCCGCTTCCACCTTACCTAAGAGACGTTCCTCCGCCTTGTTTCTTAAAGTGTCAAGAGTCGGAAGTTCCAAATACTTCAGTTCTGCCTTGGTATATTTTTGAATATCCTCAAGTTTGTAGATATCTCGTCCCACAACGAAGGTAAAGGCCGTGCCCTTTCGTCCAGCACGAGCCGTTCTTCCAATGCGGTGCACGTAAAACTCCTCGTCCTGTGGCAGGTCGTAGTTGATGACCATATCGACATTGTCCACGTCAATTCCTCGCGCCGCTACGTCCGTTGCCACCAGGATATCGATGGTTCCCTCACGGAATCGTCTCATCACATGGTCCCGTTGATTTTGTTTCAGATCGCCGTGCAGGCCATCGGCGCGAAAACCTCGCATGGTAAGTTCCTGAACCACTTGATCTACTTTGCGCTTGGTGTTACAAAAGACCACGGCAAGTTCAGGATTGTAGAGATCAATGAGTCTTGAGAGAATCTCCGTCTTCATGGAGCTGCGCATTTCAAGATAGTACTGGGTGATGTTTTCCACCGTGAGTTCCTTCCTCTTAATGGCAATGGTCACGGGATCTCTCTGATATTTCTTGGAAAAAGACTTGATTTCCTCGCCCATGGTGGCGGAGAAAAAGCAGGTCTGTCTGGTGTCCGGTGTCTTTGAGAGGATAAAGTCCATGTCGTCTCGAAAGCCCATGTCAAACATCTCATCGGCCTCATCCAATACCACCATGGACACCTCATCTAAAATTAATTTCTTTCTACGAATTAAATCCATGACGCGCCCCGGTGTACCTACGACAATCTGTACACCGCGAGCCAGGGAGCGAATTTGCCTTTCAATACTGGTGCCGCCATAGACCGGCAAGATATTTAAATTTTTCTTAAATTTGCCCAGGGAAGAAATTTCTTCCGTTACCTGAATACAAAGTTCCCTAGTTGGGCATAAAATCAAGGACTGGACTACAGCTTTTCCCCCGGTGTTTTCCAGTACGGGAATGCCGAAGGCCGCGGTCTTTCCGGTTCCGGTCTGTGCCTGTCCAATGACATCTCGCCCCTCAAGTAATACGGGAATGCCCTCCGCCTGAATGGGAGAGGGAGTCTCATAGCCCAGTGCTTCAATCCCCTGTAGTACATCACTTGAAAGGGAAAGTTCTTTAAAATTCATTTTTCACGTCCTTAAATCATAGGCACAGCGTTACTGCGCCAGTTTTTACATAACTTATTAAGTATGCACGAGTTCACATCGCTTTGCAAGCATTATTTTATTAAACTTTGACATATCTTATCTTTGTGTCCCTTTTACTTATGCTATGATTATATTATACACTAAATAAAATGAGTTTTTATGCCTATCATCACAACTAAACGAGGTGTTTTTATGAGAGATAAAAATAAAATGGAGGATGAAATCCACAACGCCATGGACAATGACGACTTTTCTGAAGTCAGCGAGATCATTGAGCGCAGTGTGGAAGCAGCTATCCAGGCAACGAAGTCCGGTGCAAAGGCCATCTACCGGGGATTTATAAATTCAAAGGAAGAGGTCAAGCTAAAGGCCAGTAAAAATCCGGAGTTGGTACGCCAAAAGATCACTACGCCGGCCACTTACCGAGTGCTTAGAAACATCGGCTTTGGTGGTACCATCTTAACTGGATTTAGTGCAGTGGTCATTCTTTTTGACTCTGTCATGTACGGCAGTATTAATGATTTTATCAATGTCATCATCCTTGGCATTGTTTCAGCGGGACTGTTGATCTTTTCTAGACAGATGAATAAGTACGCTCGTCAAATGGCGCGCTTTATTCGCTACCGCACTGAAATTGATGACAACAAAGTCGTGAGCATCGAGGATTTTTCCTCAGCAGTGCAACTTCCCCCGGCAGATGTCGCAGCCGATCTCTCCCGTCTCATCAAACAGGGCTATTTCCCACAGGGCCGCGTCGTAGAGGACGATCAACTCTTTTTGCTGGACCGAGAGGCCTATCACGCCTACAAAAATTACTACACTTCTAAACCTGTCATCGAAGAGGATGAGCCCGCCGGTAAACTGGAAGAGGATAAGCGCCAAGTGCTTGTAAATAACTATATCAGCGAGCTTTCAAAGAAAGTCCGGGAAGTGAAGGATCCGGAGTTTCAACGGGAAGTTGAAGAACTTCTGACCATTTTAAAATCCATCGATCAAAAGATTGATGAGGATCCGAAAAAATTAGTCGACTTAAACAAATTTATCGACTACTATACGCCGACCTCTATTAAACTCATTGATCGCTACATTGACTTTGAACAGTCTGCAGTGAAACTTGAGGATTTTAAAGAGAGTCGACAGGATATTAAGCGCTCCATTGAGACGGTGAATGTCGCCTTTAAAAATCTCCTCTCCGAACTCTTTGAAGAGGACTTTATGGACATTCAAGCAGATATTGATGTCATGCACACCCTACTTGTTCAGGACGGATTAATTGATAAAAATCAAGGAAAAGGTGATGAATCATGAATGAAGAAATCAAATTAACTCTAGACGGCTCCGTTCCGGAACCTGAGGTGGTGAACCTTAAGGAGCCTACGGAACTGGAGGCCATAAACCACTTTAAAAAAGAGATTGAGCTGAGCGAGGATGAGCAAAAGATGGTGGATGAGTTTGCAAAGACCATCGATCTGTCCGACTCCAACATTGTCTTAAATTACGGCGTCGGCGCTCAAAAGAAAATTGCAAGTTTTTCAGAAAAGACGCTAAACTCCGTCAAGACCAAGGACCTTGGCGAAGTGGGAGATCTTCTCTCCTCTGTAGTTACAGAACTTAAGTCCTTTGATGAAGAGGAGCAAAAGGGCCTCCGCGGTCTCTTTAAAAAGGGAGCCAACAAACTCGACTCCTTCCGCACTCAGTACGAAAAAGCTGAGAAAAATGTAGATGAGATTGCACGAACCCTCGAGGGACATCAGGTTCAGCTGATGAAGGATGTCACCCTGCTGGATCAGATGTATGACTTAAATAAACAGTACTTTAAGGAACTGTCCATGTATATCTTGGCAGGACAGCAAAAGCTGGATGAAGTGCGCAAAACACAACTTCCCGCCCTTGAAAGCGAGGCGCAAAGTTCCGGCTCCAGTTTAAAGGCCCAACAGGTCAACGATCTCTACGCGCTTGCCAATCGCTTTGAAAAGAAACTCCACGACTTGGATTTAACGCGTATGGTCAGTCTACAGATGGCACCGCAAATTCGCATGGTCCAGTCCTCCAATATGGTCATGGCAGAAAAGATTCAATCCACCATTGTCAATACCATCCCCATTTGGAAAAATCAGATGGTCCTTTCCCTTGGCGTGCATCACACGACCCAGGCTACAGAGGCGCAAAAGCGCGTCACCGACTTTACCAACGAACTGCTCAAGCGCAATGCCGACACATTAAAGCAGGCAACCATCGATACGGCCCGTGCCACTGAACGTGGTGTCGTCGATGTGGAAACCATTCGACACACCAATGCTCAACTCATCTCCGCACTGGATGAGGTCCGCAAGATTCAAGTGGAAGGCCAGGAAAATCGACGTAAGGCGACAGTCGAACTTCAACAGATGGAAGCGGAACTTAAGAGACGACTC
>CAYFQX010000034.1:10723-12048 GCA_964345405.1 uncultured Peptoniphilaceae bacterium
AATAATAAAAAGATAAAACCCCTGAATCCTTTTGAGATTGAGGGGTTTTTTATATGTTTAAAAATATTCGCTTGATAATGAAGTACATGAGATAGAGAATGACGCCCAAGTTCCAATAGGCCAGAAGCACTGCCCACTTGTTTAATTCATATTTGTTTCTCATCAAATTGTAGATGGTACTAAAGATCCCAAGATCCATTAGAAATACATGGATCGTCCACTGAAATCCCCATAGCCCCAGGAGCACGCCGTCGGGAATGGGAAATAGAGGTGGCAAATAGGATACCTCACTTGCCAAGAGTAAAAAGTGAAAGATGGCAATGGCAACGGCAGAGGCCATGGCCCCATCGACTAGAGATTTAATCTCACGAGCATCGGTACGAATGACGATGTTTTTGTAAATAGTATCCACGGCAAGATAGATGGAGTAGAGTATGGAGATGATAAATATAATCGTATGAAAAATAGGTAAAGTGGGAAGGCTCATGGGTCTCCTCGTTTCAAAAACAAATTTTGCTTATGTTATAAGAATAAATGAATTTCAAGACAATGTAAAGTTTAAAAGTTAAAAAAAAAAAAAAAAGGAGTCCACAAGTGGACTCCTAAAGTGTATTGGAAGTGTATTGGGTGATTACATCATTCCCATGCCACCGCCCATGCCGCCCATACCGCCGGCTAGAGCAGATAGATCGGGACCGTCTTCCTTAATATTTACAACGGCAGCTTCAGTTGTAAGAATCATCGCTGCCACAGAGGCTGCATTTTGAAGTGCAGAGCGAGTGACCTTGGTTGGGTCAACAATACCTGCTTCAATCATGTTGACGTATTTTTCTTCATAGGCATCAAATCCAATGCCGTCTGCCTCGTTCTTTACATGCTCTACAATGACAGAACCTTCAAGGCCTGCATTTTCCACAATTTGACGAAGTGGCTCTTCAAGAGCACGTAGAATAATTGTAACACCTGTCTTTTCGTCCCCATCCACTTCATCAAGAAGCTTTTCAACTTTCTTAATGGAGTCTACAAGTACGACACCACCACCAGGCACGATACCTTCTTCCACGGCAGCGCGAGTCGCAGCAAGGGCATCTTCCAGACGATGTTTGCGTTCCTTAAGTTCCACTTCAGTTGCAGCACCTACTTGGATCACTGCAACACCGCCGGCAAGTTTTGCCAAGCGCTCTTGTAGTTTTTCAGTGTCAAATTCACTGGTAGAATCTTCAATGAGACGACGAATGCTTTGAACTCTGTCTTCAATGGCTTCAGCTTTTCCGCCACCCTTGACAATAATGGTATCGTCTTTGTCGACAGTAACTTTCGATGCA
>CAYFQX010000034.1:12063-12287 GCA_964345405.1 uncultured Peptoniphilaceae bacterium
TTTTCCTTAAGATCATAACCTAAGTCATCGGTAATCACGGTACCACCGGTTAGGATGGCAATGTCTTCAAGCATATCTTTACGACGATCGCCGTAGCCCGGTGCTTTGACAGCAAGCACATTTAAAGTACCGCGTAGTTTATTGAGGACAAGTGTCGCAAGAGCTTCCCCTTCAATATCTTCAACAGGGATAAAAAGTGGGCTTGAGGTTTCAAAAACTGCACC
>CAYFQX010000035.1:0-8446 GCA_964345405.1 uncultured Peptoniphilaceae bacterium
GGTCCTGCAGGAGGCAATGGAGGCAATGGCGGTTCCATTATTTTACAGACGGACGAGGGAATTCATACGCTAATGGACTATCGCTATAAGAGATCCTACAAGGGAGAACCTGGAGAAAATGGCATGTCTTCCAATAAATTTGGTAAGGACGGGGAGGACATCATCTTAAAGGTGCCTGTGGGTACCCTTGTAAAGGATGAGGAAACCGATGGCGTCATTGTGGATTTAAATGAGCCCAATATGTCCTATGTCATTGCCAAGGGGGGCAAGGGTGGTCGCGGTAACTCAACTTATACGACAGCCACGCGTCAAGCCCCAAACTTTGCTCAAGCAGGTTACCGCGGTGAGCGAAGAAAAATTACGCTGGAGCTTAAATTACTGGCAGATGTTGGACTGATTGGCTTTCCTAATGTTGGAAAGAGTACACTGCTTTCAGTTATTTCCGCTGCGCGTCCTAAGATTGCAAATTATCACTTTACAACACTTGCGCCGAATCTAGGTGTGGTACGCCTAGGGGAAGGACAGTCCTTTGTCGTTGCAGATATTCCCGGCTTAATTGAGGGAGCCAGCGAGGGAATTGGACTGGGCCATGAGTTTTTAAGACATGTGGAGCGTACGAAAGTCCTAATTCATGTCATTGATGTCTCCATGAGTGAGGGAAGAGATCCTGTGGAAGATTTCTATGCAATTAATGAGGAACTTAAAAACTACAATCCGAAACTTGCACAGAAACCACAGATCGTCTTTGCAAATAAGATGGATATTCCAGGGGCTGAAGTTGGACTGGAGTTACTGCAGGAGGCACTAAAGGATACAGGTATTAAAATCTTTGAAGGTTCTGCTGCAACTACCTCCAATGTCAAAGCTTTACTCTATGAAGTGTTTAAGGAAGTTCAAAATGCACCATCTGAACCCGAAACCTATGATAAAATATACATTAAAGATCAAGAGGAAGAGGAAAAAATTCGTGTCTACAAGGAGGACGGAGCGTATATCGTCGATGGCATCTATGTTCAGCGCCTACTTGACTCGACGAACTTTAACGATTCAGACGGCGTAAGATATTTCCAAGAAAATATTAAGAAAAATGGCATCGTTGAGCGACTCAAGGAACTTGGCATTCAAGAGGGTGAGTCCGTCTACATGTGTGGCTACGAATTTGAATTTTCTGAATAGGAGAGCAATATGATTACAGGAAAACAAAGAGCCTATTTAAAATCAAAAAGTCATGAGATGAAGCCACTGATCCAAATTGGCAAGAATGGAATCAATGAGGGATTTTTAACTCAATTGGATCAACTGCTTGAAGATCATGAAATTGTTAAAATAAATATTTTACAAAATGCACCTGAAGAGGGGAAGGACTACAAGGATGAAATTCTTGACAAGACCGGAGCGGAATTTGTACAGCTCATCGGTAAGAAATTGACCATCTATCGCCCTTCAAAGGAAGACCCAAAGATTGATTTAAAGGATATATAATGAAAATTGGTATTATGGGGGGATCTTTCCATCCAATTCACATGGGTCACTTGATGATGAGTGAGTACATCCGAAGTACCCTGGACATTAAAAAGGTCATCTTTATTCCTACGGGAACCCCTCCACATAAGGAAGACTTCAGCGTTGGGGGAGATCATAGACTGGCCATGGTGGAACTTGCAACGCTTCAAAATCCACACTTTTTCGTGTCTGACATTGAAATAAATCGAAAGGGAACATCTTACTCCGTGGATACGGTGCGAGAGCTGATGAAGATCTATCCTGAGGATGAGTTTTATTTCTTCCTTGGCTCAGATATCATCCTAGATTTAAAGGGATGGAAGAAATTTGACAAATTGGCTCAGTACACAAAGTTTGTCGTAGCCATTCGTCCGGGATTTGAAAAGATCACCCTTGAAACAATTAAAGAGGAGGTTGAGTATCTATCGGAGATGTATGGTGCAGATTTTCAAATAATTGAGACCCCTCGATATGAAATTTCTTCAACGGATTTAAGAAATCGCATTCGAAAGCAACAGTCGGTAAATTATCTCATTCCAGGCAGTGTCATTCGCTATATTAATAAACATCATCTATACGAGGAGACCCTTGATGAAAATTAATCCATCCATCGAAGAAGACATTATTTTAAATGTTGGCAAGCGCCGCTATGAACACAGTATGCGCGTCGTTGCAATGGCAAGAAAACTTGCCAAGGCGCACGCGGAGAATGTAAAAAATGCTGAGATTGCAGCGTATTATCATGACTGCGCAAAATTTACAGATACAGATAAATTAAAAAAACTGGCAAAAGAGCTTAAGGTGAAGGCGACAAAGGACATGAAAGTCGCACCTCAGGTTATCCACGGTCCCGTGGGAGCGGCCTTGGCAAAATCAAAATACGGCGTAAAAAATGAAGATATTCTAAATGCCATTCGCTATCACACCACCGGTCGCGAGGGAATGAGCAAACTGGAGAAAATCGTCTTTCTTGCAGATTATATGGAAGAGGGACGGACATTTCCCGGTGCTGTAGAAGTTCGCAAAGCATCCTTTAAGAATCTCGATCTTGGCATGTCGATGGCTTTAAAAAATAATATTGAGCACCTGATTGATGTTGGAAGGCCCATTGCACTCGACACCATTCGTGCATATAACGACGTCATTGGAGGATAATATGAAGAGTTTTTTAAAGGGATTTTTTATCACGATTCTTCTTGTGATTATCGTAGCGGTCGGTGGCTTTTACTTTCTAAGTGAGCTGGAGGATAATCCTGAAGACCGCATGAGCATGTCGGAGTTTTTCACAGGCAAGGATAAATTTCAGGTTTTACTCATTGGGGTCGATAGCTTAGATCAAAAAAATGCGGGAAATACTCGTTCCGATGTGATAATGCTACTCAATGTAGATCGAGAGCGAGACGAAATTTCACTCATCAGTATTCCAAGGGATACGCGCGCCTACTTACCGGATCGTGACTCAACTGAGAAAATCAACCATGCCTACGCCTACGATGGTCCCGAGGGAAGTTTACATGCTGTCAATGCACTTTTAGGAACAGAAGTGGAAGACTATATGGTCATTGACTATGCCTTTGTAAAAGATGTCGTGGATATTGTAGGTGGTGTGGAAGTTGATGTGCCCATGGACATGGTCTATGAAGATCCAACCGCAGATCCGCCACTGTACATTGACCTTAAAGCGGGGCGTCAAGTTTTAAATGGCGACGAAGCTTTACAGTTTTTGAGATTTCGCAAGGGATATCAAAATCAAGATCTTGACCGTGTCAAAGCACAGCAGAGTTTTCTAACCAGCTTATTTAGTACAATGAAGGATAAGAAAAATATCATTCACGGCCCTCAACTTCTCATATCTTGCGCCAATCACACCAACAGTACACTGTCAGTTACGGAAGTGTCAAAACTTGGTCTCAATGTACTAAGAATTGGTGGAGAGGATATGAAGACCTACACTCTACCCGGCGTTCCAAGAATGATCAACGGCCTCTCATACTTTGTATTAGATGAAAGTCAGACGAAATTTCTTTTGACAGACTTGGGTATAAAATAGTCAAGCGCTGATAAATTTTAGGAGGATGTATGAACAGAGAGCAGACACAGAAAAAACTAGATATTATCAAAGAAAGCATTGAAAATAAAAAAGGTGCAGATATGAAAGTCTTGGATATTCAAGATTTAACGACGATGACAGATTATTTTGTCATTGTCAGTGGAAATTCTGTGCCCCAAGTTCATGCAATATCTGATAATATAGTAGAAGAGATGGAAAAGGCCGGATTTACTCCCTACCACACGGAGGGATTTAATGAGGGTCGATGGGTCATCCTTGACTTTGAAGACATCATCGTGCATGTTTTCCACCGTGAAGAGCGAGATTTTTACGGTTTAGAAAGACTTTGGACTCAAGAGATGACAGATAAGGAAAGTGAGGAAGAATAATGAAAGTAATTCACACTGACAACGCACCTGCTGCTGTAGGTCCCTATTCACAAGGTATGGAGGTAGGCGAATTTGTCTTTACTTCCGGACAAATCCCAGTCAATCCTGCCACCGGCGAACTTATTACAGATATTCGCGAAGCGACAAAGCAATGTCTTGAAAATGGCAAGGCCATCTTAAATGAAGCAGGACTTGGACTTGAGGATGTCGTTAAAGTTACAATTTTCATCTTAGACATGGGCGAATTCCAAAAAGTCAATGAAGAGTATGGAAAGTACTTTGACACTCATAAACCTACTCGCTCTTGCGTTGCTGTCACAGCACTTCCAGCTGGGGCCAATGTAGAAATGGAGTTTATTGCAAAAAAATAAAACAGGTCTAAGACCTGTACATAGGAGTGCAGTATGAACCGATTCTCAGCGAATGAAAAACGTTTACTTGCCTTTATCGGTGTGTTGGTACTTATCTGTGGAAGTTTGTTCTATCAAAAATTTCAAGAGAGAGCACCTCAAGAAGAGCTCACAAAGATCAGTCTTTTAGATGAGCAAGTGGATGAGCAAGGCCTGTCGGAAACAGCTGCAACTGAGGGTGGCACCATCTATGTTCACATTAGCGGTGCCGTAGCACGAGCTGGTCTCTTAGAGTTAAAGGATGGGGACCGACTCTTTGATGCCATTGATGCCGCCGGAGGAACGACTGAAGGTGCAGATCTTGATGCAGTCAATCTCTCTCAAAAACTGACCGATGAATCCAGGATTCACATTCCCCTTCAGGGAGAAGGGCAGGTTCAGAGTTTGGGTATTATGAGTGGTGTGTCAGGACAGGCAGGTGGCAGCACTCAGGGAGGCTTAGTCAATATTAATCATGGAACAAAGGAAGAGCTCATGACATTGCCAGGCATTGGCGATAAGACTGCTGACAAGATCATTAAGTACCGCGAAGCACAACCCTTTGGGTCCATTGAGGATATTAAGGAAGTTTCAGGCATTGGAGAGAAAAAGTTCGAAGATATTAAAGATAAAATAGGTATTTAAAACAACGAGTTTGCTACTCGTTGTTTTTTTATTAGAAATTTAGTTTAGATTTATTTTAATTTAAATTTTTGCATATAGATAAAAAAACAGGCCTCAGTGAGACCTGTTTTATATTATTCTTCAAATAGAATGGCGAGCTGACCGTTTTTGACAGTGTCACCCTCTTTAATATAGAGTGAATCAATAATGCCATCTTGGTTTGCTACAACATTTGTCTCCATCTTCATGGCTTCTATGACAAAGAGTAGGTCGCCCTCTTTTACTTCATCTCCGGCTTTGACATTGACCTTAAGGATATTGCCTGGAATCGCGGCTGCAACTTCCAGTGGATTATCTGGATTTGCCATTGGAGTTTCTTGACCAACTTTTAGAGATTCAGGTATGGTCTTATCTAGAATGTCAATGTAGCGACGACTTCCGTTCATTTCAAAGGTAAGTGTGCGTGTGCCGTCACTTTGTAGACGTCCAATTTCAATGAGAGTGACAATCATATGTTGCCCTTCGGAAACTTCAATTTCTGCAGTTTCACCTTCATTGAGTCCATGGAAGAAGACGTCACTTCCCATGCGCCATAGATTTTCGTAGTCCTTAAAGTTTTTGACATACTCTTCAAAGACGGAAGGATAGAGTGCATAACTTGTCACTTCTTCCTCTGTAGGTTCGCGTTTCATTAGCGTTTCTAGATGATTGCGAATGCCGTCAAAGTCTTCAGGTTCTAAGAGTAGTCCCGGACGAACATCAATTGGCTTTTCGCCTTTGAGTACCATCTTTTGTAGATCCTTAGGGAATCCGCCGTAAGGCTGTCCCATCATGCCCTTGAAGTAGGTGATGACGGAGTCAGGATAGTCTAGATGCTTACCCTTTTCATAGATATTTTCAGGAGTTAGTCCGTTTTGAACCATAAAGATGGACATGTCCCCAACCATCTTAGAGGATGGAGTTACTTTGATGATGTCGCCCATCATATGGTTGACTTGACGATACATTTCCTTGACTTCTTTAAACTTGTGACCTAGTCCAAAACTTTCAACCTGAGGCTTTAAGTTGGAGTATTGACCGCCTGGAATTTCATATTCGTAGATTTCAGTGGTACCACTCTTTAGTTCAGATTCAAAGTTTGCATAGACCGGACGAACTGCTGCCCAGTAGTTGGAAATTTCTTCAACCTTTTGTAAGTTTAGACCTGTTTGACGATCGGTATGCTCAAGAGCAGCTGCCACAGAGTTCAGAGCAGGTTGAGAAGTTAGTCCACTCATGGAGTTAACTGCAGTATCTGCAATATCCACTCCGGCCTCTGCCGCCATTAAGATGGTTGCAACGCCGTTTCCTGTCGTGTCGTGGGTGTGCAAGTGAATTGGAATGGAAATTTCATTCTTAAGTGCAGTAATAAGTTTCTTAGCTGCATAAGGTTTTAACAGACCACTCATGTCCTTAATACCAAGGATGTGGCAGCCGGTTTTTTCAAGTTCCTTAGCTAAGTTGACATAGTATTCCAAACTATACTTGTCGCGATATTCATCTAAAATATCTCCAGTGTAACACATGGTACCTTCTGCAATTTTACCGACATTGAGTGTCTCGTCAATGGCAAGTTTCATGCCTTCGAGCCAGTTCAGAGAGTCGAAGATTCTAAAGATATCAATGCCTGCTTCGGCAGATTCGCGGATAAATTTACCGACGACATTGTCAGGATAGTTCTTATATCCAACGGTATTGTTACCGCGTACCAGCATTTGAAGGAGCAGATGAGGCATCTTTTCTCTTAAGATGCGTAGACGCTCCCATGGATCTTCGTGTAGGAATCGATAGGCAACATCAAAAGTTGCACCGCCCCACATTTCAACACTGAAGAGCTCTTTCATATTGTAGTTTGTAGCTTCAGCAATCTTCATCAAATCTTTTGTACGGACACGGGTGGCCATCAGGGACTGATGAGCATCACGCATGGTGGTGTCAGTTAGAAGAAGTCTGTCCTCATTGAGCACCCATTCCATTAATTTTTCAGGACCAAGTTCATCAAGTAATTGCTTGGTACCTTCGTATTCAATTATTTCTACTGGAGGCACAATTGGTACGTCAAAGGATTTGGTAATGGCGTTGGGATCGTTGACGACAATTTCGCCAATATATTTCATAAGTCTTAATTCATCATCTGTCTTTGCCTTGATGTCAAAGAGTTCCGGATGATCGGAAATAAATCCGGTGTGACAATTTCCCTTTCTGAAGTCATCAGAGTGGAGCACGTTGAGGAGGAATCCGATATTTGTCTTTACACCGCCAACTTCAAGTTCTCTTAAACTACGGATGGCCTTGTTGACTGTGTCATTCCAAGAGCGACCGTGCGTGATGACCTTAACGAGTAGGGAATCATAATAAGGAGAGATAACGGCGCCTTGGTATCCGTTGCCCCCGTCAAGGCGAACACCAAATCCGGAACTGGAACGGTAGAGAGTGATTTGACCGGTGTCCGGAGCAAAGTTATTGAGGGGATCTTCGGTGGTGACACGACATTGGATCGCGTAACCGTTTACGACAATTTCATCTTGAGAGTTAATGTTAATTTCGGGATCGTTCAGTGCATAGCCCTGGGCAATTAATATCTGTGATTGTACAATGTCGATGTCAGTGACCATTTCAGTGACGGTATGCTCAACTTGGATACGAGGATTTACTTCAATGAAGTAGTGATTATAGTCTTCATCGACTAAGAACTCAACGGTTCCTGCAGAGCGATAGCGCAAACTGCGAGTTACCTTGAGAGCATCCTCACAGATGCGGTCGCGCACTTCCTGTGGAAGAGAGAAGGCCGGAGTAAATTCGACGACTTTTTGATGGCGACGTTGAATCGAGCAGTCACGTTCATGAAGATGGACGACATTGCCATAGAGATCGCCGAGGATTTGAACTTCGATGTGCTTGGGATTGCGAAGATATTTTTCCATGAAGATATCATCATTCCCAAAGGCAGCCTTGGCCTCGCTCTTGGCACTCTTAAATCCTTCAATGAGTTCGGTTTCATTATTTGCTACACGCATACCGCGACCGCCGCCGCCGGCCGCTGCTTTGACAATGACCGGATAGCCGACTTTATTTGCAAAGTCTATGGTTTCTTGAACGGATTGAATTGGCTTTTCAATGCCGGGTATGGTTGCAATGCCAGCTTCCTTAGCTACGATCTTGGATGTGATCTTGTCCCCAAGTTTTTCCATAGTTTCAGGAGTTGGTCCAATAAAGGCAATGCCAGCTTCTTTACATTTTCTTGCAAATTCAGGATTTTCAGCTAGGAATCCATAGCCCGGATGAATGGCATCAACCCCCTTATTTATAGCAAGTTGGATGATCTCATCCATATCTAAATACGCTTCAACAGGAGATTTATCTTTGCCAATTAAATAAGATTCATCAGCCTTCGTTCTACATAAAGCCAGTGTATCTTCAATCAAACGACGAGCAATGGTATCAGGAGGCGG
>CAYFQX010000035.1:8456-12284 GCA_964345405.1 uncultured Peptoniphilaceae bacterium
CCAGTGTATCTTCTTCAGAATAAATGGCAACTGAGCGAATGCCGAGCTCTCGACAAGCTCTGAAAATTCGAATGGCAATTTCGCCACGGTTTGCTACTAATATACGCTTAAACTTACGAATACTCATCTATATCCTCCTTTTTATATATTACTTCATTATACATCATAATATAAAAAATTACTTCAGTAAAAAAAGCTTCTTTAAGCTTTTGTAAAATATTGTTGTCTCTAAGAGGGCTCATATTGCATGGAGGATTAAAGAATGATAAACTACTTATGTATGGAGGTAAATATGGTTGATGTTTTAATCGCAGTTGGTCTTGATTTGCTCATTGGTGATCCTTATGCATTTCCACATCCTGTCAAACTTATGGGAAATGTGATCAGCTTTGAGGAAAAAGTCATTCGTAAATTCTCCAAGACAGACAGACAACTTGAATTTGGCGGTGCATTGATTGCCGTAGGAAACATAATGATTGTCTTCCTATTTACCTATCTACTGATGCTACTTACTCAGGGATGGGTCCATCGCATTTTGAAAATTTATCTCATCTACACTTGTCTAAGTGCCAAGATGTTGGCAGTTGAGGCGAACAAAGTAAAGGATAAGTTGTATTCCAGTTTAGTGGAAGCAAGAAGACAACTCTCTTGGATTGTAGGGCGGGATACGGAAGAGTTGAGTCAAGAAGAAGTCATTAAGGCGACGGTTGAGACAGTATCTGAAAATACATCTGATGGTGTCGTGGCGCCACTTTTTTACCTGTTATTATTTTCAGTGCCAGGGGCTATGACTTACAAGATGGTCAATACCATGGACAGTATGCTTGGCTACCGCAATGAAAAATATCTTCATATTGGTAAGTGGCCGGCCCTAATTGATGATGTATTTAACTATCTTCCGGCGCGAGTTACGGCGCTGTTTATGCTGATTTCGACAGGAGATTTAAGTAAGATGAGAGAAGCTGCAAAGATTGTAAAGCGCGATCATAAAAATCACCTCAGCCCAAATGCAGGCTATCCGGAAAGTGCAGCGGCAGGACTGTTGGGCATTCAATTAGGTGGAGGACATCATTATTTTGGTAAATTCATCTACAAGCCGACCATTGGGGATGATAAACGCCCGCCGGAAATTAAAGATATTGAGAGGGTCAATCAGATTTTATATCGCACCCTGACAGCTACAATGATTTTTTATCTTGTGCTGGATTTAATTCGGATGAGAATTTAATATGAAAAGTTTAGGGAAATTGGTGAAAATCCAATACAGCCCCCGCTACTGTAAGTATATCTGCTCCATTGGTACCACTGGGAAACTGGGAAGGAATGGAACGTAAAGGTGCAAGTCAGGATATCTAAGCTTTTCAACACGATTACAACCTTCGGAGGGAAGGAAGACATGCTATTTCCTAACCGAGGTTAGGATTTTTTTATGGGAGAAAACAATGGAAAAAGGATTAATAATTGCAAGTTTTGGAACGACCGTAAGAGATATTCGAGTTAAAAATATCGGTAATTTGGAACAGAAAATTAACGCGGCTATACCGGAAGCCTATACTTTAAGAGCATTTACCTCACGTATGGTGATGCGCCGTCTTAAGGAAAGAGATAATTTATATGTATTCAATGAAATTGAAGCCTATGATCAACTGCTGGATCGCGGCATTTGTGAAGAGGATATCTATATACAGCCCCTACACATCCTACCCGGTGTAGAGTATGAAAAACTTGTCAAGCTGGATAGGGGAACCCTCGGTCATCCACTGTTTGCATCGAGAGAAGATTTAGAAACATTTGTAGATACAATGAATTTTGATGTGGATGAGGATGAGGATGAGGATGAGGATGAGGTACTGGTACTTTTCGGTCACGGAACGTATCATGCATCGGACATTATCTATGACCAATTGCAGGAAGTTTTAGAAGAAAAGGGCCATAAGAATATCTTTGTAGTCACAGTTGAGGGTGATACCACTATAGAAGATGTACTGGAAGATATTGAAAAGACCGGTGCAAAAAAAGTGATACTTCAACCACTGATGATTGTAGCCGGCGTTCATGTGATTGAGGATATGGACAGTCGTGACGAAGGTTCACTGCGCCAAATTTTAGAGTCCAAGGGCTTTGAAGTGGAGTCAAAGTATGTAGGGCTTGGGGAGCTTGAGGCAGTGGAAGCGATGTTTATTCAAAAGGCTAAGGATTTAATGAATGGAGATCTTGGAGAAATTGAGCCAAGATATTGCGGGAGATAGGAGTTAAGATGAGAAAAATTATTGGAATAGGAACGGGTCCGGGCGCATCGGACCTATTGACGGTTCGTGCCGTTCAGACAATAGAAAATGAGGATGTCATCTTTGCGCCTAATAATCGCGGCAAGAACATGGCTTTGGATACGGTAAGACCCTACCTTCAAGATCAAAAGATCGTCATGCTGGATTTTCCCATGGGTCAATCAACGGACGAAACGTATCAAAAGGCAAGAGATACTATCTATGAATCTCTTGCTGAAGATGACACCGGCGTATTTTTAAATATTGGAGACTCCTCCATCTATTCAACATTTTTAAATATGATGAATGGGGAGGAAAATCACAAATTTGATATTGAAATCATCCCCGGGATCCCATCTTTTATCGCAGCTGCAAATATCATGCAGATGAATTTGGTGAAAAAGGGCGAGACACTGATGCTCTTAGATGAAGTGGCTGAAGATACAGAACTAACAGCCGATGCGTTTGCCATCTTAAAGACCAGTAAACTTGAATCCACTCTGGATATTCTAGATGCTCAGGGCTATGACTACGGCTATATTGAATATGCAAGCTTGGAAAACGAATTGGTGCTCACGGACCGAGAAGAGATGCTCAAGAGAAAAAATTACATCAGTCTTCTCATTGCAAGAAAGAAGCAAGGCTAATGGAGCATGGTGGCGATTTATTAAGTTATCAAAAAAAATCGAAGCACAAGCTTATCGACTTCAGCTCCAATATCAACCCACTTGGGATTCCGAAATTAATGACAGAGACTATTACAAGCCACATGGAATCCTTACTTCACTATCCGGATATACAGTATCGTCATTTGAAGGAGCATCTTGCAAGTTATCTGGGATGCTCAGGGGAAAATGTCATGGTTGGCAATGGAGCAATGGAAATCATCGACTTAGCCATTCAAGGGCATGAGAAGATTGTCGTTTACTATCCCGGATTTGTAGAGTATGCTAAACGTAGCCAAGTGCATAAGAAAGAGTTGATTGAGCTTCCCCTGGGCGACGATTTTAAATTTGATAATAGCGGTCTTGAGGCACATTTATCTGAGGGAACTCTTGTCGTTCTAGGAAATCCAAATAATCCAACGGGATTTCGCATTGAAAAAGATACATTGATCTCGCTCATGCATCTCCTTGAAAGAACGGGCGCAACTTTACTTTTGGATGAGGCCTTTTACGAGTTTGTGCCGGAGGACTATGACACCATTGAGCTTTTTAAAGCAAATGACTATAAACAACTGATTGTAGTGCGAGCAGCTACGAAGTTTTTTTCACTTCCGGGTATTCGCCTAGGTTATGGATGTGCTCATCCCAAGATGGTAGAAAAGTTGGAGGGACTCCAGCTTCCATGGACGGTCAATGCACTGGCAGATGCAGTGGGGCAGACATTAAATGAACTCGGTCCCTTTATTAATGAGTCGAAGATATATATGAGCCAAGAGCGCGAGTATATGCTCGACACATTAGGAAAGCTTGAAGGCATTCAGGTCTTTAAAACTCAGGCCAATTATATTCTCATTAAGTTGATGGAAAAGACCGAGGATGAGTGCTTAAACTTTATG
>CAYFQX010000036.1:0-12222 GCA_964345405.1 uncultured Peptoniphilaceae bacterium
TGCAGAAGAGGGTAAACAGATGGAGAGGGAAGAAAATCACTCTCATGAAGGGGAGACATCGACAGAAAAGTCGGAAGAAAAAGCGCCCTTGACAGAGTTAAAACCATCTGCTGAGACAAAGGTGGAAGAGAAGAAAGCTGAACCAAAGGTAGAGAAGATGATGGAGTCGAAGACAACAGACAATATCAAGGCTCCAACGGATGGCACCAAGGCACCAAAGACCGGAGACGGACAGCATGTTGGCTCTATCTTGGACTTGTTGTAATTTCCGGTGCGCTCATCATCGCCATGGAATTACTGGATAAGAAGAGAGCGCTATAATTAAAGATAACTTTTGACATAGGACCGAAGATACTCCTTCACTTAGGTGGAGGGGTATTTTTATGGATTTTTCCAGGAAGTTCAGGAGGGTTAAACCCGTGGAATCAGGGTATATATGGCTTGAGTATAAAAGATATCAATATAAAGGAGACATCAAATGAAAATTTTAGCAATCGTAGGCTCACTCAGAGCCAATTCTTTTAATAGGCAACTGGCGGAGTTTGTCGAAGCTGAGGCGGGAAAAAGAGGCGTGGAATTTGAAATTTTAGACTATACAAGGGTGCCGTTATTTAATGAGGATTTAGAGGAACCGGAACTGCCGGAAGTGGCGGAAGTTCGTCAAAAGGTGAGAGAGGCCGATGGACTTTGGATCTTCACTCCGGAATACAATCACTACTTTTCCGGCGTCTTAAAGAACTTGCTGGACTGGCTCTCCCGTCCCGTGGGCGGCGTGGCAAATCCCGTCCTCGGTGGAAAAGCGGTGGCACTGAGCGGTGCCGCTCTTGGAATTGCAGGCACCAGTCATGCCCAGGATCATCTATTTTCCCTACTCAGTCTGCTAAATATGAAGATTATGACGGCGCCACGCTTGACTCTGCCCGATGCAAGTAGTCAGTTGGATGCACAGGGCAAGTTGGATCTTGGCGATGGTGAGCGCTTAACTCATCAACTGGATAAATTTGTCGAATTTATAGAAGAGAATAAATAGGCTTCACCCTATAAGTGACAAAAGGGGCGGTTTTTTACCTATGGATTTTGAAAATAACCATTCGAATATGGAATGGTAAGAAATCCATGTCCAGCTCACTGATAGGATGAGGGTGAATCCTCTTGATTTTAGGGATGGATGAAGCGGACCGCAGGGTCCCTCTTTTGGTATGGAAGGTGAAAGTGTCATGAGTTTGTAATATTGAATAGTAGCTATTTATAATTATAATAATTTTAAAGACGTCCAAATGAGGGGGCGGAAAGTCAGCTAAACAAGCGGGTCAGAGGCCTCGAATCTCTTGTGAATTTCAGGAGAAGAATTCTAGACAATTGAGATTTAGAGGAGTAAGATGGGAATAGATTGTCTTGGAGAACTTCTCCAATGACAAATACGAGATCACAATCGCCGGGACTGCCGGCGGGAAAGAGGGATGAACGAAATGCAATTGTTAGTTCATATTACAAATCACCGGGAGAGTATCACTCCGATTATGAAAAAACTCATGGAAGAGGGATTCCACGGTGCCACTTCAGTGGACTGCGAGGGGATGCTCCACTCCATCAACGAGGACAGTGTGGATGCACCGGCGATTTTTGGCGGTTTACGTGAATTTGTAAATCCCAATCGTGAACAAAATAAGATGTTGCTCTTAGTGTGTAATGATGAGAGTGTAACCAAAGCCACCGAGATCATAAGATCAGTAGCCGGCGACTTAGATCTTCCCAACACAGGAATTATCTTCACCACTCCCATTACTAGATGGGAGGGTATTAAAGTTAAATAATGAGTATCCTATTTTACATTGCCTGCGCTATGATCGCAGGCTTGCTTATGACCCGATTAACCAAGTTAGTTCACTTGCCCAATGTCACCGCCTACCTCATTGCCGGCGTGCTCATTGGACCCAATGTCTTTAATTTAGTGAGTGCTGAATCGCTAAGCTCTCTCGGTGTCATCACCGAGTGTGCCCTGGGCTTTATCGCGTTTTCCATTGGGGACGAGTTAAAGATTACTACACTTAAGGAAATTGGAAAGCCCGCCCTGGTCATTACACTATGTGAGGCCTTTGGCGCGGTTATCCTTGTCACCTCCATTACCTTGGCGCTGGGCTTTGATAAAATCATCGCCATTATGCTTGGGGCACTTTCCGCCTCCACTGCACCGGCAGCTACCTTGTTGATTGTCCGTCAATACAAGGCGGAGGGACCACTGACTCGAATGTTACTACCTGTTGTTGCTGCGGACGACGCCATCGGACTGATTGCCTACTCCATCAATGTAAGTATTGCACTCAGCATGATCAACGGCGTGGCCATGAGTTTTTCAAACACCATCTTGGTACCTCTACTCGACATCGTCCTAGCCCTTGCCATTGGTGGGGTACTCGGTACTTTACTTGCCTTAACACACCGATTCTTTAAATCCCACAGCAACCGCATGGCATTTTGTATTGCCTTTGTCATGCTCGGTGCCGGACTTGCCTCACGATTTGAGCTATCCAGTCTGCTCCTCTGCATGGGAATCGGGATTGCCTACGCCAACTTATCTGATGTGGCAGATGACATCCTAGGTTACATTGACGAGTGGACTTCACCACTTTTCATGTTGTTCTTTGTCATCTCAGGGGCGCAACTGGATCTTGCCATCCTTCCAAAGATTGGCCTCATCGGTCTAGTCTATGTCTGCGCGCGTTTTGGGGGGAAATTTGTCGGCGCCTACATTGGCGGTACACTGACAAAGCAACCGAATGTCATTAAAAAGAACATCGGCTGGGCACTCATGCCTCAAGCCGGGGTTGCCATCGGTATGGCCACCATGGCTCTTGCGCAACTTCCACCGGAATATGGTCCCAAGATTCAAACCGTTGTACTTGCAGCCACCCTTGTCTATGAAATTCTAGGACCTATTGCAACTAAAAGTGCACTCAAACGCGCTGGAGAAATCCGAGCATAAGAAAATAAGAAAAAAGATAAAGAGCAGGACAACCTGCTCTTTTTTTGAAGCCCTAACACTGCTTGTGTGATGAAGCCCGGTGGGAGGCTCATTGTTGAAATTCGTGTCGAAAGCATCCTGGCAGGGGTCATGTTACTGAGTGTGGTGGGCAAAGATTTATCTTTAGCAGGGGTTACAGTGCTAGGCTTGGAATGTGTAAAGTTTTGTTTCATTTTATGCAGGCTTTAACTCTGTGAAAGGGGATCTTTCGACTCGAAAATAAATTTTCTATGTCGCTTGTGCTTATGAGAAACAGGGCTAGGGCTTTAATGACAACTACCTCACGTTTATTGGATCGATGGCGAAGCGCTCCTCTACGAATGACAATGCCCCCCTTGTTAAACTATGCAAATCACCTCCAAATCCCCTGAATGCTCCCCATTATTCCACAATCGACTGGTAGAGAGGAACTGATTGGATATAATGTAGATGAGACATAGTTTAAGGAGGTAGTTATGGATTACTTAATTGTAGTTATTTTTTTTATTATTGCCGCCTTGGAGTGAACTGAGAAGGGAGTTCCATTTAACGATATCTACTTTTCTCATCCCGAGCTTCGCAAGAGTTATAATTGGACGCCCTATTACCGTCAAGCTGCCACCGTACTTTTCGCTCTTGGAATCAGTCACCTGGCCTATGGATTGGCCATAAGCTTTCATCTGAGATATTTAACCCTTGCAGGTCATTTTATTATCGTTGTAGCGATGATTTACTGGCTTATCTCCCAAACTAAACTACCGGATATCCACTGATGGCAGCTATGTTTTATTTCATTGCATTTCTCTGGATGATTGTGGCGGTACTGCAGTGGTTTGAGAAGGGCATCCCCCTGCACAACGCCTATCTTTGGAATTTGGATCACCCCAAGGACCGGGACTGGTCGGCCTACTATCGTCAAGGGTCGGTTGTGTTTTTTATTCTCGGCCTTGCCAATCTTCTCTATGGGCTGTCGATGAGTTTTTCTTTGAGATGTCTGTACTTGGCGGGACACGGCCTTTTGGGACTTGCCATTTTCTATGCCTTAGTAAAAGTAAATAAGGGGGACTTATATTAGAAAGTTGATACAAGAGACCACCGAGGGGTGGTCTTTTTTATCTTGGGATTCGTTGGCTTCCAAGGATGACAATTTTATTTTTATATAATAAAATAGCATCAGGAGGAAGGTATGAAGATTTTTAAAATTATATCACTAGTTATTTTACTGGGCGCAGTTCTTGTGGCCGGTGAAAGATTTATTCAGAAAAAGTCGGATAAGGGCTACACTAAGGAGCGAGCCAAGGAAGGGGAGCGCGTCTCTCGTGGCATCGGCATCGGTGTCATGCTGGGAACGGTGATTGGCCTTTTAGTCAATCATGAAAATATGTATTATTTCTCAGCGCTTGGCATGGGCATTGGCATGATTATTGGCATGTTAAGGGGAAAAATAATTAAGAAAAACTAGCAAATTTGATATAGGGACTGTTAATTATAAAATTTATAACAAGTGGACCTATATCAGATTTTAGTCGTCTGTGTTGTTTAAATCCAAGGAGTTTTAAAGTGAATCTGATTTTAATTGAAGATGATCCAACAATTTCACTAGGGATTAAAACTTATCTGGAAAATCATGAAATGGCAATGGATTGTTTTCCCGATTTAAAATCAGCGATGAATATTTCTATTGATAACTACGATCTGGTCATCCTTGATGTCAATTTGCCTGATGGCTCGGGATTTGATTATCTAAACTACATTCGGGAGTTCTCAAATATCCCGGTGATTATGCTCACTGTAAAAGGTGAAGAGGGCTCGGTTTTAAGGGGATTTTCTTCAGGTGCCAATGACTATGTTACAAAGCCCTTTTCTCTTGCGGTCCTTAAGGCGCGAATAGATAATATCTTTCGTCAAAGTCAAAGTCATTATGATGAGCTTACTTGCGGTTTATTATCTTTAGATATCTATTCAAAAACGGTATTTATCGATGATGAAAATATCAATTGCAATTGCCAAGAGTACGAGCTAATCCGCATCTTACTTGAAAACGGTGGGCTTAATATTTCTAGAGAGCGTCTCATTGACTCAGTTTGGGGCGATACAGATGAGGAGATTAACGACAATACACTTACGGTAAGTATTAAGAGACTGAGAGAAAAACTTGGGGATTACGGCAAGTGTATTAAGACGGTTCGAGGCATTGGCTATACATGGGATGAAAGTGCCTATGAAGACTAGATTAAACATTCCCGTCATCTTAATTATCAATCTTATCCTCTCTATGGCCCTGGTGTGGTTGAGTCCGCGTTTTGATGTGCTTACACTCTTAGGATTTTTAGTGATTCAAGGGGTCATAGGTTTGCTCTTATATGAATTTAAGTGTAGGAGCGAGGCGAAAGTTCACAAAGAGTTAGATCAGATTTTTGAACTCTTACATCATTTAGATTTGGAGGCTGAAAATAGAGAAGTTTCAGACGATATTTTCGGCAAGTTGAGAGACGAAATTATTAAGATCCTCGTTGAGAACAAGAACCTGGCCAGACGTGCTAATGAAAATGAACAACTTCTTAGAGAGTATTTAGAGGACATTGCCCATCAGATTAAAACGCCAATGACAGGAGTGATGGTCATGTTGGATCTCATGAGAGAGTCACCTCAGGAGGCGACAGATTACATTGACTATGTCTATGAGAGATTGAGCCGCTTAAGTCGCCTGGCAGATCTTCTCTTAGAGATGGCCTCTCTTGAATCCGGTTTGGTTAAAATGAAGATGGATCCCATCGATGTCATGGCCCTGCTTGAAGATGCCGTTAGTGAGTTGAGAGAAACGGTAGCGATCGAGAACCTACAGATTCAACTTCAGGGAACGGACTTTGTCTTTAGAGGAGATTGGCGCTGGATCTATGAAGCCGTCTATAATTTGGCTAAAAATGGATTGGAAGCGTCCGCTGAGCATGGGATATCCATTGAAACGGACGAAAATCAAATCGCGTGGAGCATCTACATCTTTGACTATGGAGCAGGTATGAATAGAGGAGAGCTTAAAAAGGCCTACCTAAGATTTCATAAGGCAACCTCCCATGATTCGGGATACGGCATCGGACTGCCTATGGCAAAGACGATCGTGGAGGCCCATGGGGGAGAGTTGATCTACCGTCGCGAGAAGGATCGGAATTTCTTTGAGATGCGCTTTTATAAATAGAGTTTAGAAAGAGGCAGGCAAGTGTTTGTCTCTTTTTTTGTGTCACTCTGCTGTCACTTTTGTAAGTTAGAATCTAAAACAGATAAGGAGGGATGAAATGAGCATCTTAAAGACAGAGAATTTAACGAAGATTTATCAAAGTGGTGTCGAAGTAGTGGCACTTTCGAAAGTAAATTTTGAACTGGACAAGGGAGAACTTGTGGCTATTGTCGGTGACAGCGGTTCGGGAAAATCGACACTGCTGCACATGCTTGCCGGTGTTGACAAACCAACTGAGGGCAAGATCTTTATACAGGATCGAGAGATCACGGAACTAAATCAGGAGGAGATCACTGTCTTTCGGCGCAGAAACATAGGTGTCATCTATCAGTTTTTTAACTTAATTCCTACGATCAATGTACGGAAGAACATCCTACTGCCGCTGCTACTTGATGATAAGCAGGAAGATCCAATTTATTTTAAGGAGATTATTGAGACGCTTGGAATTCAGGATAAATTGGATCGATTCCCCAATCAACTTTCCGGCGGTGAACAGCAGAGAGTGGCCATTGCAAGAAGTCTTATGACTCGCCCGGCCATCATTCTGGCTGACGAGCCAACAGGAAACTTGGATCGACGAAATTCCAAAGAGATCACAAGCCTCTTTCGTCTAGTAAATAAAAGATTTAACTCAACTATCATTATCATTACTCATGATGATAAAGTAGCGATGTCTTGTGACACGGTCTATCGAATGACCGATGGTGTCCTAAAAAAGCTTGGAGATGATGTCAATGAAAATTATTGATGATTTAGCTCGCGGTGCAATCCAAGTTCATAAGAAAGACACCTTTGCAACGAAAGTGACGATCTTTCTCTCCGTTGTGTTACTGGGGACGATTATATTTATCTTTAGTAACATAAGGCAGATGGAATATAAGAATACGCTTGAAGTCTTTGGCGACTATCAAGTGTCCATCTCAGGAATAACAGAAGAAATGGCAGAGACCATCAGTGGGCACGAGGAGATTGATAAAATATCCTATAGTGAAACGATCCGATTGGATGAAAAGACGAATCTTATAAAAAAGGAAGCCGATCTCTATAGTACTTTCACAATTGATAAAGGCAGGAAGCCTGTACGTAATGGCGAATGTGTTGTTACTGAAAAATATCTTAAAAAGCACCCAAAACTGAAGATCGGATCAAAGTTAAACTTAAAGGGCGAAGCATATACTATTGTAGGGGAGTATAATGACCGTAGCTATAGCTTTGAAGAGGATATCATCCTTGCCTGTGTCGACAAATTCACTTCGAAAGAACTCTTCCAAAGTAACGGAGCTGTGGAGGCCTATCTTTGGTATAAAAATCCAAGGGATACCTATCCACTCACTAGGGAAATTCTTCAGGAACTTGAAATCAATGAGGCTCAAGAAATTGATCGAGGTAGACTCTACTACAATGTAGATTATTTAGAGCATAAACTTATCTATCCGAAAGGATTGATCCCGCCAAAGCATGTCATCGAGAAATTGATGGAAAAATACGGCGTATTGATCTTCCTATCCGTGTTGTTTTCTACTATGGTCTATGGTGCCTTCAATGTCTGGAATGAGCGGGATCGTAGGGAATTGGCGCTACTTAAAAGTGTGGGGATGACGCAGAGACAGATTAAAAAATTCGTTCGACGAAAGATCTATAAATTAAGTCTTACGCTCATTATCTTTGGGATGATTACTTCCTACTTTACAGCCTATCTACTTATCTATTTGATGTGGCTAAACAATAAGATAAGCTACGATAAAATTGGAACAATTCTACAAAATGACGTGAGGACTTATAAATTTCTTGGTGTACCTTTATCGGTGACAAGCTTTGTTACCATCGCGGTGCTTGCATTTCTCATTATCTATCTCTCTGCCATGAGACCGGCAAGAAGAAGTGCAAAGATCAGCATTGTCGATGGCATTCGAGGTATTCAGGAGACCACAGGCAAATTAAGCAAGTCTCGAATTCGCGGTCCCGTAGAAACTTCTCTGTCAAAGGACTACTATCATGTTTATAGATCTACGTATCGGGTGACGCTGATTGGCTTTTTAATTGCAAGCATGATTATATCGACTCTTTTGATCTCCAATGCCTATAGTGGATTGAAAGCAAAGTACGATCAGTTCCAAGATCCATACTCCCTACAGGCATCCATATTTACGGATCGAGCTTTGGATCAAAATATTTCCAGAGAGCTCATAAGACTTCAAGGGGTCGAGTCGCCACATCTCTATCAAACACAGAGTTTTAAATTTTATCTGGCAGACAATCCCGAGTTTTTATCCAAGGAGGCAGCCCAATCCTTAAAAGACGGTGTCAAGGCGGAGGATCGTCTCTATGTACAGATGATTGGACTCTCAAATGAGGACTTTCAAGAGATAAAAAAGGTCCATAAGTTAGATGAAAAGATAAACTCTGTCCTATTAAATAGGACGCCGGAAAATGGACAATCTGCCTATGTTTTTTGGGAATTTATCCCATGGACAGAGAAGGACAAAGATATATTAAAGATTAGATACAGTGAAGATGGAAAGACGATGGATGTCCCCTTTGCCGGATGGATCGAGGAATTTCCCTATGATTTAGAGGGTTATAGTAATCAAGGTTTAATCCTTGTGACAACGATGGATGAGATGAATCAATTTTACAAGACTTATGGCATGGATCCGGGCTATCCGGTACAAAATTATACGATAAAATATAGGGATGCTAAAGATCTAGGGAAGTCGACAAGAGAAGTTGAAGATATACTTTTAGAGCACTATCCAAGCTCAGATATTTCAATTAACAACGATATTTTAGATGACGCGATTGAACAAGAGGAAAATCGAAATGTTCGCATGCTCAATCTAGGGATTCAATTGATTCTATTTATGATTGCGCTCTCCAATGCCTATAATAGTTTTCATAGTAATATAATAGCGCGTAGTCAAGAGTTTAATTTATTAAATACAGTGGGTATGACAAAAAATCAAATTAAGAAAATGCTCTATGGTGAGGGAGGGCAGTTGATGCTACACACCTTCATTTTTGGATTGCTGTTTTTTATCATTGCTGTCATCATCCGTTCCATACGAGGAAATTTAGCCACCGGATTTACTATAAGAGCGCTGCTTATTCGTATAAATTATCTTCCACTGTTAGTAAACTTCTTAGTGATGGGACTCGGCGTTGCTCTATCCGTTTGGAGCGGTATTCGCACCCTATCAAATGAAGGAGAATTTAATTAAATTTATAAATTTAAACATTCTAAATAATAGAAGGAGGCCTTGCCTCCCTTTATTTTTGTTTAGGTGTGAATTTTGCTATTGCAAATCATACTAAATCAGTATATAATCTAATCCTATTTAACTATAGGAGGTAATTAAATGAAGAGAAAGTTAATGAGCTTAGGACTTGTCGTGGCTCTATCTGCAGCGGTACTTACGGGATGCACTCAAGCCAGCGCCAATAGTGCAAATGGAGGCGCAGACAGCTCAGCACAGACTCAAGCTGAGACCTATGTGGACGGAAAATATCTTGTAAAGACCGATGTATCTGACTATGGCGACTTGGTGCTTGCAACTTTAGAAGTTGAAAATGGCGAAATTAAGAGCTACGAGTACCGCGAGTTTCTAGTGGACAGTGGTGAGGCAAAGTCTGAGGAGAACTACGGCTATGCTGAGGGTCTTCAAGTGGTGGAGGATCTAAACAAGCAGTTTAATGAAAAGAAAAACCTGGACGAAGTGGATTTTGACGCCTTAAGTGGTGCAACTTTCACTAAGGGAAATTTCAAGAAGGTCACGGAAGAACTTCTTGAGATGGCTAAGAAGGGCGAAACTTACGAGCCCGTTTACACAGATGGCGTCTACGAAGCTGTGGGCGAGGAAGCTGTCTATGGCTGGTTACCTGAAGTGAAGGTAACGGTTGTAGAGGGTCAAATTGTAGGGATCAACTATGTTGAAAAAGCCGTCGAGGACAGCGAAGGTGTGAAGGCCGGCGACATTAAGTCTGAGGAAAATTACGACTATACTACAGGTCTTGAAGTGGCAAAGGCAGTTGAAAAGATAATCATCGACAACAACGGCGTTGAAAATCTTGATCTTGACAGTGTGACCGGTGCCACAAGCACTCGTGACAGTGTCGTTGCTCTTGTTACCAAGGCACTTGCAGGCGAACAATAATTTAGAGACTTCATCTTCGGATGAGGTCTTTTTTTGCTTTAAGGGACTCAGCTTTCACTGTTTAAAGTAATGGCGGACGGGTATATTAAGACTAACAAAAGTTCACATAAGTTTCGGTCCATAAAGAACGGAACCATGGAAAGGAGATTATGATGAATAAGGATATTATCGGCGGAAAATGGGAATAATTTAAAGGTAAAGTTAAGAGTAATTGGGGCAGAATCACAGATGATGATTTTGACCAAGCGGAAGGGGACACTGAAGTTGTAGCCGGTAAATTACGTGAAATGTATGGCTGGGACGAAGAAGAAGCCAAAAAACAAATGAAGATCTACGATGAAATCGTCAAGGAACATCGTGACTAATAAGTGAAAAAGTAGCGCCGCGTGGGTGCTACTTTTTTTGTTTAAATTTAGAGATTTATGAAAATCTGCTGCATAAAAACTTAATGAAGCAGATTTGTATTTTAAGGTTAATAAGTATATTTTAGGATTAATAAAACTAAATTTCTACAAAAAAAGAGGAACTGTGTAAGTTCCTCTCATTTTTATTAATAAGTCCAAGCGACATTGTAAGCTTCGCGAAGGGCTTCAAGTACGGTTCCAATCTTTTGAGCGTCGCCGTAGAGTCTGACGGTATCTGCGACACCTTCAAATTCCTTGATGGCATCTGCTTGTGGGCGACTACCAAGGGCAAGGATGACAGTGTCAAACTCAAGTTCAACTTCCTCACCTTGATCTGCTTCCTCAGCCAATTTTTCAACTTTAATTCCGCTGTCAGTTACTTCAACTAATTTGTGAAGTGGAAGTAGTTGGACACCGAGTTTTTGTAGTTTACTTACCACTACGATGCGGACACGAGGAATTTCACTGGCACCAATGACATTAGTCATTTCAACAATGGCAACCTCTCTTTCAGGATCTTGAATCTTAAGTGTGTCAGCAATTTCAAGTCCGGTGGGACCGGATCCGATGACGGCAACTTTATTACCGGCTTCTTTTATGCCTTCAAGATAATCTTCAGCTAGGATGACATTGGCTCCATCGACGCCCTTGATGTGTGGGATCATTGGATTACCGCCGACACAGACAAAGACTGCTTCAGGATTTAGAGCAGCGACATTGTCGCGGTTGGCTTCTGTGTTTAGTTTGACATCGACACCGGCAGCTTTCAGTTCTTCTGCCTGGGTATCAAGGAACCACATGAGTTTTTCCTTGTCATTGCCAAGTCCACCTGTGTAAAGTGCGCCACCAAGGTGGTCGTTCTTTTCAAATAGAGTGGTATCGAAGCCGCGACGTGCAAGTAGTGTGGCAGTTTCTACGCCGGCAGGGCCGCCACCGACTACAACTACTTTTCTACCATTGCCATCTTTGCGAAGTTTATTTTCATCAAAGTGAGCTTCGTTTCCTAGGGTTGGATTGGCGGAGTATTCCACGTGACGACCCTTGGAGATGGCGTCGATACAACGGTTACAGCCGATACACTTGCGGATGAGGTGACTGTTGCCCTCTTGACCCTTCTTGGCCCAGTGAGCATCTGAAAGTTGTCCTCTACCTACGGAGACAAAGTCACAGATACCTTCTGCAAGTAATTCGTCGGCAACTTCCGGTTCCTTAATGACATTGATGGCAACGACAGGAATATTTACTGCATCCTTGACGGCCTTGACAAGATCTCTTCGGGAGCCTTGTTTGTAGGCATACATTGGGATGATTTCGTAACCGGTTTCATAGATACCGCAGGAGACGTGAATGTAGTCGATACCTAAAGCTTCAAAGTGCTTGGCCATTTCTACGCCGATTTCCGGAGTGATTCCCTTATGGCCTAAGAATTCA
>CAYFQX010000037.1:0-10481 GCA_964345405.1 uncultured Peptoniphilaceae bacterium
CGCCGGCGCGAGGGATGCTGACGCCCAGCTCTGCATAGCAAAGCCCGCCCAGAAGTGACACAAGACCCCCGATAATCCACACCAGTAGGGAGAGATTTAAATTATAGTTCACACGTTCCAATACATAGGACCCCAGATAAAAAATTCCGGATCCAATCATAATTCCGCCAATAATGGAGATACCGCCAAAGATGCCGATTTCACGCTTAAATTCCGTCTCTTTCGTCGTCATGGCTTCAATTTTACTATCTTTCATAGAACTCCTCCTTTTTAATTTTTTTTATCATACCATCTAGACTATGGAATTTCAATTACTTTTTCAATTTAACTTGATGAAGTATTATATATTATATTTTATCTCTATTAAGAACATTGGCTGTAATGTAAGTTCTCTGTATTATGCATTAAAATTTTAAAAAAACTTTTGATTTTCATAGGTAAAAAAAGAGGCACTTTGTCACTTATAAGGTGAGGGAGTTTAAGGTCCACTAAAACTCAATTGCACTCGATCATCCCTGCGCCCTAAGATTTACATCACGTGATGGTTCCCTTTCCTCCGGTTTATCAAATGATCCATGCGCCAGGGACTTGCAACAATTGAATTAAAACTTCACAAGAAATCTACGGACTCCATTAAAAAAGACTCCCAAGCACTCTGCTTAGAAGTCTTTTTTAGCCATATTATTCTACGGATTTGATATCAAAAATTTTCCACTGTCAATCTTTTTTGACCAGAGTATACTCCTCTTTGTGATGAGTTGTCACCTCTTGCTTGTCATCGAGGTACAGGCTCTCGTCATAGTCTACCTGAATTACCGACGCTTCCCCGTCGGATTTCACCGGTTTAAAGTCGATGTTTTTAATCTCGGATTTGACATAATTTCCAAATAGCAAGGGCTCGTCGATGATCATTCGATTCCCAAGTAGTCGGTCAAAGGCATCCTCATCGACTTTAGATTTCATCTCTGAAAGAATCTCGTCGCTCCCCTCCTGAAGCTCACCCTCCACAGTCATGTTGTCCATTAGTTTAACCACTTCCTCTTGATGCTCGTAGAGTTGCGACCGAAGTGTTAAGAACTCCTCAATCACCTGTTGTCCCTCATCGCCTTTCGAGCAACCCGAGAGGATAAGTAATAAGAATAGTGCTGGTATTAAAATCCGCTTCATAAGTATCTCCTTTAGAAAAATAGAAAGTGATCCCTATAGGCATTAATGGTTATATAACATTATATATATATAATTGTCAAGACTGAAATGTAATCAATTGTTTATTATATGATGGTTGTGGTCCTATCAATAATTATCCCCGGCCTAGACGGAGGTTTTCCAGTGCAAAAAAAGAGCCAACCCTTTTGAGTTAGCTCCTCTAAATTAATCTGTATATTCATCCACTTTTCCATTGAGCCAAGCATAGACAAGCCCAATGAGCAGTCCGCCGCCGATGTAGTTTCCAAGATAGGCAAGTCCCCACTGTCTCAAAATACCACCCAATGTAAATCCTGCCGCTGTAGCCGGTGAGAAGTAGAGCAGTGCAAAGGATCCGAAATTTGCCACGACGTGTTCCAGTCCCAAGTAGACAAACATGATGATGGCAGACATAACCGTTGCAATGCGGGCCGCTTCATTTTCAACAAAGAGCCAGGCCAAAATGGCGATATTGACAAAGACATTTGCTAAAATTCCTGCAAATAGGATGTCCGTTCCCGACTTTGCAATCTTTGCGCCGACGACACTTGCCGCCATCCCGGCTTCAGTAAAGCTTTGCAACACGGACGTTTGAGAGGCAAGCCAGGCGACAAGATAGGAACCGGCTAGATTTCCCAGCGTACATAGAAGGACGATCTTAAGTGCCTTTTTCGGTTCGATGAATTTGTGATAGAGTCCTGCCGTTAAGTACATCATATTGGAGGTGATGAGCTCTCCATTTAGAAACAAAATATAGACCAGTCCCCAACAGAAGACTAGAGGAAAAATAAACCTGCCCAGCGTCGGGTTGATGGTGTTAAACACATCCCCCATGACAAAGCCTGCCAAGGTAGTCAGTGTTAAAAAACCACCGGCAAACATAGATCGCACACCATAGCGCGCCGGACTCTTGTCAATGAGCGCAACCTTCTTATTGCAAGCGCCGGCCACCTTATCGTTAAATCGACTACTTACCATCTTATCCACTCCTTTATAGTTCAATCTATATTGTAATGGATGAGGGTCAAACTGTATAGAATTATCTTTATTTTGACAATCTTTTCCGTAAATCTGTGTATTTCTAGAGAGAATATCCCTTGATTATAAATAGTTCTGAGAACCTAGATCTTATAAATTTACCTTAAACTTATTAAATTTTTAATGAAATTTTTAATCAATTTTAAATACATGGATCCATCCGACGATAACAATTTTTAACAAGATGACCTAGGATGAAGATTTCCCCACTCTCCTATTCTCATAATAAACAAAAAACTGCCCCTTCACTTGGAAGGAGCAGCTTTGAATTTACTTAAGTGGAGATTCACTTATTTTTTAATTAATTCAAGTTCAACCGGTACGAATTCGTCTACAGTTTCACCGTTTAGGTATTTTGCAGCAATTTCTACAACAGTTTCACCCATAAGTTCAGGTTTTTGTGCAATGGTTGCAGCAAGTTTTCCTTCTTCAACGGATTTAACTGCGTCATCAGTGGCATCAAAACCTACAACGATGATGTCGCGACCGGAAGCTTCGATGGCTTCAAGAGCACCTAGAGCCATTTCGTCGTTTTGTGCAAAGACGGCGTCAATTTCAGGTTGAGATTGTAGGATGTTTTCCATAACATTAAGGCCTTCAGTACGGTCGAAGTTAGCAGTTTGTTTTGCTACCACTTCAATATCCTTACCTTCAATGGCTTCTTCAAATCCCTTACCTCTTTCAATGGCAGAGTTTGCACCTGGGATACCTTCAAGTTCAACCACTTTCTTGCCTTCGCCAATTTGTTCAAGGATGAATTCACCGGCTTGTTTACCACCGGCTACATTGTCAGAGGCAATGTGAGAGACTACTTCCCCGCCATTACTCGTACGGTCGACAGTAAGCACCGGAATATTGGCTTCGTTGGCAGATTCAACCGCTGTGACAATGGCGTCAGAGTCTGTTGGGTTGACGATGATTAGGTCTACATTCTTAGTGATTAAGTCTTCCATACCTGCAGTTGCTTTTGCCGGGTCGTCTTGAGCATCGATGGTGATGACTTCAAATCCAAGTTCAGCCGCTTTCTTTTCAACGCCATCCTTTAGTGAAACGAAGAATGGGTTGGTTTGTGTAGATACGACAAAACCAATGGTCTTACCTTCTGCTCCACCGGCAGCTTCCCCTGCATTACCTGTGTTGTTTCCTCCATTGTCAGTGCTACATGCCACTAAACTAAACATGAGCACAAGGGCAACTAGTGTACTAATAATTCTTTTTTTCATCTCTTACTCCTTTTTAAAAAACTACGCCTGCTTGCAATATGACATTTGAATAGGGTGTGAACTCCCCTGTCCGAATCACTGCCTTGCAGTGCTTGGACTTTTCCTTGAGATTTTCGTGAGTCAACACTTTCCATTCAACATGATCATCAAATTTTTCCATCAGTTCCGATTGCATCTTCGGACTGACTTCCTCCATTTCCAAGGCAATGAAGGCTGCCTCCACTTGAAGTTCACAAAGGACCGTTTCCACTGCCTTTAAAAATGGAACTTCTCCCTCGGTGAGGGCTAGATCTATGAGTTTCACCCCTTCCGGAACGGGCATCCCGGCATCGCCAATGAGGATGGTGTCCGTGTGGCCCATTTCGGCAATGAGATGTGAAATCTCTCCATGTAATAATTTACCCTTTTTCATTTGATTTCCCCTTATCTTAAGATTCCTGTTTCTTACGGTCCATGAGTACGGCCACTAGGATAATGAGGGCCTTGGCAATCTGTTGATAGTAAGACTGAACATTCATGAGGTTCAGTGCGTTGTTTAGCACGCCGATGATGAGCACCCCGATAAAGGTACCCAGCATATTTCCCTGACCGCCGGCCATGGAAGTCCCACCAAGTACAACGGCTGCAATGGCGTCCAGTTCATAGCCTTCCCCTGCTGTAGGTTGTGCAGAGGAGAGTCTGGATGTGACCACAAGTGCCGCTAGAAAAGAGGTGAGTCCTGAGACCATGTAGGCAATGGTCTTGGTTCGCTTAGTGTTAATTCCTGAAAGTCTTGCCGGCATAGAGATGGCGACCGAACTTGGTTTGATTTAAGAAATAGGACAGGATCACATAGAGGACGATGGTCAATATCATGGGCACCGGTACTTTTAGGACATTGCCGCGACCTAAGAACTCAAAGAGCGCCGGCGCAGTGTCCCTTGGAATCCCAATGGGGGTTCCCTGAGTGAGTACGAGGGTGGCACCTCTTAAAAACATCATGGTTATAAGCGTTGCAATAAAGGGTTGGACATTAAATCTTGTAATGATGGTCCCGTTGACAAGACCAAAGAGCAGTCCAATGCCAAGTCCTGCCAGTAGTGCCACCGGAAATGGCAGTTCCATGCTCATAAGCAGGGCCATAATGGCACCGGAGTAGGCAAGGATGGAGCCCACGGAAAGATCAATGCCCCCGGTTAGGATAACCAGTGTGAGTCCGCCGGCGATCATACCGTTAATGGAAACTTGGCGCATGACATTCATGAGATTGTTTACAGTTAAAAAGTTCGGACTTAAAATACTTAATAGTACCACTAAGACAAGTAGTACCACCAAGGGTCGAGACACATGTGGTAGTTTTTTTATTGATTTTTTCATTGGCTCTCTCCTTGCACAATTAAATGCATAATCTTTTCCTGGGTTGCCTCATCCCGATCCAAACATCCCTTAATCTTCCCGTCATTCATGACAAGAATTCGATCACTTAGACCTAGGATCTCAGGCATTTCTGAAGACACGACGATGATGGTCTTGCCCTGCATCTTAATTTGATTCAGTATATCGTAAATTTCTTTTTTCGCACCGACATCCACGCCCCGGGTCGGCTCGTCTAAGATCAGCACTTCCATCTCCGTCATCAGCGCCTTGGCAATGGCCACCTTTTGCTGATTTCCACCACTTAAGTTCTCAATAATTTGACGATAGGAAGGGGTGCGTATGCGCATATCCTTGATATAGCCCTCCACCGCTTCCGTCTCCTGTTTCTTGTCAATGGCAAGCTTTTTGATAAACTTGGCAAGACTTGAGAGGGTCATGTTGTTTTTTACATCCATTTGAATGACCAGTCCCTCGCCCTTGCGGTCCTCGCTGACATAGACGATGTTGTGGTCAATGGCGTCTCGGGAGTTTTTCAGATGAAGTTCCTCCCCATTTAAGAGCATGCTTCCCTCTTTGATGGGATAGATTCCGTAGATGGTCTTAGCAAGTTCCGTCCGTCCGGCACCTACAAGACCTGCAATGCCAAGCACTTCACCCTTGTGAGCTTGAAAGGAGACGTGGTGAATAAACTCATTACTTACATCCTTCAGCTCAAGGGAGACATTTTCCGTCTTTGTATCCACATAGGGGATAAACTCCTCAATGGTTCGTCCAACCATCATTTGAATCATCTCATCCTCGCTGGATTCCTTGATCATTCGCTCCCCAATGTACTTTCCGTCCCTTAGGACAATGTAGCGATCGCAGATTTCAAGCACCTCTTCCAGACGATGGGAGATAAAGACCATGCCCTTTTGCTGCTCCTTGAGTTTATGAATTACCTTAAAGAGCTGCTCCACTTCCTGATGGGTGAGGGTGTCGGTGGGCTCGTCCATAATGATGATCTTTGCATCCATGGACAGTGCACGGGAAATCTCAACCATCTGTTGCTTGGCCACGGACAGATCCTCCACCTTCGTCTTTGGATCAATCTCTACATTCAACAGCTCCAGTACGCGCTTGGACTCCGCAATCATTTCATCCTTATCCAGACCCAGCCCCGAGCCGAGTTCTCGTCCTAAAAATATATTTTCATAGATGGTCATCTGTCCCACAAGATTAAGCTCCTGATGGATGATGGCCACGCCACGATCCATGGCTTCCTTGGGACTTTTCACTTCATAGGCTTCCCCCTGAAAGTTAATCTCTCCCTCATCCTTCGTATAGATACCGGAGAGAATCTTCATGAGGGTACTCTTTCCTGCGCCATTTTCGCCTAAAAAGCCCATGACCTCCCCTTCGTAAATTCTAAAATCGACATGATCCAGGGCCTTAACTCCGGGGAAGGATTTTGAAATGCCCTTCATTTCTAATAGTGCCTTCACAATGTGCTCCTATCCTTTTTTTAAATCCAACACAGTTTCGCCACGCTTAAGTGTGGGTTCGATTAAACTCACTTTATCAATTTCTTTTCCCTCGATCCCCTTAATTAAAGCTTCCACCGCCAAAGTTGCAATCCTCTTGGGATCCTGATCAATACTTGCAAGCTTGGGATGAGTGTAGTTAGACATGGTGATGTTGTCATAGCCGATAATGGACAGATCCTCCGGCACGCGCTTGCCACAGTCATAGGCCGCCTTCATGCACCCAATGGCCGAGAGATCGTTAAAGGTAAAGATGCCGGTGATGTCCTGATCCATCAACTTCTTGCCGCATCGATAGCCACCCTCCAAGGTGTAGTCTCCCACCAGGATGTGCTCTCTTGCAACAGTTATCCCATAGCTGTTGAGCTGCTCCAAAAAGCCCTTCAATCGGCTCTTAGAATTGGGGGTGTTTTTCGGTCCGGTGATACAGGCAAGTTTTTCATGCCCCATGGCATATAGATACTCTGCCGCCAGTTGTCCGCCGGCGACATTATCTCCTGCCACCAGTGAAAAATTCCTACCCTTGTCAATGGACTCATCCAGGATGATACAGGGCACTTCTCGCTTGGCAATGTCCTCTAGTAAGATCTCGTTAAACTGTCTCGAAACCATGAGAATCCCCGCAAACTCGCCATTGCCAATGACGCGCTTTAAACGGTCCCTCTCCTCATCGGTAGTTGGCAGACCGATAAAGGTCAAAAAGTAGCCGTGTTTACTTGCTTCAATCATGCCCTCCTGGGCAATTTGAGCATAGAAGTCATTTCTCAAATCAGGCACTAACAGCGCCATGAGATGACTCGTTCCCGTCTTGAGCATTTGAGCAAAGCGATTGGGCTCGTAGTTGAGCTCTTTAATGGCGTCAAAGACCTTCTCACGAGTCTTCTTTGAGATTCGCTCGTCCTTGTGATTAATCACCATGGAGACAGTCGCCACCGATACATTTGCTAGACGCGCCACATCACGCATGGTCGCCTTCACTTGACTTCCTCCAGATAGGGGATGGCATTGGAGGCACCTTTTTTTTGTACCGTCATAGCTGCCGCTCGACTGGCTAAACTCATGGCCTCATGGGTTGGCATGCCAGCGGCAACGGAAGCTAAGAAATAGCCCGTAAAGGTATCTCCGGCACCGGTGGTATCCACGGCCTCCACTCTCACAGGATCCACGTGAAACTTCTCTTTCCCGTCGTGGTAGTAGGAACCCCTGTCGCCTACGGTGAGCACCGTCTTGCTCTTAGGATAGATTTCATACATAGCATCGAGAATCTCCTCAAAGTTCTCTTTGCCGGTCAGTCCACTTCCCTCGTGTTCATTGATTAAAAAATAATCCACCAAGTTCAAATCAATGGCCTGAATCTTTTCATTCATAGGCGAAGGATTTAGAGCGATAACCAGCCCCTCCTCATGCGCTCTCTTTACAATATAGGGGACATTGGCAACTTCATTTTGAAGCAGGATGATATCGCCTGGTGAAAAATTCTCAAGTACCTCATCCACAAAGTGCTCCTCCACCTTACCATTGGTCCCCGGCTCCACAATAATACAGTTCATGCCGCTCTGATCAATTTGAATCACCGCGTGACCACTGGCACCCTCAATTTCCTTGACAAAGTCCGTATGGACGCCACTTTCACGCAGACGACTGATCAAAGGTCCGCCGTCACTTCCGATCAGACCTGCATGCCACACCTCGGCCCCTGCCTTGGCAAGAGCAACCGATTGATTCAGCCCCTTCCCACCAATAAACTCCTCATACTTCAAGGATGAAATGGTTTCCCCGGGCTTTACAATTTCCTGGACAGTATACGTCTTATCAATATTTAATGAACCAAAATTTAGAATCTTCATAGCCACTCCTCTGCCTCACGCTCGTATGACTACTGCCTTTTAAATGTTAAACTCTCCAAACTCTGTGGTGAAATGGTTTTTCCCATACTTCCTATGGATAATCTAAGTTCCTAAAAGTCTATACTTAAATTTATCAAAACTGTTACAACGATTCCCTATAAACCCTATACCCTTAGGATGAAATGATATCCTCAAACACTACAATTATCTAAATAGTAAAAGTTTTTAAATATATAAATCAAATCGATAAAAATATGTTATAACTATTCAGCTATAGCTCGCATACACCATTAGCTTTATCATATCTTCAAGTTTAATATTACTTTATTTAATAATAATTGTTATAAGTATATACCTATAGCTCTCATACACCATTAGCTATATGGTAAATTCAGACTTAATATGACTTTTATTTTTTCATAACTGTTCAAGAGATTAAACGTTTAACTTACTCTAAGTATACTTAAACTATTGAGCAAATGTCAAGTATGTATCACTATGTAAAAGTGGTTATTTATTTAGTTGAAAAGTTGCTATATTTGAGTTTATTTACCCGGCTTGCCACATATCTTTCCATCATATTAATTGCATTTATTAGGGCTCTTTAAGCAGAGAGATATACCATGGTGGTGAAGACAGCGGAAGCAAACTATGGGATCGGGACAGTCTTTTTCTTCCCACGGAGGATCCCTCGACGCGCGCCTTCGCCGCTTGCTCGGGATGACATTTCATCTAAACTTTGTTCATATACCTTTCAACTAGTCTGCTTTTTCAATACAGATTATTACTCTATCATCACAACTGTAGATGAATAAATAAGTCGAGTGGAGAGATATACCATGGAGGTGAAGGCGAAAGAGAGCTTTTTCTACCCCCGCCCCCTCCACAATTAAAAATCCGTATTAAAGGACGGCATATAAGGTACCATAAAGGCCTGATGGATCTTGTCCAGATATTCAACATTGTCCACTTCCATGCGACCCAGTCTGTAGAGACTGTAGGCACTGACCGCTCCCATGTAGAGTGAGGACAGATCTGCCAGCTTGAGTTTTGCCACTACATCATAGGCTGTGCTCTCTAAATCCAACACGCCATCTGTAAAACTCAAGACCACTTCATCGATGCAGTCCTTAAACTCATCCTCAATTTCAAGCTTCAATTTTAAATTCACTCCATTGAAGCTTCGGTGGGAGAACTTCTCTAGTGCCTCTTTGAAGTCAAAGATCTTATACATGGGCCCGATAAATTGATGATTGGCCTCGAGATTTCCAAAGTCCACATAGCCGCCATCCACTCGCGCAGGATTGTCCAGTAGATAGTGGAAGTCAGGATCGGTGGTGTGAATAAAGACCCGACTGATTTGATCCGCTTGTTCATGTAAAAATCCCAAGAGTTCTCTCAGTGCTCCCGGAGCTTCATAGGCAATCTCGCGCACCCACAGATCATTGTCAAAGTAGTTTCCGGACGGTCCCGGTGCAAAGTCAAAGAGCATGTAGCCCGTCATCTCACCTGCTTCATAAGTTGCCGCCATGCGAAGCTTCTCATCCTCTAACAGATCCTGGATTTCCCCTGCCGTCTTATAGGCCATGCCGTGCGTCTGCTCCGTCAACTTCCGCTGAAACTCTACAAGTTTTGGAATCTCACTCTTGTCTATGATTTTCGCTTGACTCTTTCCCGCTGATTTAGGAAATTGTTTGCATCTTAAAACATACTGATTGTACTTTGTGCCATAGCCGTAGCCCATGGTCTTATAAAAATCGGGACGGAAGGGAAGAAGTGTCCCCACGGGATACCCTCTCTTTAGCGAATCCTCTTCAAAAAACTTAATGAGATCTCGCGCCACTTTTTGCTTTTTGTGACCCATATCCACTGCCAAAAATCCAAGTCCTGTCACAATCTCCATCTTTCCAAAGAGATTGGTGTGAAAGTCAAAGATACGCAGGACACCGAGAAGCTCACCATTTTCAAAGAGACCGTGAAAGTGAATCTCAGGATCCTCCACCAACATCCGCTTCACATCCTCTAGATATATCTTAACCCCCTCGGGACTCAAATCCTTACCCTGAGGATAGGCATTGACTGTAATTCTATGATAGGCCTCCATGTCCTTTGAACTGAGTCTTTTAATTTCTCTCATTCTCTTCTCCTTAAGTCATTTAGCCATTATTTTTATTTACTAATATATTTACCCTTTTTAAATCTCATCACTACTCTCTGAGACATTCCTTTTCACTTAAGCCATGATAATCTCAAGTAGGGGAAGCAAGAAGGGCACCGCAATGGTTAAGATGGTGCCGGTCACAAGGGGC
>CAYFQX010000037.1:10491-11937 GCA_964345405.1 uncultured Peptoniphilaceae bacterium
CGCCGACACATTTCGTTACCGGGGCAAGCATGGTGTCCATATTTCCCAACGCCCCCGAAGCAATGGGACTTCCCATACTGATTTTTCTCAAGAGCGGCAGTAGAATCACCGTTAAAAAGTCCCTCATAACATTGACAATAAATCCATAGGTACCGGCCTCAATGCCATAGGCATTGGTCATAAATGCGCCGGTGACACTGTAGTAACCCATACCTCCGGCAGATATCGTAGTGATTTTTACCGGTACATTTAAGATCACACCTGCCAGATACCCGCCGGCGACACTTCCAATTAGGATGGCCACAGATAGGAAGATCACTCGCCATCCTAGATGTCTGATAAATTCAAAGACGCCTCGATTGGCTCCCTGAGATACGCCTACGCTAATATAGAGTACCACAAGACAAGCTGAAAATAAGCCGTCAATCACTGCACTGTCCAGTCGCTCCCGGTAAATGGAGCCTGTCATCAAACCCAGCAGGATAAAGATTGGCATGAGCCATATTAAATAGGAACCACTTTCCCCACTCTCCTCAAGGGAACTGACGGCCAGTCCCTCACCTTCAATCTTTCTGTCAATTTCGTCCAGGGGAAGGATAGTCAACTCAATAAGATAGGTGAACAACACGCTAAATCCAATGGCAAGTAGGGTGATAACAAGACAACCTAGACCAATGCGTCCCATTTGAGATAGAATCACTTCATCCATCCCAATCCCAAGGCCGATACTAAACATGAGTATAAGTAGTGATAATGTTGACAATTTATCTGAAATGTCTAAAAGTTTCCCACTCTTCATCCTCATTCCTAAAATAAATCCCAAACCAAGATAGATAAATGGTAGATAATTTGCCATAGTTATTTCTCCATATCCAAGATAATGTTATCACTGTCTCTATCTATTTTATCAAATTTACTTACAAATGAATATTTAATCTATCACAACATTTTATACACTAAGTAGTAGAGCAAAGTGTACATTAAAATTTGATCCTACAATATAACAACTTCATATTTGAATACAAAAACAGCCCTCTCTTTATTTAAGAAGGCTGTTTTAATTTAGATTATCATGGATTTTAAGATGTTTAGCATAAGAAAACACGCACCGTCCATCATGGATCAGCGCGTGTTAACTTTTGAACCGGCAATTTCCTACTCTCCCAGGTCGTTACCAACCAAGTACCATCGGCGTAAAGAGGCTTAACTTCTGTGTTCGGGATGGGTACAGGTGTGTCCCTCTTGCTATGGTCACCGGATATCCTTGTGCATATAAATCAAATTCATTTCTTGGTCAAGTCTTCGACCGATTAGTATCTGTCAGCTTCATACATTACTGTACTTCTACCTCAGACCTATCTACCTCATGGTCTATAAGGGGTCTTATCTTGGGGGAAATCTCATCTTGAGGGGGGCTTCGTGCTTAGATGCTTTCAGCGCTTATCC
>CAYFQX010000038.1:0-299 GCA_964345405.1 uncultured Peptoniphilaceae bacterium
GACGAGGCGGAACCTCTCATTGGCCATGGGGTGGGCGGTGTCTGTCCCTTTGCAGTCAATGAGGGCGTGGAGACCTATTTGGATGTGTCTCTCAAGCGTTTTGACACAGTATTTCCCGCCTGCGGAAGTTCCAACAGCGTCATTGAACTGACCCTTCCTGAGTTGGAGGATTATTCAAATTCCCTGGGCTGGATTGATGTGTGCAAGATGAAGGAATAAGTAAAAACTGCAGATATGAAGAATCTCCGGCGATGGATCTCACGCTGGAGATTTTTTATGGAAAAATTTTAAAAAATAAC
>CAYFQX010000038.1:309-4512 GCA_964345405.1 uncultured Peptoniphilaceae bacterium
ATCCGTTGTTGAAACAACGGAATAATTCATACTAATTTACTACAATATAATCAAAAGGAAGGGAAAAGGAGGTTATGAAGATGACAAGGAAGATTGATTTAACAAAGACAGTGTATGAATTAGTTGAGAGCTATCCGGAGCTGATGGATATCATGGCGGAGATTGGATTTACAGAAATTAAGAAGAAGGCGGTATTAAACTCCATTGGAAAGTTGATGACCATTCCCAAGGGAGCAAAGATGAAAAATATCCCCATGGGTACCGTAGAGAAGACTTTTTTAGAGCATGGATTTGAATTGGTAGGCAGTGTACCTGCGGAAGATGCCGCAGTTCAAGATGTTGGAGCAAGTACAGCATCTAAGCTCGGCAGTCAAAAGGAGCTTCTAAAGTCCTATCTTAAGAGATTGGGTGCCGGAGAGGATTTGGAAGAAGTTCGTGCAGATTTTGTAGCAAATTTCAGTGAAGTGGATCCGTCAGAAATTATGGCGGCGGAACAGGAACTGATTGCCGAGGGAACACCACTTGAGGAAGTTCAGAGACTTTGCGATGTTCACTCAGCCCTCTTCCACGGTGCCACTACTGAGGAAAAAATTGCAAATGCTGAGCGCGCCGTTCAGGATTCTCTAAGAGAAAAGAGTGAATCCGAGGAGATAAACTACAGCGATAAGAATGCACGCGCTGCCCAGTTGGCAGAGATTGTGGGTCATCCCCTCTACACTTTGAACCGAGAAAATGAAGTGTTAAGAAAACTCATTGAAAAGATCCGGGCTGAATTTACGGATGAGGGATTTGAAAGTATGCGGGATCTCTCCATCCACTACGCAAAGAAGGGCGACCTCATCTATCCTCATCTCAAGGTGAAATACGGCATCTCCGGTCCCTCCGATGTCATGTGGACTGTGGATGATGAAATTCGAGATGAGATCGGTGCATTGGCTCGAGAAACTCAGCGAACTGATCGTTGGCATGCACGATTGAATGCCGTCCTAGATCGCGCCGAAGAGATGATCTACAAGGAGGAAAACATCCTGTTCCCAATTTGCGCCGTGAACTTTACAGAGAAGGAGTGGATGGGAATCTATCACGATGCCAAGGACTACAGCAAGTGTTTTGGTGTAGAGGAGGAAATTTGGCAGGAGGCAGAGGACCATCGAGATGAGAGAAGAGCCGAGTTTGATGGGGAAATCGTCCTACCCGGTGGGCACATGAGCATCGAAGAGCTCACTGCACTGTTGGACACCATTCCCCTTGAAATCACCTTTGTGGATGCCGATGACATCAATCGTTTCTTCAACGATGGTCCCAAGGTATTTAAGCGACCAAGTATGGCCATTGACCGCAAGGTCTACTCCTGTCATCCACCTAAAATTGAACCCATGGTGCGCTCTATCATTGAAGATTTTAGAAGCGGGGTTCGTGACACTGTGCCCGTTTGGATGGAAAAGGGTGGCAAGACCATGCTTGTAACTTATATGGCCGTGCGCGACAAGGCGGGCAAATATCTTGGAACGATGGAAATTGTCCAGGATATGGAATTTGCAAAGGAATATTTCCAAGGTTAGTTGAGATATTTTAGTAAAATCAATAGGGCTCTGTGGGAAGTTCCTCTAAGGTAAATTCATTTTTTCTAAAGCGCAAAAGACCCTCTCGCTGCATCTTACTCAGTTCATTGGACAGGGCACTGCGGTCCACATTTAAGTAATCCGCCAGTTGCTGTCTGTTAAATGGAATGAAAAAGTGAGAACTCTTGTGAAAGAGGGCCTGCTCTGAAAGATAGGAGAGTAGGCGATCCCGAATGGACTTTGGTGCCGTGTGCATCATTCGGCGAGAGAGTCCAATGCTTCTTTGAGCAGAGATTTTTAAAAGATTGTGAATGAGTCGGTGGTGAAAGGTGCAGCAGTGTTGACAGGTGCTTAGGAGTTTGTTTAGATCGAGAAATAAGATGCGGCTTGCTTCAGTAGCAACCACATCAATGAGGAGTCGCTCCCCTGGAATGGCGGCATAGTTCTCTCCAAAAATATCGCCCCTTCCCATGTGAGAGAAGATGCTGCGATTGCCCCAGTAGAAATTCACCACAATATTGACGCTGCCGGAGACTACAAGGCCCATCTCGTGAATACTTGAACCGGCGGAGAAGATGATTTCATTTTTCTCGTAGGACTTCTCCCTGGCCATTAGACAGTTGAGCAGCTGATCCAGCTCATTCTCGCGAATCCCCTGAAATAGTGTCGTCTGAGTGAGAAACTTAGTGTTCATCCGTGAGTCCTTTCCGTTGTTATAACAACATAAATGATAAATTTATTGTAGTAAGTTGAAATAATAAAGTCAAGAAAGAGGAGATCAAATGGAAAATAAATTTGTAAACGAAAACACCGTCATTGGAGATTTAATTGTTCAGTATCCGGAGACCACGGATCTCTTAATGGCCATGGGGATGCAGTGCCTTGGATGCCCCGCCTCTCAAGCGGAATCTGTAAAGGATGCCTGCATTGTCCACGGGGTGGATCCGACACTGATGGTAGAGTCTCTCAATGTGAGAATTGCTGAAAGCAGGAAGTAAGATGAGTGCATTTCTAGGGCCAATTCACTACTGGCTGTATGAAAAGATAGGAAATCAAGAGAAGTTGACGGCGACTCTTTCAGCTCTAGCTGAGAAAAGGGGCTGGGTTCAAGATGCACCGATCGAACTAAAAGAACTTCCCCCGCTTGAAGATGTCATTGATGAGGGAAATATTCACGCTTGGCTTCAGGCGCGTATTGCCGATGGGGAAGAGCGCTATGCAAACTTTATCGTCAATGTACTTGAGGAGGATCCAAGTCGATTGGAGGAACTTAAGTTACAGGCTTTTGACTTTGGCAGGGAAAATGCTCCCAAGGGAGCGCCGGATCTTGAGGGCATCTATAAATATTTCGAGGATTTCTTTGTCAACGGCATGCCCTGTGACCGCATCAATCAGTTGACAGAGCAGGGCGAAACAAAACTTGCCTGGATGATGACTCGAGATATCCATGGAATTTATTGGCCCCAGGAAGATGGAACAAACTACTATATTCTGCGAAAGGCTGTCATGGATGGGATGTTAGAGGGCACTGGATTTCAAGCCCTCATGAAAGATCCCTTCCACTACGAACTGGTGGCAAAATAATTTAAAGACACCATTTTCAAGTAAAGCTGTGGAAAAAGCTCAAGGAGGTCAAGAAGATTAATAAAATCCAAGCAGGTGAAATTTTTAAACTTGTCGATTTTATTTCCTATAGTGAGGGTAAAATTAACAAGACTGAACTTGCAATCAATGATAAAATGAAATTTATGCTCATGGCCTTTGACGGTGGCCAAGGTCTTAAGGAGCACACAGCCCCTTGGGATGCTATCCTCTTTGCTCTCGAAGGTAAGGCAAGCATTGGCTATGAGGGTAGGGAATATGAAATTAAAGCAGGTGAAAGTTTTTTCTTTGCAAAGGATGTACTTCACTGGCTAAAGACTGAAGAACCATTTAAGATGGCGCTGCTCTTAGTGAGTGAAGACAAATAGGAGGTAATTTTATGAAATATATCGTCAATGATGATTGTATTGGCTGTGGTATCTGCGTCAACAATTGCCCTGAAGTCTTTTCAATGACTGATGAAGGCGTTGCCGTTGCCATTGATGAGGAAGTTCCTGAAACTAGCTTGGAAAAGGCAGATAAAGCCATGGACAGTTGTCCAATGCAAGCTATTTCTAAAGAGGATTAGTCTGCCTAAATAAAGCCCGCCCCCATGATCGGGGCGGGTTTTTAAATAGAGCTATAAAAGCAATTAATGGATTGAGATAGGGAGTGAAGTTTTGAAATTATTGAAGTCACAGGTAGAGTGCAAGAGGAGAGACTGCTGGCGTATTTAAAGGGCGTGGACTGGGACGCGGCGAGACATCTGGAAAACACCCTAAAGACAGGTGAAGTAAGGAAGACACTGGGCCGGATGCTCGCATATTTTATGCCATAGATGGTGAAAACATCGCCGGGTTTTTCACCCTCGTCAATCAGGACTACATCCCAAAGGAAGACCTGGACCGCTTCATTGCCATGGTCTGGGTAGATCCAATTTACCGTGGACAGGGACTGTCTAGAAAATTCATTCACTATGCTGAGGAAAAAAGTGGTGTCGATGAAATGCACATCCTCACCCAACACAGGGGACTTTATGAAAAGATGGGCTATCAACTGG
>CAYFQX010000038.1:4522-5116 GCA_964345405.1 uncultured Peptoniphilaceae bacterium
CTGGTTCAAGAGATCAGAGGTGCAATACATGATGTGGACTAGCTCTATAAGTAGAGTTTAAAGTGAGGAGTAAAAACCTCTAATCACCGATGTTAACTGGGATTTTTAATCTTTATATCATAAATATTTATTTAGAATCTCGATTTAACTTATCCCGATGCTCTATAAAATTATTTGAGTTTTCTAGGCAGATCATAGGATAAGACGCTATGTATACTTTCTAAATGGCGAACCATATAGCTGGATGCCAAGGCACTGTTTCTATCTTTTAATACATTAAAGATATCCAAGTGGTCATTGATGGCAAATTGAAGTCGTCCTTGAAATCCTGAAAGCAGGTCGTAACGTGCAAAATGATCATATATATTTGTCATTAAATAATAAAGTCGATCATTTCTACCGGCTCTTGCTATGAGTAGATGAAATTCACGATCCAGTTCTAAAAATGTCTTAATATATTGTTCGTCATTTTCAATACTTGTCTGCATATTGATATTTTCTTCAATGGCTCGAATGTCGTCCTCCTCTGCATAGAGTACAGCTAATTGTATCGAGAGTTGCTCTAAGCTGAGACGTATCTGGTAGACGTGAAGG
>CAYFQX010000038.1:5126-11889 GCA_964345405.1 uncultured Peptoniphilaceae bacterium
GAGTACAGCTAATTGTTATGTATACAATTATAGCTATTTTTAGTTAAAATTTCATTTTTATTGACACAATTTATTGCAGAATTATCTAAATTTAATTTCATTCACTAAAAATGCTATGAAAAATTCTCATCTTATATGATCTTGTATACCATAGGTATTAGATTTCTCAATTTATGGGGATCGTGATGAACGGAACTCTATTGAATTTAAGTACTGAAAGATTCATAGAAGGTATCAAAACGAGCCAAGCAGCCTAGACAGGTAACTCTATCCAATTAATTGAATCGATATTTCCCTCCACCCTATAAGTTGCAAGGAGAGTGAAATTTTACCTATGGTTTTTGAAAATATTTTTGGGAAAATTTGTGGAATTCATAGGTAAAAAAAAGAGGGATTTTGACACTTATAGGATGAGGGTGTCATGATTTTTAAGAAATCTAGAGAGTGGTTGAATCTGTAAACTTCCACTGGGTCCATACTTGAACATATAAATGAGTCGTGTAAAACTACCGGCGAACGGTAAGATGCAATACATTTTAGGGAGGGATCTGTCGTTTGCAGTGCACAGCGGATGGTTTGTGAGGTGTGATTAAAATTTCTTAGTATCACTCGATTTTAGAGATGAATTTAGACGATACCAGCTCCATCCAATACGGTAATAAAAAAACGAGCCATCCACGGGCTCGTTTCAAATTTAATTTAATTGTCTGAAAAGTCGTCAAAGTAACCTTGAACATAGACGACAGGAGTTCCCTTGTCGCCGGAACCTGAAATTAAGTCTGCAAGAGATCCGACAAGATCGGTCAGTTGGCGAGGGGTCGTCCCGACGGAGGCTTCCTTGTGCTTTACATTTGACTCGTTGTGCTGTGCAATTTTTTCAAGAAGTGCCTTGTGGGCTTCTGCAGCATCTAAGTGGGAGAGCTCGGTATCGGCTAGGAACTTCATCTTCAGTTCGTCCGGTGTTCCCTCAAGTCCGCTGGTAAAGGCCGGAGAGACGACGGGATCGGCAAGTTCCCAAATCATTCCCTGAGGATCCTTAAAGGCGCCGTCACCGTAGATCATTACTTCGATGTCACGATCACATTCTTCCATGAACTTTTTCTGTAATGCTTCGACAAAAGGTTGACCGTCACGAGGGAAGAGTTTGATCTTGTTGTGGTCGGAGAGATTGCAGCCTAAGATGCCGTAGTCCTCATTAAATCCGCTGCCATCTACGGGAGAGTTGAGGATGTCATCTAAGCCATAGACGCGGTTGGCACCGGCTTCTTTCAGCTCTTCCTTGACGCGGTGGCGTCTGTGAATATTACAGACGAGGACGTCCTTGGTGTAGTTTAAAATAGTGGTTGGATAATTTGAAAAGTGAATTTCAACGCCGGTAACGGTGTCCTTGTAGAGTTGAACATAGTCTACACTTGTAAATCCGTGGGCATAAGTATCGCCTACAATCTTACGGTATTCCGCTTCACTGAGTGTGTCAGTGTAGGGGTTGATGTCCTTACCATAGAGGGAGGACTCATCCATCAGTTGATTGCCTACTTCATCTGAAGGATAGGAGAGTAGAATGTAGACCTTGAGTCCGGTCATCTCCACTGCTTGTAAGATGGATAGGAATCTATTTCGGCTAAGTAGGGGAAAGACCAGTCCGATTTCATCCACATATTTGCTCTTAATGTCTTTAGACACCTGTTCTAAAGTGGCGAAGTTTCCCTGTGCTCTTGCAAGTAGGGATTCGGTAATACATACAATGTCTCGATCTCTCATTTCAATTCCCTCAGAGGCCAGTGCCTTGGTGACGGAGTCAAATGTAATGTTTATCAAGTCGTCACCGGACTGAATGATGGGGGTTCGAATCCCACGAGCCGTTGTACCAATATATCTTTCCATGTGTATTTCTCCTTTATTGAATAGTATCTTTATGATTCTCATGTTATTTTATCACATTCTTCTTTAAGATGAAAAGTTTACATCTCACTGTGGTAAAATATTATATGGATCAAGTGAATTTAGCTTGTGTACTTGAATTTAAAAGTGAAGAGCCGTGCTGTTTTTATCTTCGGAGGGAGTGGATTTAGCCGTGGAAGATCTAAAGTATTACGATTATAACTTTACACGACTGGATGCAAAAAACTGTTTTGTAGAGCTTGTGGACCGTCCCCTTGGCATTGGAAAGATGCTTTTTCGGTTTGTGAAGTACGATCCTGCTCAGGGAAATCGCCAGGAGTTTACACTGGACTTTTATCTCAGTGTGGAGGAGTTTCTCGCTATGGCTGAATCTGTGAAAAACGGAAATCTCTACAAGTTGATTCAGCAGTCAAAGCGTGAAAGTGCGCCGAAGCCTGTCTATTCAAAACTTGCCGGCTACAGTCCGGACAAACTTGGCGAGAGGAAGTTTCCATTTCAAGTGCCCAAGGGAAAGAGCGTGTCTAAGTCACTTGAAATTAAGGCCTCGACCAAGAGCGACTACTTGATTACAGGTATCTATCGTCTGGGCAGTGAGAGGGACAACGGACTCATTGTGCCGGAAGGGGCCCCACTTGCCTATGTGCAGATTCCCATGAGCCATGGGCAGTTTGTGGGCTTGATGAAGTACGGAGAACTGAGGATTCAGGCCTACGAAGTTGTTAAGATGATTGTAAATAGAGATCGATACGAGTTTGACTGATTGCTTTTAATTGGATAAATTACTGGAGTTGATTAAAAATGGAGATCTTTGAACATTGGCTCCATGAAATTAAATCTCACTATGAAAAGTGGGCGGAGTTCATGGATCGTAAGATAAACTTTACTCATCCGGATTCGATGATTCACGGACGACCTCATCAAAAGAGAGTCCTGGTCCATGCCCTGTTACTGGGGCGCCACTACGGCCTAAGTGAGTGGGAACTGGATCAGCTGGGTGCCTGTGCAAGTCTACACGATACGCGCCGCATTGATGATTCCTGTGATGTCGGGCACGGGGAGCGTGCAGCGAAATATTACGAGTCCCTCTGCGAGGATGTGATCATTCCCTTTGACTTGAGATCGTACCTAAGTATCTTCTACCATGATCTGGACGACGACTTGGGGATTGATGCCTTTGTTACTCAGGGACTGACTGATAATTTGCTATTATTTAAAATTTTTAAGGATTCCGATGGCCTGGACCGCCTGCGTCTGGGACCGGGCTGGCTGGACCCCAGCTATTTAAGAACAGATCAATCCCATCACATGATTGACTTTGCCCATTGGCTATTGGAGCGCATCTAATTTGTTTCAAAGGAGAGTTCATGGAAAATACAAGAGAAAAATTCCCAATTCATATCTTAATTTTACAGAGTTTTGTTACCTTTTTACTTATTTTAGTGGAACTTGCTCCCTCAGGATTTCTACCTGAGATGGCGTCGTTTTTCAATGTGGAGCTGTCCCGGGCAAGTCTGGTCTTTAGTGTCTATGCCGTTGCATCGGGGATCTGCTCCATTCCTCTGACTGCCAAGATGATTCACATTCACCGCAAGAAACTGCTGGCCTTTTTACTGGGTGGGATTTTAGTCTTAAATCTCATCATTGGACTTACCAGTTCTTTTACTGTCGTGCTGATTGCTCGTCTCTTTGCAGGAATCTTAGTGGGGATGACCTGGCCTATGATCACCGCCTATGGACTTCGCCTCTGCACCCCTGAGTATCAGGGACGTGCCATCTCCATCATCATGGGAGGTGCAACCATTGGACTCATGGTGGGACTTCCCTTAATCACTTATATTGGCACAGAATTGAATTGGAACATGGCGTTTTTTGCCATTGCTGCCATTGCGGGGATTATCCTCGTCCTAAGTCTGATCTTTGTACCGCCACTTGGTGGCGAGGAAAAGACCGAGGAAAATTCCGCCTGGTCCATCTTAAAGAATAAAAACATCCAAAAAATTCTCATCCTCACCATCCTCACCATGGTAGGTCACTACGGGATCTATGTTTATATCACTGCCGTTGCCAAGGGCATTCAATACACTGGAAGTATTGCATCGGCGCAACTTCTCCACGGCATTGGAAGTGGAGCGGCCATCTATATTTCAGCGAAGTTTGCAGATCATCACTTACGAGAGCTAACGGTGATGAATATTCTCATCAGTGCCATCGCCATGGTGATCTTACTGCTTCTTAAGGGAAGTAATTTACTGTCCTATCTAACTTTCTTTCTCTGGGGCTATGGCTACGGTGCGCTGTCCTCTCTCTATCAGGCGGCTTGCTCACGTCAAGTGGCTTCAGGAAAGGCCATTGCCAACGCAATGCAGTCGAGCTTTTTAAACTTCTCCATTATGGGTGGCTCTGCCCTTGGCGGTGTCATCTTAAACAGTCGTGGCGCCATGGGACTACCGGTCTTCAGTTTAATCTGCTTTATCCCGGCAGTTATCCTGGCTCTTCAGGCAAAATCCGTCTTTGCGGCAAACAAATAAGCTCCTCAGGGAGCTTTTTTATTGAAACAGATGAATAGGATGAGTTAGATGCTGAAATTTTTAAATAATTAGTAGATGAAATATTCCCTGAGTTCAAACGAATCCGGTTCAAGGAAATTTACTTAATAAAAAAGAGCCCCGAGAGGCTCTTTTTTTATTTTTTAGGAATGGTGCCATTTCCCGGATTGGCGTCGGTGTTGTAGCGAACGAAGCTACTGTTAAAGATCCGTCCGGTCTCGCGAATCATCTTGTAGGGATTTTCAACGGCAAGTCCATTCTTTAGTGCGGCATGGATGTAGTAGGGTGTGTTGCCGTTTTTACCCATGTAGATTCCCACGTGATTGTAGCCAAGGTAGAAATTCGGACTGTAAATAAAGACCAAGTCTCCCGGCCAAATCTGATCAAAATCGGCGGGGATTTTGTAGCCGCCATAGCGAGAGGCCCACTCGTGTTGGGCGCGAACCATCTCGTAGCCCTTGTGCTTTCGCATATCGACATCATCAGGTCCCGGAATATGAATGCCAAATTCCCTATAGGTAGAATAAGTGGTACCGCAACAATAGACGCCGGCAGGGTTTCTAAGATCAGTGCCAAACCAGTGGAAGGGGCGACCCTCAAAGGAGGCGGCAAAGTTTGCAATCTTCTGGCCGCGGAAGCGAAGTTGTTGATTATCTCCTTCTAGCCACTTATTTGAAAGTTCTTCCGGCGTTGGATAGTGCCAATATACGCTCAGCTTTGCATGGCCGCCTCGGCGATGGCCCTCCTGTACGGCACCGTCCTTGCCAAACCAGTAGACATGTTTGCCCGTGGAGAAAATTCCGTCCCGATACATACGGTAGTCCAGGGGGAGAAGTAGTAATGCTTGCCGTCAATTTCCCTCCAGCCTCTTGCCAAGCCCTTATCTGCTTCAGCATAGAAGGTCTCGCCATTTTCTTTAAAGAGTCCACTTTTAAGCGTTCCATCGAAATTGAGTAGATAGATGGTATCATTTGCCTTCAGACGACCGCCCTTGACTTGAGAGCGCAGGATGGGTTCGCCGGTATAAGGATCGGCAAGATAGGTCTTGCCGTCGACTTTTAAAATGCTGACGGCATCGGGGGCAAGGGATACAGGTTCCTCGTTCAAAGTTCGAAGAAGCAGGCTCACCACTTGAGCTCTTGTGAGGGATTCCCTAGGGCCAAAGTGCCCGTCGTCGTGTCCCTTAATGATACCTTCTTGATAGAAATCTTCAATTGAAGAGATAAATGCCGGAGTAAATTCATCTCGATCAGTAAAATTTAAGCGGCTAAAGTCCTGTCTAATAGCTGACTTTTACTCCATTAACTCGGCTGCAAGTTCAGTAGCAAGCTTTGGATCCTCGCCCTTTGATAGGATATTCTTTAAAATACTTATATGATCCAGTAGGACGACGGCCTGCTCCCGGTAAATGGCTTCATTAGGCTCAAGGGTATTTCCCGGGAAGGCAATGGATAAGATGCCCAAGCGATCCGACTTGAGAAGGATATCCTCCGCCCAGGGAACGACGCCCAGATCCACATGACGGACCTCGCCCTCTATGGGCAGTTTGTCAAGCTCAAGGGTTCGGTAGGCCATGGTGACAAACTCGGCGCGCGTCATGGCGCGATTCGGATCCAGTCTTTCGGTGCCGTCCCCTTGAATCCAATGTAGTTCTAAAGAGAGAATCAAATTCTGCTCTGCCCAGTGCCCCTCCACATCGACAAAGTTCTGTGCCTGAGCCAGTCCGGGTGTCAAGATGAGCATCAAGACGAGGAGCAGGGGAATCAACTTATTTCTCCACTTCATAACTTCCTCTATGAAAATGTTTTCATAAGAACGAGTCTAGTATTAGATGATTAAACTCAATTCGGTGTCCACGTACTTAGGTTCATTTTATCAGAAGGGGAGAGAATTTTGTATAGATATAAAAAAAGTTTATCTAAGGGTTGGCCCGCGCCGTATAAAAAAATCGAGGAATCATTGATCCCTCGATTGCTACAGATTTCATGACTTAAGTAGCAGTGACAAGTGGCTATTGTCATGCAGGCGATAGAGAAGTTGTCCTAGACAGGATACTGTTTCAAGCATGACTATAAGTAGATTTTATGAGATGCTAAGTAGCGTCACCTGTCCTATTAAAATCTAAAATCTGTAGTCATATTATATAACACAGTAAACATTGGATACAATACAGAGCTAGTCTTTCGGATTGCCAAGCCATCCCTTTTTCTTAAAATACCACAACATGGCTACGGTAATGATAAAGGAGGCGAGCCAAAAGTAGAGATAGGCATAGCGCCAGGTGAGCTCGGGAAAGTACTTAAAGTTCATGCCGT
>CAYFQX010000039.1:0-1110 GCA_964345405.1 uncultured Peptoniphilaceae bacterium
CTTTAGCTAAAAAGATGACTGTGCCAAAGGAAGCTGCGTCCCTAAATGATTATCTTGCAACTTTTGATATGCCACTGAAGGTCCTTCAAAGAGCGGATGCCATCACTCGAGTGGTCTTTGAACTTATTGAAGATTTAAATGAGATGGGACTGGAGTATACGGAAATTCGATTTGCACCTCAGCTGTCCACTGCTGGCGGTTTGAGCCAAAGTGAAGTGGTAGAGGCTGCCATCCAAGGGGTTGAAAAGGCAAGACTTGCCATGCCGGAATTTAGAGCGGGTCTGATTTTATGTATGATGCGCGGTGGTAAGTTTGAAGATAATCTTGAGACCGTTGAGATGGTGAAAAAATATTTAGGACCGGTGGTCTGTGCCATTGATCTTGCCGGTGCGGAGGCACTTTATCCAACAGCAGATCATAAAAAATTGTTTGATTTAGTCAATGAATATGAACTGCCTCGAACCATTCATGCAGGCGAAGCGGACGGTCCGGAAAGTGTCAAGGCGGCACTGGACTTTGGTACAAAGCGCATTGGCCACGGCGTGCGCTCCATTGAGGATCTGGAACTTATCCAGCGACTTGTGGATGAGGGAATTACTTTAGAGGTGTGCATCAAGTCCAATATCGACACCAAGATGTATCCTACTTTTGATGAACATCCCATCTATGAGCTCTACAAGAAAGGGGTTCGCGTGACACTAAATTCAGACAATACAACTGTAAGTGACACGAATTTGCTCAACGAAATAGAAATTGCAAAGTCCATTGGTTTTACCGATGAAGAAATTGAAACCATGGATCGCTACGCAAGGGAAGCGTCCTTTTTAAAGTAGTCATTAAAAAACTCATGGAGTCACTTGATTTCCATGAGTTTTTTCATAAATAATTGATAGAGGTAAGTGGAATGAATTCAGCAAAGAAATTGCCGAAAGATTTTTATATGAGAGATACGGTGACGGTGGCCAAGGATCTTTTAGGAAAGATCCTGGTTCATCAGATGGAAGGTGAGATTTGTCGCGGGAGAATTGTGGATGTGGAGGCCTATCTTGGCACAAGGGACAAGGCGGCGCATTCCTACAGTGGCAAACCGACAGAGCGTACAGCCCCTAT
>CAYFQX010000039.1:1120-5079 GCA_964345405.1 uncultured Peptoniphilaceae bacterium
GTGGGCTTTCCTATGTCTATCTTGTCTACGGACTTCACCATGTGATGAATGTGGTCACGGAGAGGGCAGGCGTGCCTGAGGCTATTATGCTCAGAGGAGTAGAGATCCTTGATGAGGACGATAAAGTTGCCATGCGTCGATATCATAGACATTGGCGTGAACTGACAAAAACTCAAATTAATAATTTAAGTAATGGACCGGGGAAACTCACCCAGGCCATGGGAATCACAACTGAGCTCTCAGGGACAAGCCTGACAGGAAATACACTGTGGATTGAAGAGGAAGAATTGTCTAAATCAAAATTTGACATTGGCATTGCCAAGCGCGTGGGCATTGACTATGCAGAGGAGGCGGTGGATTTTCCGCTGAGATTTTTCATAAAATAAAAGACGCATTGGAGCGTCTTTTTTATTATCTATCTTTCATGGCGACGTATTTCTTATTGGAATCTAATGTGACATAGGCCGGGCGAATGATCTTAGGATCTTGAATTTGTTCCAGACGATGGGCACACCAACCGGCCATTCTGGAGACAGCAAAGAGTGGGGTAAAGAGTTCTTGGGGCAGTCCAAGCATTTCATAGACAAGACCGGCATAGAGATCCACATTGCTACATACGGGATAATCCAGTCCCTTCTGCTCTTGAATGAGGGGACCGGCAAGTCGCTCAATGCTTTGCAGGAATTCAAATTTACCCTCATAACCTGTGACCTGAGCAAGCTTTTGTGCCTGTCTCTTTAAGAGTGTGCTTCGAGGATCTTCCAGCGTATAGACGGCGTGTCCCATGCCATAGATCAGTCCCTTTTTATCAAAGGCGTCGCCCTTTAAAATTTTTACGAGGATGTTTTTAATATCCTCTTCGTGATTTAAACTTCGTATATTTCTACTTATGTAGCTGAGCATCTCAGCAACTTTCCGATTGGCACCACCGTGGCGCGGTCCCTTGAGAGATCCCATGGCTGTGCTGATGGCGCTGTAGGTGTCTGTACCTGAAGAGGTGACCACATGCGTTGCAAAGGCCGAGTTGTTACCGCCGCCGTGCTCAGCGTGGAGCACAAGGAGCAGATCCAACAACTTAGCTTCCTGATCAGTAAAACTTGAATCTTTTCTTGTCAAGTGAAGGATGTTTTCTGCAGTGGAGTATCTTGGATCCGGCGCATGAATGACCAGAGAGTCGCCGTCTAAGTAGTGAATTTTTGCCTGATAGGAATAGGCCATGATCATGGATATTTTACCAAGTAAACCGATGGATTGTCGCAAGACATTTTCAGTATCGACATTGTCCGGCTCCTCATCGTAGGAATAGAGACTGAGCACGGCGCACATCATCTTGTTCATAATATCTCTACTTGGAATTTTAAAGATTACATCTTCCAAGTACTGGTGGGGAAGTTGTCTGGCTTCAAGTAAGAGCTCCTGATAGTATCTCAACTCCTTTGGCGTGGGAAGTTTACCAAAGAGCAGGAGGTAGGTGATTTCCTCATAGCCAAAGCGATTGGTGGCTTGAATATCTTCAACAAAATCAAAGATATTGTAGCCGCGATAGCGCAGTTCCCCCTTGGAGGGAATTTTCTCGCCATGAATGAGCTCATAACCCTTGACTTCCCCGATGCGTGTGAGCCCTACAAGGACGCCGGTGCCGTTGCGATAGCGCAGTCCGTGCATGATGTCGTATTGATCGTAGAGCTCTTTATTCAGGACATTGACACTCTCAACTTCCTTGGCAAGTTCACTTACTTTGATGCGGTCGTGATTATTTAGCATAACTTTCCTCCAATGCATAAAGGACAAGATCTGTGAAACCTGTCGTGCTTATATTGCCGCCAAGGTCTGCAGGATAATTGGCAGGAGTTTCATAGACTCTATGCAGTGCTTTGCGAATTCGGTCGGCGATTTTTTGTTGGCCGATATAGTCAAGGAGCATGCAACTGCTCAAGATCATGGCCGTTGGATTTGCCATATTTTTACCGGCAATATCCGGAGCAGAACCATGAACCGCTTCAAAAATTGCCATGTCTTCACCGATATTTGCCCCCGGTGCAAGGCCGATGCCACCGACAAGTCCAGCACTTAGATCGGATAGGATGTCTCCATAGAGATTTTGTGTGAGGATGAGATCATATTTTTCCGGATGGAGCACCAATTGCATGGCCATATTGTCTACGAGCACTTCCTCAACTTCAATCATAGGATAATCCTTGGCAACTTCTCTACAAACTCGAAGAAACAGTCCGTCGGAAAGTTTCATAATATTTGCCTTGGTAACGATGCTCACCTTCTTGCGGTGGTGAGCCACAGCATAGTCAAAGGCAGCCTTGGCAATGCGGCGAGTTGCTTTGCTGGTGATGATTTTGACACTTTGAAATTCATCATCGGATATCTTTTGTTCCACGCCGGCATAGAGGTCCTCTGTGTTTTCGCGGAAAATGACAAGGTCGACACCATCAAATTTTAATGGGATGGGGCCCGGTGCCTTAATGGGGCGGACATTCGCGTAGAGATCATATTTCTTGCGTAAATGTACATTTAAACTGCGAAATCCGTGGCCAATGGGGGTGGTGATGGGGCCCTTGAGTGCCAGTTTATTTTTTTCAAGATTATCAAAGACTTCCTCCGGTAGATGTTCGCCGGTGGTTTTAAAGGATGTCTCTCCAACGATAAATTCATCAAAGGCAAGTTCAGCACCTGCAGCATCTAATACTTTCTTAGTGGCAGTGGTAATTTCAGGACCAATGCCGTCGCCTGTTAATAATGTGACGTGTCTCATTTTACGCCTCCCGGTCTATGAGTCTTTGCATAGTTTAGATACCCACCTTTCATTAAAATCTCCCGTTCTCTTGGTGAGAGATTTAGATTTAGTGGGATTTGTCGGTTCTTCGTACGATTATAAAGTTCCACTTGGCCATCCTCTTCAAGGATCTTGTGGAGATTGTGTATTTCAAGTTCATCCATTTCATCAATGGTGTCGTAGTCGTTTTCATCTACAAAAATCAATGGCAGAATGCCTGAGTTAATGAGATTGCTTCTGTGAATTCGTGCAAAACTCTTAGCGATTACGGCCTTGAGTCCCAAGTAAAGTGGCACAAGAGCTGCGTGCTCGCGACTGGATCCCTGTCCGTAATTTTGCCCACCAATGACAAAGCCTCCGCCGTGAACTTCGGCGCGTTCCTTAAAATTGTCGACTAGAGTATTAAAGGCAAAGTTGGAGAGATGGGGAATATTGGAGCGGTAGGGAAGGAGCTTTGCATTGGAAGGACAGATATCGTCTGTGGTGATATTGTCTCCACCCTTTAAGAGAACCACACCTTCCAGAGTATCGGTGAGTGGTTTTGACTTTGGGAAAGGTTTAATATTGGGTCCCATGACGGTTTCCTTAAGCCGCTTGGCCTTTGGGAGCGGATGGATGAGATAGGAATCGGTGTCGGGATAGAGTGTAGGCTCTTCCATAATACTTAGTGGAGGAAGTTCGTTGGGATCGGTGAGGTATCCCATGACAGCTGTTGCAGCACAAGTTTCAGGACTTGCAAGGTAGACCGAGGCGTCCATGGTGCCGCAGCGACCCTTGAAGTTTCTATTCATTGAGCGTACACTGATGCCGCCGGATTCTGGTGCCTGTCCCATGCCGATGCACGGTCCGCAGGAGGATTCCAAAATTCGTGCTCCTGCTTGAATAAAGACCGCCAGACTTCCGTTTTCAATAAGTGTATCTAAAATTCTTGCGGATCCGGGGGAGATGACAAGATCCACTTCCGGATGAACTTTTCTTCCCTTTAGTATCTTTGCAGCGCGCATGAGATCACGGTAGGAGGAATTTGTACAGGAGCCGATGGCCACTTGATTAACTTTGATTTTATCTAAGTTTTCAACCAGTTCCACCGCATCGGGACTGTGAGGTTTTGCCACGGCAGGTTTAATCTCATTTAAATTGATCTTAGATGAGCATCATAGTGAGCACCTTC
>CAYFQX010000039.1:5089-11650 GCA_964345405.1 uncultured Peptoniphilaceae bacterium
AAGGGGAATATAGTCCTCTCTTCGTCCCTGACGAGTTAAATAGTCCAGTGTATTTTCATCGGATGGAAAGATGGAAGTGGTTGCGCCAAGTTCTGCGCCCATATTACAGATGGTTGCACGATCGGTGACAGATAAGCTCTTTACACCCTCACCTGTATACTCCATAATATAGCCGACGCCACCCTTGACGGTGAGTTCCTTTAAAATGTGAAGGATAACATCCTTGCCATTGGCGTTGTGTGTAAGTTCGCCGGTCAGTTCGATATTAAATACTTTCGGCACGGAAAGATAATAGTAACCGCCGGCCATGGCGACGGCAACATCAAGTCCACCGGCACCAATGGCCAGTGCGCCAAGCGCACCGCCGGTTGGTGTGTGGGAGTCGGAGCCTAGAAGTGTCTTTCCGGGTTTGCCAAATTGCTCTAAATGAACTTGGTGACAAATGCCGCCACCCGGTTTTGAAAAGACAAGGCCGTACTTATTTGCGGCAGATTTAATAAATCGATGATCGTCTGCATTTTCAAAACCTGCTTGGAGCATATTATGATCGATATAGGCCACGGAAAGTTCGGTCTGAATCTCCTGGACATCCATTGCCTCCAGCTGTAGATAGACCATGGTTCCGGTACTGTCCTGAGTCAGTGTCTGATCAACTTTAATGGCAATTTCTTCGCCGGGAACGAGGTTTCCGTGAAGTCGATGTTTTTCTAGGATTTTTTCAGTTAGTGTAAAATTCATAATACCTCCAAAAACTATAATGTAATTAAAAAAACTACATGAACGTTTACCACTTTTTAATATTATAACAGAAAATTTAAAAAAATAAAGGGAAAATAAAAAAAGAAGCAGAAAACTGCTTCTTAATTTCAGGTCAATGGAATTTCCACGGGTTTTTTATCCTTAAAGATGGTCATGTGATCAAAGCCGATATCTAAAAGTAGTGACTCAACCTCTTTAATTCCCCAGCCAATGTCCTCCGGCCTGTGGGCATCGCTTGATGGTGCAATGATTCGTCCGCCAAGATCGTAGTACATCTTGATGATTTCGTCTTTGGGATTATTGTAGCCAAGTTTACGACGCATACCGCCGGTATTGACCTCAATTCCTCGGTCGGTGCGAATAATTTCCCTTAAGATGGCCTCAATGATCTCCCAGTATCTGTTGTAGTTTGGGATGAGGGAGCGATCGGCAAAATAGCGATCAATATAGTCGATGTGGCCCAGTATATGAAAATTGTGAGTGTGCTTTACACTCTCAAGCATTTCCTCATAGTACCGGTCGACCCAGTCGGTAGGATTTTTCAAAAGTTCCCTTCGATTTCTGGCGACATCCTCGTGACCTACGCAGTGAACGGAGCCAATGGCCATGTCAAAGTCGTGGGATTTAATAAATTCATCATTCCACTGACAGGCATCCGGTTGCAAACCAATTTCAACGGCGATGAGTAGTTGAATTTTATCCTTATACTCATCCTGCAAGCTGCGAAGTTCATTAAAATACTTTTCAGTATTAAAATGAGTCAGTAGGGGATGATTGGGATCGGCATAGTGGTCAATGTGATCTGAGGTCACTAATAAGCTTAGGCCCTTGTCAATGGCCGCTTCAATATTTTTGCGAATCGGTGTCATACTATCTGGAGAATAGTAGGTGTGAGTGTGTATATCAATCATAGTTCACCTCTCTTATTCTAACTAACTTATGACTTAACTTTAATAGTATATCATACACTTGTCATTTACCCAAATCAATCTAAAATATATTTGTGCTTTATCTATAAATTGATTAAAATGGCCAGAGTTGACTATTTTTGATTGATGACTGGGACGGTGGGTATAGTTAAATTAACAGTAAATGAAGAAATTGGAGGCGAAACATGTTATTTGAATTATACGAAGCAAGAAGAAGACAATATCAACGTGAACGTTTTATCGACACATCCGGAAAGATCCTACTAGGAGCTCTAGCCGGTGCGACACTGGGTGTACTCTATGCGCCTCAATCTGGTGAAAAAACTCGTGAAGATATAAAGGAAAAATCTCAAGAATATGCTGAACAAGCAAAGGAAATGGGCCTTGAAGCAAAAGACCAACTTTCTCAAAAAGCTCAAGAAGCCGGAGAAGCTGTAAGAGATACCTATGAAGATCTACGTCTTCAAGCAAGTGTAAAGGCTGATGAAACCAAGGATAATATTGAAGTGGCAAAGGCAAAGGCTAGAGCCATTGGCGATATCGTTCGTGAAGAAGGTAAACAAGTAAAGGCTGAAGTGAAGGAAGCAAAGGATACCGTTGAAAAATCCGGTAAGGAATTAGCTGAAGAGGCTTCCAAACAAGCAAAGGAAACTAAAAAAGAATTGGAAAAAAGTGGCTCTAAAATTGCAGACTCTGTAAAAGATACTTCAGATAAGGTAAAAAAAGAAGTTAAAGAAGGCAAGGACGAGTTGAAATAAGAGCATCTGCTCACTACTCTAGTCTTGGAGTCGTAAAGGAGATTTTAGATGGACGCAAGCATTACACTATCATTAAATGATATTCTAAGATTTATGCTCTATATTGCCGGAATCTGTGCACTGGTTTACCTGGCAATGGTGCTTAAGAATATCGTAGGCATACTCAAAAAAGTCAATGAAAAGCTGGCAGAGCATGAAGCGGTCATTGATGATACCGTTGAAAAGATTCCTGCTATCACTGACAATGTAGCAATCATTGCTGACAATGCATCTAAACTATCTACAGATGCCACTGAACTTGTTGAAGTTGTAAAACCTGAAGTTGAAAAGATTGCCTTGACGGTGGGCGATATGTCCACAACAGTGGATGATGTCACTCGCACCATTGATGAAACGGCGATACGCTTAAATAGTACCGTAGGTGCCATTAGTGATTCTGTTTCTGACACCGCTCGAGTCATTGCCTTTAATGCAGACAATATTTTCGACTACTTCTATATTTTTAGAGAGGTAGCTCAGGCAATAAGAGATGTATTGAGATAAGTAATGAAAAGGAGGCGCGGCCTCCTTTTTTTGTGAATAAATCCGCCGGCGAATTGTGCTGTTTGCTTTATGTTCATGATTAAACCATGATATAATGAAATGTAACGATAACTCACTCACTCTTATGGTGATAGAAAGGGTCAATTCATTGAAACGAATTAAAATTATTGCAAATCCTAGTGCCGGTCGTGAAATTGGTCTGGAGATTACCCAGGAACTACTGACTTATTTGGCCCAGGATGATGTAGAAATAGAAATTTTATTTACTCAAAAAAAGGGTGACGGCACCCGATTTGCCATGGAAAATAACGGGGAGGATGTCATTGCATGTATTGGGGGAGACGGAACCATTAATGAAGTGGTCAATGGGATCTATCATGGTAAAAATCCGGCCAATCTTGCCATACTTCCCGCAGGTACAGTCAATGACTTTGGTGCCTATTTAAACTTACCCACCACCGCTCGTGGCTTTTATCAGATGATTAAGAACGGAAAAGTGCTCGATGTGGACTTAGGGGAAGTCAATGACAGGGTCTTTATCAATGTGGCTGCAGGCGGTATGTTTACAGAAGTGGCGCACTCGACACCGACCAAGCAAAAGACGGTGATGGGAAAACTTGCCTACTATCTGGAGGGACTGAGAGAATTTACCTCTACTGTTGGTGAACGTAAGGGCTTTAACTTAAGAGTTAAGAGCGACGAAGTGGACATGGAGATCCAAGCCCTATTATTTATCATCGCCAACTCCACTTCGGTGGGAGGATTTAAAAAAATCGCCCCCTATGCGGAAGTACACGATGGCGTCTTTGATGTCATGATTGTGGAAGAGATGAGTGTACCGGAACTGATGGAGCTTCTGGCAGACATTGGTCGTGGCGACCATACCAATAACAAGCGAATTAAATACTTTAAGACAAAGAAACTGGAACTGTCTGCAGATGAGAAGATCAACATCGATGTGGACGGTGAAAAAGAGGGAGAACTACCGGCAGTTATCAAAGTAATAAATAATGCAATTAGAATCTATATTAATTAGGAGGAAATCATGACATCTACGATTAAAGACGTTGCTAAAATGGCGGATGTATCAATTTCAACTGTATCTCGAGTCATCAACGATTCCAAGCCTGTGAGTCCGGAGGCTCGCCGACGCGTTCTACATGCCATTGATGTACTCAACTACAAGCCCAATGAAGTGGCGCGTTCTCTGGTAACTAAAAAATCAAATCTGATTGGCGTCATTGTATCGGACATTGGCAATGACTATGTATCTCAAGTACTTAGAGGGGTTGAAGAAATTGGACGTATGTATAAATACGATATCCTACTATCCTCATCCTATGAAGATCCGGAACTTGAAGTTCACTTTGCAAACATTCTTGCACAAAAACAAGTGGAAGGGATCATCATTATTTCTGAAATTTTAAATCAAAAGCTCATCTATCGACTCAATGAGGCCAAGATTCCATTTGTCGTCATGAATCGATTCTATAATATCAACGAAGCTGCCACTGTAAGTATTAACAATGAAGAGGCAGCGTATCAAATGACCGACTACATTGCAGATCTTGGTCACGAAAAGATTGCCTATGTTACATTGAGAAAAGACATGGACCGCACCAATGAAAAGTTTAAGATCAAGGGTTATGAAGAGGCCATGGAAAAACATGGACTTAAGAAGCGACTCATCTATGCGGAGGGGATGGATGAAAAATCCGCTCAGGACGTCTTTGAAGAAATTGAAGATGATATTAGAGCGGGAAAAATCACTACACTCTTCTGTAGTCAGGATATGCTTGCCATTAACTTGATGAATGCCTGCTATGACAACGACATCCACGTTCCGGAAGATGTCTCCTTTGCAGGATTTGGCGGATCTCAACTCTCTGAAATCTACCGTCCAAAGTTAACAACCATCAAGGAGCCTTATTACGATCTTGGCGCCGTTGCCATCCGCAGTCTTCTAAAAGTATTGGAAGAAGAGGGAACGCTAAATACCACTGAACCTGTGCTCTTACCGGTTCAAATTATCAAGCGCGATTCACTAAAAAAATTAAAGTAATTTAAAGGGAGGTGAGATTGTTCACCTCCTTTACACATTTTCAACACAAAATTTATACAAATCTTTCAGTTACATTGAAAACCTTTCCAAAGAGGGTTATAATTAGGATGAAGCAGTCGATGTGATAGAGGACAAGGGGTCGTTACTAAATGAAGAAAAAGAGCTTAATTTCTCTTATTTGTATCATATGTCTCCTCTTGATAGTATCTTTAGCCAATCAAGAGGCTTTTAGTGAAAAGAGTCTTGGTGAAATGAAAGAGTCTCCGAAACTCATCTTTGGGGATGAATCTTCCAAAAAATCTTACAAAGAGGGTCAGTACCAAGGCGAAGGCATGGGCAAAAACGGACCCGTCCTAGTTCAAATTCGCATCAAGGACGGATTTATGGATCGCATAGATGTATTGGATCATAATGAAAATGTCGCAGTGGCTGAGGGAGCCTTTGACACCTTGACAAAGGAAATGATCAAGGAGCAAACCTCCGATGTGGATACCGTTGCCGGTGCCACCATTTCAAGCCGTGCCTTTAAAGACGGAGTGCGAGAAGCGCTTCAAAAGGCGCGTATCAACTGATGTTTACCATTAAACGGATGCTTAAATGTAACATAGACTTAATTCATATGAAATTTCTCAATGATATAATAGATTCAGATGAATGGGGGAATGAACTATGAGACAGAGAAAATGGATACTTATATTCAGTTTTCTTTTAATATTTACAACATTGGCTCCAACAACTTATGCTGCAGAAAATTTCAGGGCGACACTGATCCAGCCGGCGGTCTATAAGGCAAAGGCCGGAGACAAGTTGACCTATCGCTTTGAAGTGGATCTTCCGGATAACTACTGGCAAATCTACCGAAGCATGACAGCAACAATTAAGTTGGATCCAAAACTTAAGGTATTAAATCAACAAATTGTCAATAAAAACTTAAATCAAAATGACTACTTTCTCAGTGAGTCAACCATTGATGGAAAGAGCTTAATCAATGTATCGATATATGACTTGGCGAAGTTAAACCGAGCCCCTCGATTTGAATTCATCATCAATGCAGAGATTAAACCGGGGCAGTCCAATGTATCTCGGTTGGAAAACTCCTATGTCATGTCCTACCGTGATTTAAACGGCAAGGAATCTTCCTATCAAGAGGATTTACTAAATCAACATACAACACCTGAGATTAAACTTGAGATCAACGAAGTGACAGATCGGGATAATCTGTTGATAGGTAAGACTACACCGGATGCAGATATCACAATCTATCGCAATGCAACCATCCTTGCCAAGGGTAAATCCGACGGTGGGGGAAATTTCAAGATTATGTTTAATCCGCAACCGGAAGGCGTGACACTTCGCGTCGAGGCTCGAAAAAATAATCAGATGGGTCAGGAACTAGTGACGGTCATCAAGGGCGTTATCCCCATTGAGGGAGTCGACAAACTCAATGACTATATCCAAGAGGCAAGTGCAGCCGATCGCTTGAGACTTAAAGAAGTGGATGCCTTGAGAC
>CAYFQX010000040.1:0-2935 GCA_964345405.1 uncultured Peptoniphilaceae bacterium
GGGGATGTGCTGCAGAACCGCCAGACCCCACAAAGTGGCAATGGTGGCATGTCCGCAAAGATCCACTTCCTCCACAGGTGTAAAGAATCTCACCTTATAGTGTGTGTCATTAATCTTTGAGATAAAGGCCGTTTCCGACTGATTCATTTCCTTGGCAATGGACTGCATCTCTCCCTCTGAAAGCTCGTCATTGTGAAAGACCACGCCGGCAGGATTGCCCCCAAAGGCAACTTCCGTAAAGGCATCAATGAGATAGATATTGTACTGTTTCATTTGCTCCTCCTTAAAAACACTGCGCCACTAAGTGGTGACTGTTAATCTTGAATACTCTCCCTGCGTTCCATTCGCTCAATGGCAATATCGCGCCACTTGCCGTAACGATAGTAGATGATAAATAAAATGGTGTTGGCAGCCCAAGTGACCGGATAGGACGCCGCAATGGTGTCCAGGCTGTGGTGAATAGGCAGCATAATCATGATCCAGGCCAGGCGAATTCCAAAGAGAGTAACAGTAGAGATGATCATTGGCGGAATACTGGTGCCGCTCCCTTGAATAAATCCGCTCAGAATATTTGAAATACCCAGCATCCAGAACCAAGGCAACATGTAGGATAGGAAGCGCTGTCCATAGTCAATGACCTCGGGATTACTATTAAAGAGAGTGACAATTTCCCTTCTCATCGCATTGCCAGTTAGACCAATGGTAAGAGAGAGGATCAGTGACATGATATTGATTGAGATGACGCCCTTGCGAATCCGGTCCAGCTTTCTCGCACCGAAGTTTTGCGCTGAAAATGTCGTTGCAGACAGAGAGAGGGCAGAAATTGCCGTGAGGACAAAGCCCTCAACTCTTGAGGAAGCCGCACTTCCTGCAATGGCTGCCGGTCCGAAACTATTGATCTTTACCTGTACAAAGACGTTAGAGATGGAGATGAGCGCCGCTTGGATACTAGCGGGAAAGCCGATGTAGAAAATCTCCTTAAAGCTCTCCCAGTGAAAGCGAATCTTACTGAGATTGAGTCTATAGATCTCCGTGGATTTAACCAAGCTATAGATGGTGAGGATTCCAGAGGCCGACTGAGCAACCGCCGTAGCAATCCCTGCGCCAAGGGCACCCATTTGTAGCTTAGCAACAAAAATTAAGTCCAGGATGATATTTAATACGGCAGAAATTGCCAGGAAGTTAAAGGGTCTCTGACTGTCCCCAACGGAGCGAAGTACCCCGGAACCCATGTTGTAGACCATAATGGGGATAATGCCCAAAAATAAAATTCGCATATAGATGACGGCGCCATCCATAATCGTCTCCGGCGTCCCCATCATTCTAAGCAGTGCCGGTGCAAAGATATAAGTAAAAATCGTAAGTACCAAACCACCATAAATGGCAATGGCAAAGTTTGTATGAACGACATGAGTCAGTTTCTTACGCTGACCGCTACTATAATACTGCGCTGTAAGGACAGAAACCCCGGTGGACAGTCCGATAAAGAGCGCCACAATTAAGTTTGTCACAGCACCTGTTGAGCCCACCGCCGCCATATCTATATCTGATCCAAAGCGACCTACAATCAGTAGATCTGCTGTGGTATAGAGTTGTTGAAGCAAAGCACTTAAGAGAAGTGGGATACTAAATTTAATTAAACCTTTGTTAATGGAACCCTTCGTCAGGTCAATATTTCCCGTTTCCATAGTCACCTCATTTCTTTGACTGTAGTTTATAGACTGTAATATAAAATAGGAACTGTACTAGCAGTTCCTATCTCTTTATGATATCACTTTGTTTGCAAAATAAATAGGCTAAAATTCATTTTTCAATGCTAGTTTTAATTCAGGAAGTAGCGTTTCTTCTCGAATTTCCCTTGCCTTGTCACTTCCTGCAAGTTCCTCAATGAGGTGAAAGGCCATCATGGGCGCAAGCATGGGACCCATGCCGGTCCATACCTTGCCATCCTTGACAATTGCCTTATCTTGGCGTCCACCTGTCTTAAGCTGAGCTTCAAAACCGGGATAGCAGGTGAACTTCCCCTCCTCTAAAAGTCCCGCCGCTTCAAGGGCAATGGGCGCTGCACAGAGGGCCGCCACAAGTTTATCCCCGTCATGAATAGACTTGACAAAATCTAAGACCTCTTGAGATCCACTGAGGTTTGTCGCACCTGGAAGTCCGCCGGGAAGATAGACGGCGTCAAATTCACTTGCGCTGACTTCTTTAAGGCGCTCATCCGCCTTTATGACAACATCATGAGCTGATTTAAGTTCCAGCTTATCCACAATACTTAGCATCCTTACTTCAATACCTGCGCGTCTACAAAAGTCCACCACAGTCAGTGCTTCAATATCCTCAAAGCCATCTGCTAAAAGTACGGCCAGTTTTTTCATTGTAATGCCTCCTCTTGTTTCACTCTATTAAAACCTATACCCAGGAATCTTGATTTTTTACCACGAATCCTGCAGTTTTTACACGATTTAAGGCTCCTGGTGGAAAGAATTTATTCCAAATCACCCGGTGCCTATTTCCATTCCAAGATTGGCCTTTTACTTTTTGCCATTTCCATGTATGATACCTATAGATGAGCAACCCGTAAAGGAGGTAATTTTTGAAATCTACAGATCTTAAAAGAGAAAAGATCTCCCTCTGGGAACTCTTTATCATATTTTTAAAAATCAACACCTTTACCTTTGGCGGCGGCTACACCATTGTGCCCATCATTCAGGATGAGTTTGTCCATCGCAAAAAACTCATTGACGAGCGCGAGATGATGGACCTTGTCGCCCTTGCCCAATCCGGCCCCGGCGCCATGGCCAGCTCCGCCTCACTACTTACCGGCTACCGGCTGAGAGGACCTCTCGGGGCACTGACCAGTGTCTTAGCTTCCGTACTGCCCTGCATCGTCATTATCTTCACCATCAGCCACTTTTATCAGGCCTTTCGAGATAAT
>CAYFQX010000040.1:2945-11603 GCA_964345405.1 uncultured Peptoniphilaceae bacterium
CTCGGCCGTGCTCTTTGTCACTGTCTACAATATGGCCCAGGCGGCACTGGAGATCCACCCGGTGTTTTCCGTATGTATGATGGCCCTTGCCTTTACTTTGCGATTTTTCACAAAAATCAATACCGGACTTATTATCTTACTACTTGGTCTAATCGGCATTGTTGTCTTTACTTGGGGGGATAAAAATTGAAATCTTTCTTACAAAAAAAGCACGTCTATCTGGATCCAAGGGTTTACTTTATTGAAGCCCTTGGCGCCATGGCCTATGGTCTGTTTGCCTCTCTACTTGTAGGGACTATTTTAAAGACCATTGGCGATCAACTGTCCATTGCCTTTTTAAATGAAACCCTTTGGCCTCTGGCACAAAAGGCCTCGGGACCTGCCATTGCCGTTGCCATTGCCTATGCACTTCATGCACCGCCACTGGTTGTCTTTGCATCCACTGTCGTAGGACTTGGGGGCTTTGAACTTGGCGGACCCATCGGCGTCTATCTTGCCACTCTTGTCGGCGTGGAATTTGGCAAACTCATCAGCGGTGAGACAAAAATTGACATTGTCATCACACCAGTTGTCACTGTACTTACAGGTATGTTCGTCGCTACCTTTGTGGGGCCGCCCATCAATCGATTTATGATTGGACTGGGACAGATCATCACCCTGGCCACAGAGCAACAGCCACTGATCATGGGCGCCATCGTCTCTGTCATTGTAGGCATGACACTGACACTTCCCATTTCATCTGCAGCGCTATGTATGATGCTTTCCCTATCCGGACTTGCCGCCGGCGCTGCCACCATTGGCTGTAGTGCACAGATGATTGGCTTTGCCGTCATTTCCTACAGAGACAACGGACTCAACGGCCTGATTGCTCAGGGACTTGGCACCAGTATGCTTCAAATTCCAAACATTGTAAAGAACTGGCGCATTTGGATTCCGCCAACCCTAGCCTCACTCATTCTAAGTCCGCTCTCAACCATTGTGTTTAAACTTGAAAACACACCCCTTGGTGCCGGCATGGGAACCAGTGGACTTGTGGGACAAATTGGAACCATTGAGAGTATGAGCGGAGCCATGCCTATGGGAAAATTATTTGCCATCATCCTACTGTGCCACATCATCCTACCTGCCGTTCTGTCCCTGATAATCTACCGATTTATGAAATATCGTCAGTGGATTAAAGACGGCGATATGAAATTGGAACTCTAAACTATGATCCTGCTCTTGCAACTCTATCTCCAATTTGTAAGGATAGGCGCCCTTGCCTTTGGCGGTGGCTATGCCGTCATTCCTCTTATACAACAGTATATTGTCGAGGAGGAGATGTGGCTTAGTATGACTGAATTTACAGATCTTGTGTCCATTTCTCAAATGACACCGGGACCCATCGCCATCAATGCGGCAACCTTTGTAGGCACGAAAATTTACGGAATGCCGGGAGCCATTGTCGCCACCCTTGGCGCCGTGACACCACAGCTGATCCTCATGATGATTCTTGGACACTTCCTCTTTAGTCGAGATCGTCAATTTGCCATTTTAGATCGCATCTTAAAGGGCATCCGTCCGGGGGTCATTGGGCTTATTCTCATTGCCGCCATTGCCATGAGTAAGTCCTCCCTCTTTCCAAATGGTTTAAACGGAGGCGTGGAGATTATCCCCGCCATCACCTTTGTCATTGGACTCATTGCCTACGGAAGAAAGGTCGATCTCATTAAACTCATTGGCGTCGGCGCCCTCTGTGGCGTCATCCTAAGTATCATCCTATAAAAAAATCCGGGACAAACCCGGATCTTTTTATTTTATAGAAGTTTAACCAACAACTCTTCTCAAGAGATCTTCCCAATTTTTATAGGCAATCCTTTCAATTTCCTCCGGTGTAAATCCGGCTCGTTTCATCTCCTCCATGAGATTTGGAAGATCCGATTCCCTCAGGAAATTTCTAGGTGTTGCAGTCTTACCTTCCGGCGGCTTCATACTTCCCTGAGCCTCCAGTGGCAAGAAATCCATAAAGTCAAACCCAAAGGCTACGTGATGGATACCTACGACACTCTTCATATACTTCAACATCTCCACCAGATGTTTTAAGTCCTGTTTATCTTCGTCATCGCTGATAAAATCTGTCGCTGCATTGAGACCGATGAGACCACCCGTCTCCTTGATAGCAAGCATCATATCGTCTTTCAGGTTTCTTCTGTGACTGGCAAGGGCTCTTGCATTGGAGTGGGTTGCAACCACCGGTCCCTTGGCAGTCTCTATTAAATCCCAAAAGGAGTCGTCGTTGAGATGACTCACATCTAAAATCACACCAAGTTTCTCAATGAGATTTACCATCGCTCGTCCGGCCTCTGTCAGTCCGCCTGCTTCCGGCACACCGGAGGCAAGAAGATTTTTCTCGTTCCAAGTGAGTCCACTGTGACGCACGCCGTAAGTTTCAACAAATTCTTGATAGCGTGCAAAATCATCTTCTACGGGACTTAGTCCCTCCATTCCTAGAAAAACGGCAATTTTGCCCTCGGAAACCACTTGGTCATACTCTTCCATTGTTCGCACTTGGACCAAATAGTTCGACTCTTCAAATTCAGCCATGGCAGATTTTAGCATGGCATTGATCCAGGAGACATAATCCTCTTGGTGTGCTTCATCTGTCCAAAGGACAAAGATTGCGCCGTGGACATTGCCCTTTAAAAAATCCTCGGCATAGTGCGTGTCAAAGACATTGGTTTCGCCGTTTAACCTACGGTAGTGAAGATCTGTCAATAGATCGGAATGTCCGTTAAAAACTCTCATTTCATCCCTCTATCCTAAAATATTTCCCATAATGGTACCGAAGTAATTTCCTACAATATAGCCAAGCAGACCGACAAAGATACCCGGCCCAATGAGATCATTCCACTTTTGTGAAATCGCCATGGCTGCAGCTGTCGATGGTCCACCGATGTTGCCATTGGAAGCTACAATTGACTCTTCTAATGATAATTTAAAGATCTTTGCACCGACAAAGGGAAATATCATATTAAAGACAACCATGATCAAGCAGAAGATGAGTAGGAGCGGCGCCGTCTTAATAATCATAGAGATACTCGCCGGTACCCCGATCACTACAAAGAAAATGTAGATTAAGAAGTTCCCTACAGATTCTGCTGCATTGAGGTTTTCAAAGAATGTTGGAAATACTGTAGCTAATACCATGGTAAGTGTAGTGATAATTAAGAAGCTATTCCCAAGGAGTTGATTTAAGATATTTAAAAATGCGTTCTCAGTTGGAATGATGCCGGCAAAGAAGTTTGCTATTTCAATGGAGATGGCAACGATAATGGTAGCTACGGCAAAGACTGAAGCGACATCCTTTGTAGTTACAGGTTTTCCGATTACATCTCGTTCCACTGCTTCCATTTCATTGGCTTCCACACGATCAATGTGAGGATGTTTAAAGTGATGGCGGAAAAATGCAGATTGTGCAATGCCGAGTAAAATTAAGAAATAAATTGCCATATTAAAGTTATCTGCAACTGTCGTCGCGCTAACCAAAGTCTCATCAATATCAAAGATACTTGCAAGAGCGACAAAGTTCACCCCACCACCCATATAGGATCCTGTCATCATACCTGCGATCTTATTGAGTTCAGGAATATAGTTTTTTAGAAGAAAGAATCCTGCCGCTGCTCCGGCCATGGTACCAAGTGCACCAAAGATAAAGGCAATGATCATACTTCCGGACTCGGTTAGAATCCGCTTCATATTACTCTTAAAGAGTAGCATTGGAATACTTAGGGGAATGACATATTCCCACACGGTGTCATAGACCGGTGATTCCATGGGAATAATCTTTAAATTAGTTAAAATAGCTGCACCAATCAATCCAATAATTGCACCGGTAATCTTTTGTGCCCAGGCATATTTTTCCTCAAGATAAATACTTAAAGCTGCAATACCCAGTAAGATGGCCCACAGAATCCACGTTTGATCCGCTTGAAATAGCGTGTTCATATTTACCTCCTTTTTACTGAAAACTTTTTCTAGCTTGTAAAAAATAGATACCCAATGATGTCAGTATACAAAATACAAAGAAAGAGTAGGTAAAACCTACTCTTTCTTTCTCTTAGGTTAAGTGTTTCCACTCTTCCTCAGAAGTACGGATCCGGTCAGGATCTTTAAAGAAGTCATCAGTTAACCGGATGACCACATTGCTAAGTAAGAGCAAACCTATTAAGTTTGGAATGGCCATGAGTCCATTCATAATGTCTGCAATGATCCAAACATTGTCTAGGTCGATGGTGGCACCTAGGACGATGATTGGAATATAGATAACCTTGTAAACCTTGCCGAAGCCATCGCCAAAGATGAATCGAGCAGAAGTTTCACCGTAGTATTCCCAACTTAAAATAGTTGATAGGGCAAAGAGTACTAGGCCTATAGTTACAATGTAGCGACCCCCTGAGAAACCTTGTTCAAAGGAGTCTGCAACTAGGGTGGCTGCGTTTGGTTCTGCTTCCCAAGCAGTGGTTGTTAGAATAACTAGGGCGGTCATAGTACAGACGAGGATGGTGTCTATAAATACTTCAAAGACGCCCCACATACCTTGACGTACTGGATGGTCTGTACTTGCTGCAGCATGGGCAATAGGTGAGGAACCTAGACCAGCTTCGTTGGTAAATACACCACGAGCAACCCCGGATCGCATGGCCATCATGACGGTATAACCGATTCCACCACCAACGGCAGCGCGGGCAGTAAATGCATATTTAAAGATTGATGCAAAGGCTGGGCCGACTGCACTGGCACGCATGACTAAGATGACAATGGCACCAATGATATAGAATGCTGCCATGAAGGGAACTAATTTTTCAGTGAAGGCACCAATACGTTTGATTCCACCAATAATAACTAGGAATGCAATAATTGCAACGACGATACCTGTAGCAAGTTTTGGTATTGCGAAATTTTCATAAAGTACATTTGAGATGGCATTGGATTGAACGGAGTTACCGATGCCAAAGGTTGCGAAAGCGGCAAGGAAAGCAAAGATCTTACCGAGCCATTCCATGTTTAAACCGTTTTTTAAGTAGTACATTGGCCCCCCGGCCACTTCTCCGTTTGGTCTCGTTTCACGATAGGCAACCGCTAGGGTAGCTTCTGAATATTTTGTCAACATACCAAATAGAGCGGCAACCCACATCCAGAAGACGGCCCCTGGTCCACCAAGTAGGATGGCGCCAGAAACACCGACGATATTTCCCGTACCAACGGTCGCAGCTAAGGCTGTTGAAAGGGCTTGAAACGGGCTTACTTGTCCCTCTTCTAGTTCGTGTTTATCGAACATTTTTAAGAGGGTGTTTTTCAGAATAAAGCCAAATTTAGTAAAGGATATGAATTTTAATCGAATACTTAAGTAGATTCCTGTACCGACAAGTAAAATAAGTAATGGTAAACCCCATATAAAATCGTTAACTTTAGATAGTATTTCAAAAAATCCTTCCATAATAACCTCCAAGTTTAAAAATGTTTTCGCTTATCGTGTTAAATGCTTATTATCCACACCTCCTTTTAATTTTTATGTCTCTACCTTATGTTATATATATTATACTGTCGACATTAAATATGCAAACCTTTTCTTATACTTTTTCATCGAATTTCCTCGTTTAACGTGATCAATAATTAACTATCAATCTTTTGTGATTTTACTTTGTTGTAAATCAGCCATGTTTCGGAGCTATTTATACTTAGTTTTAAGTCAAAAATTTTTTAAAATTTTTTTATTTTCTTTATTTCTATAATTAAACCATTTATATTTGTCTGTTGTCTATAAATTAAGCTTTTAATGGAAATTGACAATATTTCAGTTTTAATTTTTAATATTTTACCAATCTCAAATACGTCTAATCTAAATTCAAATTCTATTTATTTCAAGGGTATCACTAACTTATGAGTAAAGTATAAATTTAATATTACCATTATGTTTAATTTATCCATGGTTTTGAGTTTTAATTTAGAATGGGATCGTCTTCGAGCTTTGAATGAACTTTTCTCTTGATTCATTTAAAATTTACATCACAGGCCTTTGAAAATGCTTTCTCAAACAAGTGGGTAGGGACGATTCAATGGGATTTATTATCGAATTTTATGCCTTTTCAGAGGGGATGGACAGATAGTTTTATCGTCCAATAAGGTCCCTGTTTAAAATAATTGTATATGTTATTAACAATATCTTTGGACAATAAAAAATATATTTGGGCAATAAAAAATATATTTGGGCAATAAAAAATGTCACAGGATAACCTATGACATTTTTGTTTTATTGTAATTCTTCGCCCACACCGTCGCGTGCAAGGACTGCGTCAACGACACCGCCTACGACGCCACCGGCAATGGCAATTGGTAACCAACCGAAGCCTTCAAGTCCTAGAGGTACTAGGCTCACGATGTTGCGTAGGCTTTCAAAGCCTGCATCAAATAGAGCGTAGCAGATGACAAATACGGTTGTTGGCCAGATGGCACCCTTTAGGATTCCTTCATTTGGTATCCATTTCTTAAAGATACCGTAGAGAGTAAGGATAATACCTAGAGGATAGGCAATGTTAAAGAATGGCGCGGAAAGTACGATGATCTTTTCAACATCGCGAGATCCTTGGAAGATACAGAAGATACATAGGATGGCTACGGTCATCTTATAGTTGATGCGACCTTCTGTAAGTTCTTGTGTAAAGCTTGCAACAGAGGATAGTAGTCCGGTTGCAGTTGTTAGACAAGCGAGTGTGATGGCAATGGCAAGTCCTACAGAACCTGCTTCGCCAAGAATCATGTGAACGATGGTGGTAAGTAGCGTTGTACGTTCCATATCTCTTGGTAGTACACTGGATGCTGTGGATCCAATGTAAAGTAGAGAACCATAGACGATGGTTAATAAGATGAGTGCAATGGCGGATGCACCGTAAGTGAGTTTGTATCCTTCACTTTCAGAGTAGCCTTTGCGCGTAATAGTGGATATGAGTATGGTGGAGAAGAGCAGCCCCGTTACCAGGTCGCCCATTTGGTAACCTTCAGTAAATCCCCAAGATAGAGGAGTTGTGGTCATTGACTGTGCAATATCTCCAACAGGGGTTACAATTCCCTTGACAATGATAATACCAATAATACCTAATAAAACCGGGGTTAGATACTTACCAATTTTATCGACGACACCGCTTTCATCTACGGTTAAGTAGTAGACAATGGCGAAAAATATAATGGATGTGACAATTCTTGGCACTCCCGGTAATAACGTTTGCACGCCGACTTCATGAGTAGTCGCTGCAGTTCGAGGAACCAAGATAAAGGTTGCGATACCGTACATTGCTAGGAAGTTATATCCGATGTAGAAGTACTTTGTCAGTGGCTTGGTCAGCTCCCTCATAGAACCACCGCCTCGTACAACGCCAACTGTTGATGCAACGGATAAAAGTATTCCTGTTAAAAACAGTCCAATGAGTGCAGCGAACCATTTATCGCCTACATGAATTCCCATGTATGGTGGAAAGACGAGATTACCTGCACCAAAGAATGTTGCAAACAGAGTAAATCCTACAATGATTGTGTCTTTTCTAAATGCTTGCTTTTTCATAATACTCCTTTTAGATTCTTTTTCGTGAGTGACAGCCTACCATTAATACCTGTGTTGTAGATTATATATAATATGCTTTGTATATTATACTATATTCTTTTGTTTAACAACACAATATCGTTGATTCCTATTATAGGATATACAATCTTTAATATTCAAGTCTTTTTTGAATTTATTTCATTAATTCTTTTAATTTAATTTGTTCGATTTCCCTTCCATGGCCCTCAACATCCGTTGGCGTCTCTAAATTGACGGGTAGGGATTGAAAGGCCGGATGTGAAATAAATTCATAGAGAGCGTCAAATCCAATGGTACCTTTACCAAGGCATGCGTGACGGTCTTTTCTGGAGTTCAGCTCCGTGAGTGAATCGTTTAAATGTATGGATTTTACACGTTCTAGACCTACCGTTTGGTCAATGATCTCTATTACTTCATCTAAATTATCTTTTATATCATAGCCTGCGGAGTAGAGATGGCAAGTGTCTAGCGTTACCCCGAGATTTTTTGCACCGACGCCTTGGACAATATCTGAAAGATCTTTTAGATTTTGTCCAACTTCGGTTCCCTTGCCGCTCATGCCCTCTAAGGTGATGAAATTTACAGGGTTGTGTTTAACTGCATCTCTTAGGGCATCGATGATAAATTCCTTGGCCCTTTCTATGCCCTGACCCACATGGGACCCCGGATGAAAGACATAGACAGTCTCATCAGGTAGTGTGAGTAGTCGATCCATATCGTCCAGCAAAATGTCTCGTGCAAAGCTTCTGACATGGTCCTTGTCTGAGGCAAGATTCATGGTGTAGGCTGCATGGGCTTGAAGTGGGCCAAATTCATGGTCCCGTAGATAGGTTTTAAACGCATCCAGTTCCTCTCCTGTGTAGTCCTTGGCCTTGCCGCCTCTGGGATTGCGTGTAAAGAACTGAAAGGTGTTGGCATCGATGCTCTGTGCCGTCTTTGCCACCTCCAATAGGCCTTTTGAAATGGATAAGTGACAACCTAGATACTTCATAAATTCCTCCTATGGATAAATATAAAAAGTCCATGGGTCACTGGGACGTCATGGA
>CAYFQX010000041.1:0-7060 GCA_964345405.1 uncultured Peptoniphilaceae bacterium
CCTCTAGATGGTGAAGGGCCCTTTCGTAGTAGAGTCTGGATTTGATAAATTGACCTAGGGCTCGATAGATCTCCGCCAGTCTTAAGTTTGCTTGCGCATTCTTTTGATCCCTATCTAGTATCGCCTCGTAATTGCCTATAATTCTCTTTAATAACTCACTGAGCTCCTGAGCCTCTTCATCACTTTGAGGAGGCCAATTTTGATTGTAGATATTTTCCAGGGCGAGATTTCTCTCCAAATAGCCACTTTCATCAAAGTGAATCTTTGCACTGGCATAGATATAGGTGTCCATGAAGTTTTGTTCCTTTACCGATTCGGCCATGAGTTGATTAATATAGGACTTTACTTCCTGACTGTGCTCATTTAAGACTTGAAGATAGACATCGTTGTGCTTGAAGTGAGTATCGACGCCTAGTAAATAGATCATACCCTTTAGGATGGACTGGCCGTCTATCTGCTCCCGGGCTTGTCTTGTGGAAATTTCTCTCACCATGTCGTCCACTAGCACGGGAATTGGTGTATTAAGACCAATCTGCTCAATAAGTGGTGAACCCTCGTAGGATTTAGGCTCTAGAAAAGCAATTTTGTCATAGGCATTTTCTATTAGATTCTTCATAGATTCATCTCTCCCATGAATTTTCGCTTACGAACACTGGAGCCGGCTAAAATCTTATACAGATGACCTCGAAATAAATTGTAAAATCCACTGATGATAATTAGTACCATATTGCCCAAGTTAAAGGATAGACTTCTCAAGCTGGTCAACCCCTTTACTTGATCGATAATATCAGTCATGTAGAGCGCGTTGATCATACTTTGAGTTCCGGTAAAGATATTAATTACCAAAAGCATCACTGCTAAGGGAAGCAGCCAATGGATGGCATTATCTCTGATAAATTCAAAGCTGCTACTAATGGCATCCATACCATGTCTTCGCCCTAAATATAGGACTTCCGGAAGTGGATTGATGACAAAGAATAAGATTAGCGAGATGATTCCACTTCTAAAGGTAAAGATTCGTATCAACATAAAGATGAAATAGATACTATAAATTGGAAAGAAATAGTACTTCATTTGATCGATGATACTTGCAGAGTTAAATCTTCCATTTTCAATAAGTGACCTATACTGTGTGTAGGCAATGGACAGACCGGCTGCATTGACTATAGCTACAATAAATCCGCCTAAGACATTTAAGCTGGCAACCAACTGGCGATTGACCAGAGCCATGGCAAAGAACAACAACTGCAGTGCCACAGGCAAGAATATAGAAAGTGGCTGGGACTTCATTGTATCCACAGCTCCCTTACCTGCCCTGCGATAGACAAATTTAAGATCTTCAAACATCTGTAATCACCTTCCGATCGATGTGTTTGACATATTTGTGGTTTTTATAAAAGATCAGGCGCTCCCATCTTCCCTGATCTAAACTGATGCCCTGAGTATTTCTGCGAACTTCCTTGATGTCACGGCCAATCTCTTGAGTCATTGCAGGATCTAATACTTCCAGCCAATCCATAATCTCAGGATGGGCAAGTTTAATCTCGCTACGACCGGTTACTCGCTCAAAGTCAAGATCGGTAAGATTATAAAAGTCCATTCTCAATCGGTCATGGAATTGTTCCATAGACTCAGGATATGTCTCTTCTAAAAAGTCATAGTAAAACTTAAATTGAGCAAAGTTTTTCTTGTTGCGATAGATGAGATCCCATCTATCCAAGTACTCGCTAAGTTTAAAGAAGTAATCCGATGGATTGAGTCCACTGAGTTCAAGAGCCAGGGCATTGGTGTTTTTAAAGACATCTTGATCAATATAATCTTCCACTATGTGGTGGAAGGTCTTAAGATACAATACCTCTTCGGCACTCATCGTATCTGTCTTGATGACCTCGTAGGGTGCTGTCTGTTCATAGATAATTCCGTACTTTTTCGCCTCGCGTCTCAAACTCGTGCCGCGAAGGGCCTTTAAAAATCCAACTTGTATCTTTTCACCATGGAGATGATAGACCTCATCAAAACTTCGCTTGAAAGTTTCCATGGTTGCTCTTGGCAGTCCTACAATGAGATCCAGGTGACGGTGCACTGTGTTAAATTTATCCATGTAGTTCATGACATCCATGGTCTTTTCGTAATTCAGGCCGCGCTCAATCGCCTCAAGGACATCCGGATCTGTGGATTGAATCCCCGCCTCCACTTGGAAAAGTCCCGGACGACTGTTGAGCATCTTATCTAAAGTTACCTGATCAAAGAGTTCCAGTGTAACTTCAAAATGCACATTGAGATCATCCGGCGCCTCCTCCTTGAAGAAATCAATGAGTTCCTGCGCCCTCTCCTTGTCAAGATTAAAGGTACGATCGATAAATTTGATCTGCTTTGTCCCGGTTTGAAAGATAATGCGCATATCCTCTTTTATCTTATCTAGAGAGCGCATCCGGACTCGATTGTCCTCTGAAGATAGGCAGTAGGTGCATTTAAAGGGGCATCCTCGCATCCCCTCATAGTAGACAATTTTGTGCGACAGATCTTCGTCTCCGTAATTGACACTGGGCAGTAGATCTAAATTTTCTACAACGGGCGCCGGTTCGTTGAGATAAATCTGCCCTTCTCTACGATAGATAAGCCCCTTCACATGACTTAAATCACCTGCATTTAAAGCTTCAAGGGCAGCAGGTAAAATCGCCTCGCCCTCGCCATATAAAATGCCATCGAGCCACAACTGATCCTCCATGTGCTCCACTATGTCAAAGCTCACTTCCGGTCCGCCGGCAAATTGTAAAATGCCAAGGTCCATTTGATGAATCCTCTTGCCGATCTTTTTTATAAGTTCCCAGTTCCAAATATAGGCTGACCAAAAGATAGCCTCAGGCGCTTGCCTTATAATTTCATGAACAATTTGGTCCTCTTGATGATTGATTGTAAATTCTAAAAAATCAACAGACTCTTTACAACTGGCCTGTAACAGACGTATGGCCAAATTTGTATGGGAAAAACTTGCATTTAACCCGACTAAAATTGACTTCATCCTTACTCCTTCTAAAATACAATAGAGAGCCTGAGCTCTCCATTGTTTACATTTGGTCCGGTGCTCCGATACCAAGTAAGCTCAGTCCGCTCTTCAGTACAGTTTTAACACTGTAAGCAAGATAGAGTCGAGCTTTTGTCAGTTCAGCGTCTTCGCCAATGATCTGATAGCTATTGTAATATTTGTTGAAACGTTGAGCCAGTTCTACAATGTAGCGCGTAATAAAGTATGGCTCATACTTTTCGTGAGCATCAATGATGGTTTCAGTAAATCCATAAAGATGACGAAGGATACTTGCTTCCTCTTCTTCAGTAAGTAGACTTGCGTCGATTTCTGCCTCAGGATCAAAGCCACCACGATTTAACAGCGAGTTAATTCTTGCATGGGTGTATTGAACATAGGGGCCGGTCTCTCCGTCAAAGGAAAGTGTCTTGTCCCAATCAAAGACATAGTCCTTAATACGTTGATTAAAGAGTTCTTGGAACTTAACGGCGCCAATGCCGATTTCCTTGGCGAGTTCCTCTCTATTTTCCATGGTTCTACCTTGAGATTTTTCGCGCTCAACTAAGATCTCATCCACTTGTTCAATGGCACGATTTAATACATCTTCAAGATAGAGCACCTTGCCTCTTCTTGTAGAAAGTGTTCCATCTTCTAGACTCACCATTCCAAATGGAATGTGAACGCAATCGTAGGCCCAGTCTCTGCCCATCTTATCTAAAATAGCAAAGAGCTGTTGGAAATGGAGATTTTGCTGACTTCCTACCACATACAGATTGCGATAGAAATTATACTCCTCTTTACGGAACTGTGCCGCCGCCAAGTCACGAGTGATATAGATAGTCGATCCGTCCTTCTTTACAATAATTGCAGGTGGTAATTTATAGTCATCTAAATTGACAATCTTTGCTCCGGCATCTTCAACTAAAATGTGCTTGTCTTCCAATTCTTGAACTATTGCCGGCATGCGATCAGAGTAGAAACTTTCACCGCGATAGGAGTCAAAGGAGATGCCAAGCATATCGTAGACACGTTCAAATTCCTTTAAGCTAACTTCTCTAAACCACTTCCAAAGCTTCACCGCCTCTTCATCGCCAGATTCAAGCTTTTGGAACCATGCACGACTTTCATCCAATAGCTCCGGATTATCCTCTGCCTCTTGATTGATTCGCACATAGAGTTTCACAAGTTCCGGAATCGGATTTTGTTCAATGACCTCATGATCGCCCCACAATTTGTATGCTTCAATCATCATACCAAATTGAGTTCCGTAGTCACCCAGGTGGTTCAGCGCATGTACATCATAACCTAAGAAGTCATAGATTCGCTTGATGGAGTCGCCAATGACGGTACTGCGAATATGACCAATGTGGAACGGCTTTGCAATATTTGGAGATGAGTACTCTACAAGTACAGTCTTTCCCTCGCCAATGGTTACGCGCCCAAAGTCCTCACCGGACTTGCGCATTTCATCAAAGATGCTCTCTGCCAATGCCTCACGATTGACAAAGAAGTTTAGATAAGGACCCTTGACTTCCACTTTGTCAAAATGATCATTTCCTTCAAAAAGCTTTGCCAAATCCTGTGCAATGAGTGCAGGATTTTTCTTTAAAATTTTTGCCAATGAAAATGCAGGGAATGCATAATCCCCCATGGCTTCATTGGGCGGAATTTCAATAAGTTGTTGGATTGCTTCAGGCTCCATTTCAACGGCCTGGCCTAATGTATTAACAATTATATTTTTAAAATCAATCATACTTACCTCTTATTTTAGTATCACTTTAGTCACGCCACTACCTCCCTCATCGTAGGCAGCTTCTTCCATACTCTTCACACTCTTGTGTCTCTTGAGATAGTCGCGTACTTTACTACGCAACGCACCGGTACCTTTGCCGTGAATAATGCTGATTTGCTTAATTCCCGTAAGTACCGCATCGTCTATATATTTATCTAAGACAGGTTGAGCTTCGTGGAAGTTTTGACCACGAATGTCAATTTCTGTTTGGATGGCTTTTTGCTTTTCCTGTACCAAGTTTTTAGCTCCACGAGTGGAAACTGCTTCCTTCTCCGCTTCCTTGCGCTTTAAGGTATTGATTGGAAGAGTTACCTTCATCAGACCCGCTTGAACCAGCGCCTCTTTCTTTCGCTTGTCAATTTCAAGCACCGTCGCTTCAACACCTAATGATTCTGCATAGACTGTCTCCCCGGGCTTTAAGTTTTGCGCCGGATTTTTAACCGCCTTTAACTTAATTCCCTTATTGCGACTACGAGAGAGTTCCTCCTCACCTTCACGCAGGATGTCCTGAGCTTCCTGAAGCCTTCTTGCACTCTCACCCTCCAAGATGAGATTGACATCCTTAATTTCAGAGACTGCCAAAGACACATCTTCTCGCGCTTGCCTTACGATTTGCAGCGCCTTATCCTCGGCCTCTTTAATCATACGATCTCTTTGTTTTCTCAAAGATCTCAATTCTCGATCATACTCGCCCTGTTTCTTCTTAAGAAGATTATTTTCAACAGCCATTTCCGCGCGCTGTCTCTCCAGATAGCTTCGCTCTTTTTCAATGGCGGCAAGGACTTCTTCAAACTCAATATCTTCCGTCGCAATGTAATTTTTTGCACGGTTAATGACATCTTCACTGAGCCCAAGTCGTTTAGAAATTTCAAAGGCATTACTCTTTCCTGGAATCCCTACAATCAATTTGTAGGTTGGAGATAGAGTTTCCACATCAAACTGCATGGAGGCATTTTGCACACCTTCATGAGTCAGTGCATAGATCTTTAACTGATTATAGTGAGTGGTTGCCATGGTTCGAATCTTGCGTTCACGCATCATCTCCATAATGGATAGGGCAAGGGCCGCCCCTTCTGTCGGATCCGTCCCGGCACCAAGTTCGTCAAATAAAACCAAACTCTCCTCATCCATGTTTTCAAGTATATAAATGATATTGACCATATGAGAACTAAAGGTGGAAAGAGACTGTTCAATGCTCTGCTCATCCCCAATGTCTGCATAGATCTGATTGAAAATTCCAATCTCCGACTTTTCCTTTGCAGGAATGTGCAGTCCCGACTGCGCCATCATCACCATGAGACCCAGCGTCTTTAAACTTACGGTCTTACCGCCGGTGTTGGGTCCCGTCACAATGAGGGAGGTATAATCCCTTCCAAGTTCCAACTGAATGGGAACGACTTCCTCGCGAGGAATGAGCGGATGTCTTGCATCGATGAGTTTGATATATTTTTCATCATTGAAGATGGGTTTCACTGCATTTTGCTCCAAGGCAAGTTTGCCCTTTGCAAAAATAAAATCCAGCTCCTGAAAAATCGCCTCGTTGGCTTCAATCTCTTCAGGATATCTGCCCACTTGCTCTGACAATTCCTGCAAGATTTTTTTAATTTCTTCTCGCTCTTCAATTTCCAGCGCGCGCAGCTCATTATTTAGCTCCACAACAGACATTGGCTCGATATAGGCCGTCTGCCCGGAGGAACTCATATCATGGACAAGTCCAGGAAGCGCGCCGCGACTATCCGACTTTACCGGCACTACATAGCGTCCCTCGCGCATGGTGATGATACTATCTTGCAGTATCGATTCATATTGACTTGAAGAGACGATGTGATTTAACTTTTCACGGACACTGTCTCGTTTAGACTTCATACTGGAGCGTATAGAACGAAGTTTTGAAGAAGCATTGTCCGCCATCTCATCTTCAGAAATAATGCAACGGTTGATTTCACGCTCCAAGGTCTGATGACTCCACAGAGAGCCAATTAAATTCTCGATAATCGGATACTGTCTTTCATCGGCATCATCGGATTTCATATAATCCTTAAGACGTCTTGCTCCCCTTAAAAAGTCAGAGACATCCAACAGATCTCTCATGGTTAGCTGGCCACCGCGAGCCGCAAAGGAGACTGCCTCTGTAATGGAGCGAATGCCAATGAGAGGAGGCGTACTTCGTCTCACTAAGAGATGGGTCGCCTCTGCTGTTTCAGCCTGCGCATGCTCAAGTTGCTTGCGATCGGAAATCATGG
>CAYFQX010000041.1:7096-7750 GCA_964345405.1 uncultured Peptoniphilaceae bacterium
ATCAAATTCAAGTGTCTTTACTACATCTTTTGACATAAATTCTCCTATCCAAGGATACCTCGATCCCAGTGACCACGGGTTATCTTCTTATCTTTAAAAAAGGAATTATTTTGAAGAGGTCTTCGATTTCCCAGGGTCGCCTCTCGTGTCTTCTCAACTAAATCGCCAATCGCTTCGCCTAGTTTTACTCTGATCTTAAGAGCTGATGGACTTAATTTTAAAATATTGTTGATATAATTCCCCAGATAAGTGGGCACAGAGTTGTAAATCTCTGTCATATCCCCTATACGTCTAAATGGAAAATCTGCATTTTTCTCATCCCGAAGTTTGTATCCCGATCTAAAATTACAAGTCTTACAATTGCGATCGGTACCACAGCCCTTGATTAAACTCATGGGGCAGTGAATCATCGTCATAACGCGCTCATAGCCATAGATGGGCACTTCACCAACGCGACCGGTCTTTTTTTTAATCTCTTGACGCTGAGATTGCGTGCATTCAGGTGATAGAATCACATCTTTAAACTGTTGACTAAAGAAGTCAAAACTGTAAGCGTTGAAGATATTGAGTCCCTCGCCAATAATCAGTGGGTAACGGGACTTAAACCGCTGAATTTGCCCGAGATTTTGAACAATCAGCCCCTCAAAGTCAATT
>CAYFQX010000041.1:7760-10292 GCA_964345405.1 uncultured Peptoniphilaceae bacterium
CTCTACATCATCAAGACTTGTCTTTACAGGAAGGGATAGATAGATCTCCCCTTGATAATTCTCAAGACATTCCTCTATCGCCTTCATGTCTACAGACATGGTCAACTCCAGCCGGTCCACAAGAGAGAGATCAAATTGTTTCAAATCCTCACAATCAGAAATTTCCACCGTCACTTGACACGGCTTCTCTTCTGAAACTTTTTTAATTTCAGGCAACTTGATTTCAACCGGTTCCCGTCTTGAATCAAATAAGTTTTCATAGGCCTCAAGGGCACTTCGTCTCAAATGATTCAGTGCAGACACAGGCATAAAGACATCGCCGTCGATCTCTGCCTCCAGCGATTTGAGGTAAAAGTGAGACTGATCAAATTTAGAGAGATTTTTAAAGATGCGCTCCTGAGTCAGGGGCGCTTTCTGTGCCGCCTCAACCTTTTGATCCCCTACCACTTCCACAAATTTTTCACCGGAAAGAGTAAATACTGGGTACTTGCCCGGCGTCAATTTAATTACACCGGTCAGTCCCTCTTTTGCTGCACTGTCTGCATAAGTTGACTGCAACTCTTCAAACTGCTTTGCCGATTGAAGACGACGTATGGGTTCTGTCTTAAGTGCCTTGGGATGATAAAAGGCAGTTTTCCCGGAGTAATTCTTGTCCAGCACTACCACTTCAGAAGTACCGTCTTTTAACACAAGTTCCAAACGGTCCCCGGCATGGGCCGGCACATCAAACTCAAAGAGTTGATTGTTTGGAAATCCCTTGATTACCTTGCCAATGACGACGCCACGATTTCCCGGACGATCCTGTGTGATAAATTCACCTGCAAACTCACCAAAGGGCAGCCCCTGAGTGAAGTTTCGATTAAACACCTGCTTGATCTTTCCGGTATCATAGGTCTCGCCATCCAATGCCTGACGATAATTTCTCACAATTTCAGCCACATACTCAGGTCGCTTTAGACGTCCCTCTAGTTTTAAACTGTCCACACCGGCATCATTTAGTTCCCGAATTCGATCGATGGTCATTAAATCTTTCGGACTAATGACATAGGCGCGGTCCTTAAAGACATGATCGTCCTTTATAATTTCATAGGACTTTCTACAAGGTTGGGCACATTTCCCGCGATTTCCGCTGCGTCCGCCAATCATGGAACTCATAAGACATTGTCCACTGATGGACACACAGAGTGCACCATGACCAAAGGCCTCCACTTCAAGGCCGGTGTGTTCCTTGATCTTTTTAATCTCATCCAGGGGCATTTCCCTTGCTACGACAACGCGAGTAAAGCCCATCTCTTCAAGAAATTTGGCACCCTCGAAGTCAACGACACTCATCTGAGTGCTGGCATGAAGTTCAAAATCCGGTAGCAACTTTCGCACACAATGAGCCAGACCCATATCCTGTACAATGAGTCCGTCCACGCCGATTTCATAGAGATAGGCGGCATATTTAAGCGCCGCCTCCATCTCACCGTCAGATAAGAGGGTGTTCATTGCCACATGAATCTTCACATGGTTTAAATGGGCATAGTGAAGTCCCTCTTCAAGTTCCTCACGATTAAAATTATTCGCACCGGCTCGTGCACTGAAAGCTTCTCCACCTAGGTAAACTGCATCGGCTCCGTTTTCCACGGCAGCATGTAGCGCTTCCAGGGAACCTGCCGGAGCCAAGAGTTCACGAATACTCAAACTCCATCAACCTTCTTCCCTCAGTATTGAAATTTCCTTATTTAAATCAGCCACTTCCAGTTGAGCTTGGTAGCTCTTTTCTCGCGCATCCTCTAAGCTGCGCTTATACTCCTCTTCTTTACGTTCATGGACTGCAATTTGCTCCTCGAGATCGGCATTTTTCTGCTCCTGTCTCTTCAATGCCTGTTGAAGTTCCTTCACCTTGGCAGTGAGGCGCTCATTGGCATCGGAAGCTTGATTTAATTCTTGAGTAACTTCTCGCAATTCGTCTCGAGTCTTCTTTAAATCCTCCACGGTCTCATAGGCCTTTTTGGAATCGCCGCCCATATTTGCCGCAGCATCCATTTGAGCCTTCATATTCTCACGCTCATCTAAGATATTGAGGGCTGTGAGAATCAATCCCTGCGTTTGATTTAGGTGATAGTTTCGCTTATAGATATCCTCAAGTTTTTCATTGAGCTCGGTAGCAAGAGATTTTACATAGCTAGAATCGTCATTTCCCACTACATAAAACGTCATTCCGTCCACTTTAATTTGTACACGTTCCCTGTCCATGACATTCTCCTTATTTTATTTACGAAGTTCTGCTTGATAATCCTCACGTAAGGTTTGAATCATGTTTTCAATCTCTTTATTGACCTCTTCTTCAACTAGAGTTCGGTCCATATGTCTAAATTTAACAGTCAGTGCCACACTCTTCTTATCCTCATCCACATGCTCTCCGGTATAGATGTCAAAGACCTTGATGGACTCGACAAGTTCATTGCCGCATGCCTTGAGAGTGTCCACGATCTCGCCTACAGGTAAATCTCTATCCACAATAAAGGCAAGGTCTCTTGAGATGCC
>CAYFQX010000041.1:10302-10932 GCA_964345405.1 uncultured Peptoniphilaceae bacterium
ATTGGCTGATAGATGCGTTCATCCGAACTAAGTTCAACCATGCGACTAAATTCCAGCTCCGCCATATAGACGCGCTTTTTCAGCCCGTTGATCTTAGCCACCACCGGATGGATCTCACCAATGGTTCCAAGATATGCTTCCTCGCAGTAGATACTTGCCGCACGTCCAGTGTGGAAGAAGGAGTTTTCCGCTTCGCGCACCCATTTGATGCCGCGGATATTTAGTGTGTCAAATACATTTTGAATCACTTCTTTAAGGAAATAAAAATCATCTTCGCCATAAAAGCCTAGGGTCAGTTTTAAACTTTCCTTTGGAAGATTTTCATCGTCCACATCTTGAGAGAATACATTTCCAAATTCAAAACCATAGGCCACTTCATTTTTAAAGTTTGCATTCTTCACTAAAATATCCAACATATTGGGCAGTAGAGTGGATCTCATAACAGAGTATTCCTCACCTAGAGGATTTTCAATGGAGACAACCTTGCGTAGATCTGAATCTTTGGGAATGTGAATGCGATCAAAGGCAGATGGGCTCATAAAGGAATATGTCATGCATTCGTTAAATCCTGCACCTAGTAAAATTTCCTTCACTTGCTCTTCGTCTTTTTTAATGTTCCGGCGACCACCG
>CAYFQX010000042.1:0-10762 GCA_964345405.1 uncultured Peptoniphilaceae bacterium
ATAGACCACTAAAATCATAAAGACTAGCCTTACAAGCATTGATATTATGGCAAACTGCCACCCAACATTGCCGCTCTCATCATTCACCTCTCTATAATATCCTCATAGTTCTACTATTTTACGCCGATATGTACGCCGCTTCATAGACTACGATCTATAAGATAACGCACTGGATGGCAAAACAGTTCGTTCATTAAAAGAATGACGGGGTCCACTACAGATCCCCGTCATTTTCACTCTATCTGCGCATGGCCTGTTGCATGCGACGTTCGGCATCGCGCTTGGCAATGCTTTGACGCTTATCGTGTTGTTGTTTCCCCTTGGCCTTGGCAATTTCAATCTTCACCAGTCCCCGGTTTAAATAAACCCTTAGGGGAATGATAGTATAGCCCTGTTGCTGCACAGCGCGTGAAAGTCTTTCAATCTCACGCTTGTGAAGTAGCAACTTTCTCGTGCGCAGTGGGTCTTTGTTTTGAATATTTCCCTGCTCATAGGGGCTGATGTGCATTCCCTCAATGAACATCTCCATTCGATCTGTAATACGGCAGTAGGCCTCGCCGATATTGGCATGGCCCTGTCTTAGGCTCTTCACTTCCGTGCCCTTCAGCTCAATTCCTGCCTCGTATTTTTCCTCTATAAAGTAATCATGGCGCGCTCGTCTATTGGTAGCCAAGTTTGCCTGTTTATTACTCATCCTCATCACCTACAAACACAAAGTCGACCTTTCCCGTAATCGGATCCGCGCCGACAACTTCAATCTTTACTTTCTGTCCCATGGAATAAGTTTTCTGACTTCGATCGCCAATGGCCTTGTAGTTTTCTTCATCAAAGTAGTAGTGGTCATCTGTCATGCTTCCATAGCTGATAAGCCCCTCGACGGTGTTGTCAAGTTGAGCAAAGATGCCAAAACTTGTGACGCCGGACACTTTTGCCGGATAGATCTCGCCAATACGCTCCTTCATGTATTGAGCAATCTTTACATCTTGGACTTTTCGCTCGGTTTCTTGAGCAATCCGCTCAGTATTGGAGACGTGCTTTGCAATTTCAGGCAGTGCCCTTTCATACTTTCCAAGGACACGTCCACGATACTTGTGTCTCAAGTCCTTTTTAATGATGCGGTGTACAATGAGATCATTGTATCTACGGATGGGCGCTGTAAAGTGGCAGTAATATTTTGCCGCCAAGCCAAAGTGACCCAGTGAGGATTCACTGTAGTGAGCCTTTTGCATGGAGCGCAAAGTGACCGTACTGATCAGCACTTCCTCGTCTTTTCCGGAAATTTCTTTCATCAGCGCCTGAATCTTTCCAGGTGTGACATCTTCAGTTAAATCCAGCTTATAGCCAAAGGGACGAATGATAATATTTAATTCCTTGAGTTTCTCTTCTGAGGGCTCCTCGTGCACACGATAGAGGAAGGGAACGTCCTTGTGATGATAGCGCTCCGCCACCGTCTCATTGGCAAGTAACATAAAGTCTTCGATGATCTCATTGGCTACGCGGCGATCCTCCACTTGAATATCAATGGGCACGCCCTCGCTGTCAATCGTTATCAAAGGCTCATCAAAATCAAAGTTGATATTTCCTCGCTCTTCTCTGCTATGTCTCAACGCCTTGGAGAGTTTTTCCATGTGTTCCAGCATCTCGTGCAGCCCCTCAAGGGAGGGATGATCGATGCCATCTTCTAAATAATCCGACACTTCCGGATAGCTCAGTCTTCGGTCTGTATGAATGACGCCTTCTGCAATTTCATAACTTAGAAGTCGTCCGGAAAAATCAAGATCTGCAATGACAGATAGGGTCAGTCGATCTTCTCCCTCATTTAATGAACAAATTCCATTGGAAAGTTCCCTTGGAAGCATGGGAATGACTTCATTAATGAGATAGACGGAATTGCCCCGAAGATAGGCTTCCTTGTCTATGGCAGTATCTTCTTTTACATATTCGGCAACATCTGCAATGTGAACGCCCAGTCGATAGTACTCGCCATTGACAATTTCAAGCGATATCGCATCGTCTAGATCCTTGGCATCGGGACCGTCAATGGTCACCGTCAGCCAGTCGCGCATATCCTTGCGATGCGCAAGTTGAGACTCTAAAATACTGGTTGGAAGTTGCGTTGCCTCCGCCTTGACTTCCTTGTTAAACTTCATGGGTAGTCCCATGCTATAGGCAATACTTAAGACGTCAACGTCCTTTTCATCGGGATAGCCGAGAATTTTTATAATCTTTCCCTCAGGTTTTCGATTGCCTTTGGGCCACTTTTCGATTTTGACTACGACTTTTTGTCCATTGCGTGCACGGCGTCTCTTCTTCTTGGGAATATAGATATCTTGAATCAAGCGAGAGGAGTCGGGAATGACAAATCCATAATCCTTGGCATCTTCATAGACACCTACCACCTGTTCATTGGCTCGCTCGACAATTTTTTTAACAACGCCTTCCACACTGCCCTCCCTAAATTTATGAGGGATTTCCTGTACCAACACCTTGTCTCCGTCCATGGCGGAGTTTAGTTTCGACTCGTGGATATAGATATCTTCCAATGAACTGTCCTCGGGTATCAAAAACCCAAATCCCTTAGTGTTTCCCTGAATCGTACCTAAGATAAGATTTGAATCATCGACAGTGGTAAATTCTTTTTTATCATTGAGGATCAAGGTGCCCTCTTTGGTCATCTTTTTTAACAGCTGATTAAAGTCTTTTTTAATACCACGGTTGACCTTAAACCGTCGATAGAGTTCTTCACGGCTCATTGGACCTTCTGAATGTATCAGGTCGTAAATCCTATCTTGAATGGACATGGTCTTCCTCCTTATAATTTTCTACCGTATTGAGTGCGTTGAAGGAGTTTGGAATCGTAGAAATAAGTGTTTTCGCCCTTTTGTTGTTGAACTTTTATTCCCAGTTCAATCAGTCGTGTAATCAATTCCTTAAAGGAAATTCCCTTTGGCTCCCATAGATAAAATCCAAGAGATCCCGGAAGGGTGTTGATTTCATTGACATAGACCTTTTCATCCTCAACTAAGAAGTCAATGCGCGCAGTTCCCGATGCATCAATGGCCTTAAATGCCTTCATTGCTTCCTCTTCCACTTGCGCCTGTAATTTTTCATCCAGCGGCGCAGGGACATTTCGAAGCTTTTCTGTATGCTTTGTACCCTGATTTTTCCCCGCCTTATCTGTCTTAATGTACTTATCTTCAAAACTTAGCAGTTCTTTCCATCCGAGAGGTTCCTCGCAGGCACTGACTTCAAGATCCGCCTCATGGCCCATGACAGACACATTGATTTCACGAGGTTCATTTGCTGCTCGCTCAATGAGAATCTTGCGATCATAGTGGCAGGCAACTTCAATGGCCTCAATGAGCTCCTCGCGACTGTTTGCCTTGCTGATGCCAATGGATGAGCCTAAGTTTGCCGGCTTTACAAAGAGTGGATAGGGAAGTTTTTCAACTTTTTCAAGAACTTCCTCTTGAGATTTTTGCCACTCACTGCGCCAAAAGAAACAGTAGTCAAGTACCGGCAGATCGTTGGCAATAAATACTTGCTTCATCAACACTTTGTCCATGCCAAGGGCTGCACTAGTCGTAGTACATCCTACATAGGGAATGTCCATCATATCAAAGAAACCCTGAATACTTCCGTCCTCTCCATAGGTGCCGTGAAGCGCCGGGAAAATGACATCAATTTTTTCATAGACGGCAAGATCTCTGCCACCCTTTGAAAAGAGCCCACCCTTGCTTTCCTGAAGTGTATAGAGATTGTGATCTCCCGCCTCGCCAGTAAAGAAAACTTCCACTGCTTCTGAAAAGTTTTCCTCTTTAAAGGCCTTAAAATCAGCTAGTGACTTCCCACTGAGCCACTTGCCCTCTTTGGTAATATAAATAGGTACCGGATAGAACTTCTCCTTATCCATATTTTCAATAATTTGCATTCCGGTAATGATACTGACCTCATGCTCTACGCTGCGACCGCCAAATACAACGGCTATATTTTTCATTCTATCACCTCAACAGTTGTTTTTTATTTAATGGTTCTGTATCAGATGCTAAAGATCTCTTTATATTAGTATTATACTATATAAACATCATCTCCACATAAAAACAGTGTCAGGAATCTGACACTGTTTCATTACATTTCATTATAGTTGTCCGGCAGATCATTTTCAAACAAGACGACTGAACCTGGAGTTGCAAGTCCAGTAAGGAAAGTTGTCGCCTCATTTAAATCCTTCCCAACAAGGACATGGTCCATATTAAAGCCGGCATCTCTCAGTCCATTTTCAATGGGCTTGGTGCGCTGTTTTCCAACAAGGAGAACATAGTCTGCCACCTTTGCAATTTCCTTGCCGAATTTATAATTTTCTTCCTCTTCCATTGCGCCCAGTTCCACCATGCCCGGAGTTAAAATCATCTTGCGATCCGTCTTAAAGGTATCTAAGACTTCAAGAGCCGCGCGAGCACCTACGGGATTTGAATTAAAGGTATCGTCAATAATTGTCATACCCTGAGCCCCTTGAATTAAACTCAAGCGATGTTCCACCGGTTCGACAAGAGGAATGGCTGCGCAAATTTCATCAAAGCTCATTTCAAGGGTGTAGGCAATACTTACCGCTGCAAGGAGATTGGAGATGTTGTGCTTTCCTAGAAGTTTTGTCGTTACTTCCTTCTCTCCCAGATCACGAATGCCGAGGATAAAGCGACTGCCACGCTCATCCACTTCAATTTCTCTAGCATAGACATCCAATTTGTCGATATCCTCTAGGCCATAGAGCATGGTCTTGATCTTTGTGCGATTGACCATGGGCTTGATATATTCATTGTCATAATTGAAGATGGCCACATCTTTTTGACCAAGGGCTTCAATGAGCTCATACTTTGTCTCCTGAATATTTTCAATGGTCTTAAACAGATGCATATGAGTAGGTCCAATGGCTGTGATGACACCGATATTTGGCTGTACAAGTTCTGCCACCTCGCGAATTTCACCCGGCACTTTGGCGCCAAGCTCTGCAACAAAGACTTCCTGATCCTGTGTCAAGTCGTTGTTGATGACTTTTGAGAGTCCCATCGGTGTATTGTAGGAGGATGGCGTCTCTAAAATATTAAACTTCTCACGCAGGATGGTGTTGGTAATGAACTTCGTCGATGTTTTACCAAAGCTACCGGTAATCCCGACCACTCGCAAATGATGATCTGATTTATACTCGCGAATTTTATTTTGTGCCTGGCGATAGTAGCCCATGTTGATTTCATCTTCAATCTTTTCATTGAGGCGATTGGCCCAACCGACAATTTTAAATTGACGGTAATAGATGAGCACCATCAGCAAAATGCCCATGACGGTGACAATGTGCCCCACCTTGCCACTATTTAAAAGGACAATGAGTCGAATGACAACAATTCCCGCTAAAAGACCCGCTGTCAAAAGCATACTCTTGTCCAGAAGTCTCTGAGCCCGCTCAGTCATTACAAGAGGCGTCTTTTCCTCTCCCTCTTCATAGACCCAACGGTTGATATGATCTTTATTTTCCTCGCACCACTCATAGTAGAGGGGATTGTCATAGCCTTGAAGTTGAATCATGTGAAGGGGATACTTGACTCGCTCCTTCGCACGTTGATAGATGAAGATGGCCACGACCATAAGACAGGCCACTTCAAGCCATGGTATTAGATTATTCAAAACTTACCTCCTATAAAAAAGATTGCATGACCGCTTTAAAGGTCCCAAAATCGTCAATATAACTATAATGTCCGCCCTCGAGAACGACAAGTCCCGCATTGGGTATCTCTTTTTCAAAGACCTCCGCCATATAAAGTGGCGTTGCATCATCTTCTCTTCCCCAAATCAACAGAGTCTCCGCTTGAATTTTAGATAGATAGTCTCGAGTAGATTCATTGACAACTTTTACAAATACCTTGCGCATCATGCCCTGACTTGCCTGATAGTCATCGGAACCAAATTTACTGTAAAACGCCTCTAATCGCTTGGATTTTTCCTTCCAAAAGAAAATCAGCTGATAGAGACTGCGAAGCGCCTTAAAGGAATAGACTTTAAAATAGTAGTCCACTCCACGCTTTGGCAGTACGCCCGAAGCATCTATAAGTACAAGTTTCTCAACCTTCTTTGGATATTTGGCCGCAAAGATCGTCAAGGTCTTTCCGCCAAAGGAATGGCCCACAAAGACAGCAGATGAAATGCGAAAATGCTCCACAACATCTTTAAGCAGTGTGGCATAGTCCTCTGTCCCCATCACCTCCGTCGGTTCATCGGAGTCTCCATGCCCCAAGGCGTCGTAGGCAATGACTCGGTAGTGATCCCTTAGAGAATTTACAATGGGCATGACAGATTCAATATTTGCGCCCCAACCATGAAGGACAAAGGCGACTTTCTCACCAACTTTTGTATCTATAATGGCCAGTTTGTGGCCTTTAATTTCAATATAGTCCTTTTCCAAGATAGCCTCCTTTACATCATTTTATTATACCATATTCTAAAGAATAGAAATTTATATATTGACAAGTCTTTGTATCTTAGATATTGTATCATTGCATTATGCATAAGGAATATGTTATAGTATATAATCTGTGGGTATAAAAAAGATACACGGGAGGTGCTTATGGAGTTTCTTTCATTAAAAGATCATGTCTACAATTACATTGCCAAACAAATTCGCAATGGAAACCTAGAATCCAATGAGAAGGTAAATGAACAAGATATATGTCAACAACTTGATATTTCTAGGACACCGGTGCGCGAGGCACTAATTCAATTAGCAGCTGATGGATTTCTCGAATCTGCACCACGACGTGGATTTCGTGTCAAGCCTTTGACCAGAAAAGAAGGACAGGATATCTATGAAGTTCTCTCCGTCTTAGACCAGCTTGCAATTTCTCTTGCTATGGAACATCTAACGGATGAGGATTTCGAAAAGATGTATGAACTCATTGATCTTATGGACTTCTATATTGATCGATTTGATTTCGATAAATACTTTTCACTTCAGGAAAATTTTCATGATGTCTACATCAATCGTACCGACAACGACACCTTGATCAACGCTATTTCAAGACTTCAACGTCGTTTCGTACGTCAAAAACACTCCTATGGCGAGGACAATGCGGATTTAGCTGATCTACTGCGCATGACAAATAAGCAACACAAGCAAATCGTCGACTTATTAAAGGCTAAGGACAAGGAAGAAGTGCAGCACTTTGTTCAAAGCGAACATTGGAACTATCACTTCACTGAAGCGGATCGTACCGGTTCCATTGACGACATTTAGAGTAAAGGGATTCTCCTTTACTCTTTTTTATTGAGATGAGGGAAAGATGAAACTATTACTGATTGCAGATGAAAATAACGCCATTGCAAGAGAGGGTGAGCAGATTGTCTATCTCTCCAAGGACTTGACGCATTTTAAAGAGACGACCTGGGGGCAGATTATCTTTATGGGACGGGTCACCTTTGAGAGCATTGGCCGCGTCCTGCCCGGTCGGATCAGTATTGTCTATACATCCGCCAAACTTCCCCAGGAGGAAAATCTCTATACCGTCTCAAGTCATAGGGAGCTTATGGACGTGCTTAAAAAATTTCCGGATCGCACCGTCTATCTCATTGGCGGCGAGATGCTGACCTTGCTCTATCAAGATTATTTAACGGAAGCTATCATCACAAGGGTCCACACCCACTTTAAAGGGGGCGATCAATTTGCTCCGGATTTTAAATCTCTGCCGAATTGGATCCTTGCAGATGTATCAAAGCCCGTAAAAGATGGTGAATTTTCATTCAGCATCGAGCACTGGATAAATAAAAATCCTAAAGAAAAGTAGAGGGACTCCCTCTACTTTTTATTTTTCTGAAATGGCAACGATAGCTCCCTGACTTAAATAGTACTTTGGAATTCGCGTAGTAAGTTTGGAGTAGAGATAGGTGGCACTTCTGCCGGTAATCTCCGTCCAATCGGCAAGTTTAATTTCGTCACTGCCCTGATGCCCTATGAGGACCACTTCCTCTCCCTCAGAGACATCAAGTCCTGTCACATCAATCATAAACATATCCATGCACAGCTCCCCGATTTGAGGACAGCGACAGCCTTGAACTAAGACCTCCATCTTTCCGGTTAGACAATCCATGAGACCATCGGCATAACCCAGCGGCAGCGTCGCCACCCTGGTCTTTTTCTGCGCAACAAAACTAAAGCCATAGGACACAGATTCCCCCGGTTCAATGTCCACTACGCGCGCCACCTGTGCCTTGAGGCTACCAATCATTTGAGTTTCAAACTTTCCATTGTCTAAAAATTCCGAACCTACAAGAGTCCCATTCATCAAGGCGCCACAGCGCACAAGATCCAGGTCCGCTTCCGGATAGGTGATGATGCCACTGGAGTCGGACATATGACAAAGTCCTAAATTGACATGTCGCTCCTTTAGTTTACCGGTAAATTCCCTAAATAGTTTAAATTGATTTTTCGTAAACTCAATGTCCTTCTCCTCTGTACGCGAAAAGTGACTCATCGTTCCGCAAATTTCAATATGGGGCATCTGAGCAATAGCTTCAATTTCTCTTAAAGACTTGGAAGTTGGCAAAAATCCCAATCTGTGCATCCCCGTATCAATGGCAATGTGCACCTGCAAAGGTTTGCCCAACGCTTGCGCAAATTTTTCATAGCGAACCGCCATATCATAGGACCAGAGCAGTATCGCCACTTCCTTCTGAATAGCCACTTTGACCATATCATCAGTGTTGTAGCCAAAGACTAGGATCTGCGCATCTTCCAGTGCCTCTCTAAGTTCCAGCGCTTCCCCCATGGTCGCGACGCCAAAGTGAAAAATTCCCCTTTGATAACTCATCTTTGCAAGTTCCACACTGCCAAAACCATAGGCATTATTCTTCACCACGTGCATCAACTTCGTTCCAGGTGTAATCGATGAGAGCACCAAATCCACATTTTCTCTAAACAGATCCAGATCAATCTCCATATAAGCCGGGCGTGTATAGATCATCTCTACCTCCGTTCTACCATAGATAAAAAGCCTCTTTACACTGAAAGAGGCTCTTTTCTTAGTTTAAGACGATTTTATCTATAATCGTCACCAATATTTACATTTATTCTATCACAGTTTTTGTGTTCATGTCACACATTAGTACATTTCTCTATTGGTTCTTTCAAAGCGAATGTACTTTTGAATTTCACCAATAATTAGAGGAATTAGAGACGCTCCAATCACTAAGAGCCAGTCAGTCACTCCAATATCTGTTAAGTGGAATAATTTTTCTAAGAATGGGAAGTACATGACCGCTACCATGAGTAGGAAGCTAATGAGTGTTCCCTGGACGAGACGTCGGTTGGTAAAGAATCCAATTTCCCAAAGATTGTCGTGGAAACTACGTCCGGAGTAGGAGCGCAGAAGTTCCGCCATAATTAAAGTGGCAAAGGCCATGGTGCGCGCATAGACTATGTCGTTATCTGCCGGTACACCTCGGCGAAGCGCAAAGACATAGATGCCCAGTGTCACTGCCGTAATGGATAGTGACTGAATGATGATGGTGATGATGACATCGCGATCTAAGATGGGTTCATCCGGTTGACGTGGCGGCTCATTCATAATGCCCGCTTCACCTTTTTCAACACCCAGTGCTAACGCCGGAAAACTGTCAGTGACAAGATTTAACCAGAGGAGTTGAATTGGTAGGAAAGGAGCCGGCAAGTTCAAAATAATGGCCAGTAAGACAATTAGCACTTCCCCAATATTACAGGAGAGTAGGAAGGATACGAATTTCTTAATATTTGAATAGATGACACGTCCCTCTTCTACGGCACCAACAATGGTAGCAAAGTTGTCATCGGTTAGGATGACTTCGGCAGTTGTCTTTGCCACATCGGTTCCTGTAATGCCCATGGCAATCCCAATATCTGCCATCTTAATGGCAGGCGCGTCATTGACACCGTCACCGGTCATGGCGACAATTTCGCCATTTTCTTGAAGTGCCTTGACAATTTGAACTTTATTTTGTGGCGATACTCTCGCAAAGACACGGGTGTGCTTTACAATTTCTCGAAGCTCTTCGTCGGTCTTATCGTTGAGCTCGCGTCCCATAATGGCCTCATCATCGGCTTCGATGATTCCTAGATTTTTACCAATGGCAGTTGCCGTCTCTAAATAGTCCCCGGTAATCATCACAGGAACAATGCCTGCCTGCTTACATTCATGAATGGCTTGTTTTGCCTCTTCACGTGGCGGATCAATCATGCCGGTTAAACCGATAAAGATTAGACCGGTTTCAACGGACTCAGATTCCAATTCGTCAGGCACATTCTCATAGACTTGGTAGGCAAAGGCCAACACGCGAAGGGCTTGACGAGCAAAGTTTGAGTTTTGCTTAAGAACTTCTTCCTTAATCTCGGGAGTTAACGGCTGTACTTCTCCATCCATAAGTATGGACTCGCAGCGATCCAAGATAATATCCGGCGCACCTTTTGTAAAGGAGATGACCTCATGGTCCATAAACTCTCTGTGGAAAGTAGTCATCATCTTTCGATCGGAATCAAATGGAATTTCAGCGACGCGAGGATGTCTTTCAGTAAGCCCCTCCTGAGTTTCGCCTAATTTCCCAATAAAGGTAAGTAGGGCTCCTTCTGTCGGATCGCCAAGTATCTTATGCTGACCCTCCTCTTGAATAAGTTTTGCGTCGTTGGTAAGTCCTGCCACTGCAGTTAAATAATTAAGTTCCCTACACTTGTCAAAGGCCTTGCCCTCAT
>CAYFQX010000043.1:0-8385 GCA_964345405.1 uncultured Peptoniphilaceae bacterium
CATGCCTGGACGTAAGAGCCGATGGCTACTTGGAGGGACTCTTTCTCTCATTCACCTGGAAATGATCATCTATTTCAACGCGCTCTCCAAAGGTGCAGGGGTGAGGAGCTGATTCACGAGCAAGTGTGGTTTAGTTATCTGAAGGGACTAATAGGCGTGGAGATTGGGATGATGGTCGCCTTGATACTCTACACCACGGTCGTGGGAGAGTGGATTGGAGGAAGGATCATGAAGTAAAAAAACTGTCTAAATCCTGTAGAGGGTTTAGACAGTTTTTTGTTTAATCTTATGCAAAAATTTCAGCAATCATACAACGAGCAGATCCACCACCGTAGTACTCGATGGTACGAATGTCGGAGTGTACGATTTCAGTTTCTTTTTCAATGGCTTCTTTTTGTTCAGGAGTTAATACTTCATAAGCTTGAGTACTCATGACGATGAAGTTCTTTCCGTCGGCACCCTTGAGCTCTAGAGTGTTTCCAAGTCCTGCAGTTAGTTGGTCGGCGCGAAGTTCGATGACATTGTATCCGTTGCCTTCAAGTTTTTCTCTGACAACTTCTCTCTTGCTTTCTTCAATTGTTTCAAGAGCAACAAGTGCTGGGGCTTCATGAATGACGAGGTGGTGGGAAGGGATGATTAACGGGACGGCGCCCCTCTTATCCACCACCTCAAATCCGAAATCGTTTGCTAAAAAAGAGTATTTGTAATTAAATAAAAATCCTATCTCTTTAATGAAAATATCTTTTTCATATTAATTATTCATACCCAAGACCACTAATGATCAGCCTTTGCCCCAATGACTTGAAAATTCTAAGGAAGAGGTATATAAATTTATGGAATAGTAGGTATTCGTAAAAAGCATACCATTCTAGTTCTGTTTCATATATAATGTATACAGAGCGAAAGCGTAAAGGGGGTGGCAAACGTTAACTTTTGACGTTCGCAAGTAAGGAGTAATTAAATTTTATTAAGGAGTTATATTATGGAAAAAATGCCTCGCAAAGCGAATTTATTTGAAGCGATCATTACCTTCTTAGCATTAATTGCTGTAATGGCAGTTGCAATTATTAAATTTGAGTCAGACCCACACATTCCGATGTTTATCGGTGTTATTTTCGCCGCCTTGATGGCACTAAAATTAGGTTTCAAATGGGAACAAATTGAGCAATCCATGGTTAAGGGGATTACTCAAGCACTGCAATCTATTATTATTCTTGCCATTATTGGTATTCTAGTTGGTGTTTGGATTTTAGCCGGTGTCGTACCTAGTATGATTTATTACGGACTGAATATTCTAGCTCCATCTATCTTCCTAGTAGCTACTGTGCTTATCTGTTCTATTACCTCTATTGCCACAGGTTCCTCTTGGGGTACAGCAGGTACTATGGGTATCGCACTGATGGGTATTGCCCATGGTATGGGTATCCCAGCTCCAATGGCAGCTGGTGCGATTATTTCTGGTGCGTATTTTGGCGACAAGATGTCTCCACTTTCTGACACTACCAACCTAGCTCCAGCCATGGCAGGTACTGACGTATTTACACACATTAAAGCCATGATGAAACCAACCATGATTTCTTATGCAATTACATTAATTCTATTTGGTATATTTTCTGCCAAATATGGTAAAGCCGGCGCCGATGTTTCTGCAATTGATTCTTTACAAAGTGGTCTTAAGGATGTCTTTACAATCAGCCCACTTCTATTGCTTCCTCCAGTCATCGTTATTGTCGCTGTAGCTTTAAAAATGCCAGCCGTTCCTGGTATCACATTAGGTATTATCTCCGCTGCCATCCTAGCCCCAATCTTCCAAGGTTCCAATGCAAGTCTAGGTGCCCTTCTAGATGCAGGATTTGGTGGATATGTCTCTGAAACTGGCGTTGAAGCCCTGGATGACTTGTTGACTGCCGGTGGACTGGAAGGTATGATGTTTTCCATTTCACTTACCATCCTAGCCATGATGTTTGGTGGTATTGCAGAGGAAATTGGTCTACTTGAAGTTATTGTTAACACCATTCTTAAAGCAGTTAAGGGTGCGACTGGTCTGGTTACAGCAACAGTTCTTACTGCGATCTTAAGTAATACAACCATGCCTGAACAATACATCTCCATCGTTATCCCGGGACGTATGTATGCAGGTGCTTATCGTGAAAGAGGATATCATCCTAAACTATTATCTTCGACCCTTGAAGCCAGTGGTACTGTTTCTGGTGCACTGATTCCTTGGAATACTTGCGGTGCCTATATGAAGTCTGTTCTAGGCGTAAGCCCATTACAATATGGTCCCTTTGCATTCTTCAATCTTTCCATGCCTATTGTCACCATCATCTTAACAGCGATAGGACAAAACAACTTCAGAATTGAAGACGATCCGGATACAGTTATCCATCAAGACTAATTGAGTAAATAGACAACGTGAGCAACTATTCCACAACGGAATAGTTGTTATCACGAGAGAAAGATTTTTTATATTCTTATTTCTTATGGTCTTACTCTTTGATATGATGTTTTTAGATTAATTAAATATTTTTTATTTCGTTTGAAAGAGAGGTCAAAAATCATGAAAAACGTAAAAGTAGTTGTATGGGGTATGGGAGCTATGGGCTCTGGCGTGGCACGTATGCTTATGAAAAAAGAAGGCGTCGATGTAATTGGTGCCATTGACATCGGAGAAAAAGTTGGAAAGCCAATCTTCGAAGTTCTAGGGGAAGAATTCGAAGGTAAGGAAAACATTAAAATTGGTAGCACTGATGACTACATCAAACCTGAATTTGCAGACGTAGTTATTCTTGCCACTGACTCCTTTACAGCCAGAGCTTACGACAAGATCAAATTAGTTGTTGAAAACAAAATGAACGTCATTACTTCTGCAGAAGAAATGGCCTATCCATGGGCAAATGAACCTGAACTTGCAGACAAGATGGATGAACTTGCTAAGGAAAATGGGGTATCTATTCTTGGTACAGGTATCAACCCAGGTCTAATTATGGACACCCTTGTCCTTGTTATGACTTCTGCTTGTGAAGAAATCAACCACATTACCTCTCGCCGTGTCAACTCACTTTCTCCATTTGGCGCTGCTGTAATGGAAGAACAAGGTATCGGTATCACTGTTGAAGATTTCGACAAGGGTAAAGCAGACGGCACTCTTGCTGGTCACGTTGGTTTCCCTGAATCCGTATCTATGATTGCTAAGGGTCTTGGTATTAAATTAGATGCCATCGAACAAGACATGGAAGCCATCGTCACTGATGTGGACCGTGTTGCACCTCATGGTAAGGCTATGAAGGGCCAAGTTGCTGGTGTATCTATGACTGCAAGCGGAATCGTTGATGGTAAAGAATTCATCAAGATGGATCACCCACAACAAATCGAACCTGAGCAAGTTGGGGTTCATACTGGTGACTATGTGATTATCGATGGTAAACCAAGCATCAATCTTGCAAACACACCAGAAGTTGAAGGTGGTATCGGAACTTATGCTATGATCGTTAATATGATTCCTAAGATCATTAACGCTCCAGCTGGGCTTGTGACTATGCTCGACCTACCTATCCCACACGCCATCCTTGGTGACTTCAGAGATCAAGTAAGAGAAGAATGCAAAATCGTTAAGTAATTTAACGTATTTATAAGGAAGGAAGTGCAATAATGGCAAAAAAAGGTGATTGGGTACAAGTTCACTTTATTTCTTTAACTCCTGAACAAAGAGCACCTCAAGTCCCTGAAGATACTAAAAAAGTACCTTTAGAAGTATGGGTTAAAGGTTATTTACAAGAAGATGCAAACAAAGGCGACCAAGTTAAGGTTAAGACAGTCACTGGTCGTATGGTAGAAGGTAAATTAGTGGATGAAGCACCAACTTTTACTCACTCCTTTGGTAATCTCGTACCTGAAATCTTAGAGATGGATCGTATGATGAGAAGAGAACTTTTTGGAAAGGAGTTATAAGATGACTCTTAAAGATAACAGCTATGAAGCGGTCATGGGTCGTAGTCAAGAAATCATGAAGGATGCCCTTCACATTGACTATGACAAATTTAAACTAGAAGGTATTGCCTTTGACTACGAAGGTATGATGGAACAAGCAGGATACTCAATTGAAGAAATGATTGAAATCCAAACTAAGCTTGGTGTAGGTAATACTCCGATTGTTGAACTTAAAAACATCACAAATCTTGCCCGTAAATGTGCTCCTGAAGGAAAGGGCGCTCGTATCTTTATCAAAGACGAAGCGGCAAATGCCTCAGGTAGTTTCAAAGACCGTCGTGCATCTGTAGCTGCTTACCACGCTAAAAAACTAGGTTACAAAGGGGTTGTTGCTGCAACTTCCGGTAACTACGGTGCAGCTGTTGCATCTCACGCAGCCAAACTAGGTCTTGACTGTATCATCGTTCAAGAATGCTTTGACTCTCGCGGCGTAGGTCAACCGGAAATCGTTGAAAAAGCACGTAAGTGTGAAGCTTTAGGTGCAGAAGTTATCCAATTAACTGTAGGACCTGAACTATTCTATGAAAACCTAAAAGTTCTAGAAGAAACAGGTTACTTCAACGCTTCACTTTATACACCATTTGGTATTGCAGGTGTTGAAACACTAGGTTATGAAATTGTTAAACAATTTGAACGCGAAGTAGGACGTCAACCAGATGTTGTTGTAGCTACTAACGCAGGTGGCGGTAACTTAACTGGTACTGCACGTGGTATCCGCATGGCTGGAAACACAACTACAAAAATCGTTGCTGCTTCCGTTGACTTAAGCGGACTACACATGGCAAGTGACAACGACTTTAACAGAAAGTCCTTCACTACTGGACACACTGGATTTGGTGTACCATTCACTACTTGGCCAGATCGTTCCGACGTACCTCGTTCTGCAGCTCGTCCACTACGCTATATGGACCGCTACGTTCTTGTTCATCAAGGGGAAGTCTTCTTCATGACTGAAGCTCTATCCAATCTTGAAGGACTTGAAAAGGGACCTGCCGGAAACACTTCACTAGCCGCTGCTTTTGCTATTGCTCAAGAAATGGACGAAGACCAAATTATTCTAGTTCAAGAAACTGAATACACTGGTGCCGGTAAGGCAATCCAACCTCAACTTTCTTTTGCAAGAGATAACGGAATTGAAATTAAATTTGGCGACACTGACGAAGAAATTCCAGGAAAGAACATCATTCTTCCAGATTCACCTGCTCGCATTAAAGCACGTGATATCGATCTACAACGTCTACGTCGCTCTTTCGTTAAAAATGCAATGAAGCGACTTGACGGTAGAGAACCAAGCCAAGTAGAACTAGACTACATTGCTGGCGAAATCAACGGTACTGTGGAAGATGTAAAAGCTTTTATGGAAGAAATTAAGAGCCAGGCATAAATTTATTCAGGGGTGATTAAATAATGACAAGTCAAGATGTAAATTTTGAAGAAGCAAGAAAACATTTAGCGGACCTATCTGACGAAGAATTAAAACAACGTTTTTGGGACCTCGCTGAAGAAATCGTAGATCCAATGCTAGAAATGGGAAGAAAATACACTTCTCCATCCATTGAACGTTCCGTACTTCTACGTATGGGAATCTCCTCAGTGGAAGCAACAGCTATTGTAGAACAAACAATTGCTCATGAACTTATGGGTAAGGGCGCAGGCCACATTGTCTATCGCATTGCGAAGGAAAACGACCTAAGCATTCGCGAAGCTGGTATTGCTCTCTCTGAAGGTAAATACTGGGATCAAGTAGACGAAATCTTTAAGGGAGGTAACTAAAAATGAGTGAAGAAATGAAATTAGATAAAAATCAAAAGCTCGATATTGAAGAGATTCTAAAGGATCTTGAAAATTATCATCCAAAGCGTCGCGGTTGGGTATGGCGTACACCAGCTCCAAATCTAAAGGCATTCAAATTTGAATACCACGATATGGCTGAACCTCTAAAACAATACGTTCCACTACCATCTGCTAAGTACTTTGATGACATCGATCCTCAATCTACAAGCTCCATCACAACTGAAATTGCTTCCGGACGTTTTGAAGACGATATTCGTCGTATGAGAATGGCCGCTTGGCACGGTGCAGACCATATTATGGTCATTCGTACTGCCGGACAATCTCACTTTGATGGTCTAATTGAAGGTACACCACAAGGTATTGGTGGTATCCCAATTACTCGTAAACAACTTCGTGCACAAAGAAAAGCACTGGACGCAATCGAAGAAGAAGTAGGTCGTCCAATTAACTACCACTCCTACGTATCCGGTATTGCTGGACCAGAAGTGGCTGTACTTTTCGCTGAAGAAGGGGTAAACGGTGCTCACCAAGACCCTCAATACAACGTACTTTACCGTAATATCAACATGGTTCGTTCCTTTGTTGACGCATGTGAGTCCAAGAAAGTTATGGCTTGGGCAGGCATTGCACAAATTGACGGTGCGCACAACGCAAACGCAACTGCAAGAGAAGCTTGGAAAGTTATGCCAGAACTTATGGTTCAACACGCGATCAACTCCATTTTCTCTGCAAAAGTAGGTATCGACAAATCTAACATCTGTCTATCCACTGTACCTCCAACAGCACCTCCAGCACCATGTCTACACATTGACTTACCATATGCTGTTGCTCTACGTGAATTCTTCTCAGACTACCGTATGCGTGCACAACAAAACACAAAATATATGGAAGCTTCTACTCGTGAAGCAACTGTAACTCACGTACTAAACTTACTAACTTCAAAACTTACAAGTGCTGACATTCAATCAACTATTACACCTGATGAAGGCCGTAATGTACCTTGGCACATCTACAACATTGAAGCTGTTGACACTGCAAAACAAACTTTCCAAGGTCTTGACGGATTCAACGAAATGGTTGAACTTAAAGACACAGGTTATCTAAGAGAAGCTGCTCGTGAAATCAAAGAACGTGCTGTCCTATTCTTCGAAGATATGGTTGAAGCAGGCGGCTACTTTGAAGCTGTTGAAGCAGCAATGTTCGTTGACTCTGGTAACTATCCTGAACGTAATGGCGACGGTATCTCTCGTCCAATCCAAGGCGGTATTGGTGCCGGAACTATCTACGAACGTGACGAAGACTACCTAGCTCCAGTCACTGCTCACTATGGTTACAACAACGTAGCTCAATACGATGAATCTGCAGTAGACAATCCTTCCAAACTTATTGGCGGATGTACTTTCGAAGATCCATCTATGATCGTCTACATTGACGAACTTGACGAAAACGACAATGTTAACCTTCGTCTAGAAGAAACTAGAAAACAAAGAGAAGAAAACCTAATCGTTCCTGAAGCTGAATGGATGGGTGATGGTGTCATCCTATTAACTATGATGATTCCAGAATCAGCTCGTGTAGCTGAATTTGCTGCCCTTGAAATCGGTAAGAACATGGGCTTAAAAGACTGTGAAGTCATCAATAAAGAAGTAATGCAATATGCAGAAGGTACTCGTATTGAAATGAAAGGTCGCGTCGACTTTGCCATTAAGAAAGACGATCTTGAAATTCCACCAGAACCAAAGGTACTATCTGACGACGAAATTCGCGAATTTGTTAAGGATCACAAGATGGTTCTTGTCGCCGGTACAGTTGGGGAAGACGAGCACTCTGTAGGACTTCGTGAAATCATCGACATCAAACACGGCGGTATTGAAAAATACGGTATGGAAGTTCACTACCTAGGTACTTCCGTTCCAGTAGAAAAAATCGTAGACGCTGCCATCGAGCTTAACGCAGACGGTATCCTAGCTTCTACTATTATTTCTCACGACGACATCCACTATAAGAACATGCAACGTATCAACGACCTTGCTGTTGAAAAGGGTGTTCGTGACAAACTAATCCTAGTTGCCGGTGGTACACAAGTTGTTCCTGAAATTGGTGTTAAACACGGCATGGACGCTGCCTTTGGTCGTGGATCAAAAGGTGTTAACGTCGCTACAGCCCTTGTAGAACGTAAGCGTGAAATGTTAAAAGAAAAGGAAGATTAATTAAAGGAAAATAGATGTCATAGTCGCAGAACTTGGTTCAACAACTACGGTCGTGAATGCCTTCAATGGCATTCACACCGACGAACCTGAATTCATCGGACAAGGGCAAGCAGCAACCAGTGTACAAGAGGGCGATGTAAGAATTGGCCTTCAAGAAAGTATTCATGATTTAGAAAAAAACCTCGGTGTAGACTCCCTTGAATTTACAGAAATGTTTGCCACCTCAAGTGCTGCCGGTGGTCTTAAGATGACCGTCCACGGACTTGTCTTTGATATGACAGCTCGTGCAGCAAAAGAAGCAGCGCTAGGTGCCGGGGCGATTATTCACTTTGTCACTGCTGGAAAACTTCGTAGAACCGACCTCAAGAGGATTCAAGAAGAAAATGATTTA
>CAYFQX010000043.1:8395-8900 GCA_964345405.1 uncultured Peptoniphilaceae bacterium
TACGGTGAAAGGGATACAGCACTGGATAATGCTGAAGCCATTGCCGGTCTCAACCTTAACATCCCAATTATCTACGCAGGAAATGTAGAAAATGATGAGGAAATTAAGCTGATCTTTGAAGATTCAGATCAAGATCTCTACATTGTAGAAAATGTGTTTCCAAAGATTGACGAGCTCAATGTTGAGCCGACTCGACGCGTAATTCAAGATGCCTTTGAAAAGCACATCATTCATGCGCCGGGCATGGAACACATCTATGACTATATCAATGGTAGGATCACTCCAACTCCTGCAGCTGTTATGAACATGGCAAAAATCGTCTACGAATATGCAGGCGATGTCATGATTGTTGACGTAGGTGGTGCAACGACTGACGTTCACTCAGTGACTGAGGGAACAGAAGCCATCAGCCGCATTCAAGTAACACCCGAACCTACGGCAAAACGTACCGTTGAAGGGGACCTTGGCATGTATGTCAACATGGAAAATGTCATTGACATTGTAG
>CAYFQX010000043.1:8945-10451 GCA_964345405.1 uncultured Peptoniphilaceae bacterium
AAACTGATCAAACGAGGTCACAATCTTGAAGCTCTTCGTGAAAGCTACAAGGCCATTCCTAAAAATGAAGAGGAACGACGCCTTGTCTCGGATCTGTGTGAAATTGCCACAGTGACTGCAGTAAAACGTCATGCAGGTAAGATTCGCTACGTCTACGGACCATCCGGAAGACAGACCTTGGCGGAAGGGAAGGATCTATCCACCGTTCACTATATTATTGGGACAGGTGGTGCCCTCGTCCGCTTAGACAGTGGTAGGGATATTCTTAGAGAAGTCATTGATGAAGACGACTCACAAATGGAACTCTTACCTAAGGGACAGGTAAAAGTACTCATTGATGAGCACTATATCATTGCTTCCCTTGGAATCTTAGCCTACAAATATGAAGAGGCTGCCCTTAAATTACTGGAAGATTCTGTCGGATTTAAATTCCCAGAGAAAAAGGAATTAGAATTGGATCTCGAAACCAATCCGGAGCAGAAAGAAGAATAAAATAAAAGACCTTGCTCCTAAGAGTAAGGTCTTTTTATTATAAAGAAATATTTAGATAAATTTCCGTCGCTATTCAATCCAATTAAATTTTTGGTGAGAGGTCTTGTTGGGACCATTGGCGGCAATAATGTTAAATAAAGTGGAGATATATTCATCGTCAGCACTTGCCTTGTTCATGGCAATGTAGACCGGCTCTTCACGATTGAGTTTCTTTAAGAGGATGATTTCGCCGGAGTCAATGTACTTTTTTAGTCTTCCCGTACGCACCACGCCAAGCATGCCATCATGTAGCACCGCCTGCTGTACCACTTCATCACTACTTGAGTCAACGATGTGTGGTCGATTGAGCGCTCCCTGGAAGATATTTTGAAAACTGTAGTGCTCCGACTGATCAATGACAATGGGATAGAGATTGAAATAATCCTCCACATGGAGATCCTCCCGGTAGAGGGAAGAGTGGATACAGAGTGCCAAGTGCTCGTAGTCAATAATTTGAGTAATCAAATGTGACAATGCCACATTGCCTGAGATAATTCCCAATTCCGTTTCATTCTTTTGCAGATTGGCAATCGTCTTTAAATTGTCCTGTCCATCAATTTTAAAAGTGACATTGGGATAGAGTTTGACCATCTTGTTAATTGCCGGGATGAAATACTTATAGCAATAGTAGTCGTGTCCCTGCATTTTAAGTTGGACATTTTTTCCGTGGGAAGTGGAGATATTTTTAATCATATTGACTTCCCTCAAGATAGAAATGGAATGGCGGTAAAGCTGCTCACCGGCATAGGTGAGGACGTACTTTCCGTCACTTCGATCTAAAAGGGGGGTTCCCAATTCCTCTTCCAAACTCTTAATATGCTTAGTAACCGTAGGCTGGGAATAATTCAGGGCGCGCGCGGCCTGAGTAAGATTAAGTTCTTTTGCTACCGTGTGAAAAGTCCGAAGGGTTCGAAGCTCCATATTGCACCTCCTAAATGAACATACACAAAGATTTTATTTTACACAAATAATGTG
>CAYFQX010000044.1:0-2155 GCA_964345405.1 uncultured Peptoniphilaceae bacterium
GGGTTCCGGTAAGGGATCTCCAGAGTACTGGGTAGCTGTCGTTAAACCCGGCCGTATCATGTTTGAAATGAGCGGAATTCCTGAGGAAACTGCTCGTGAAGCTATGCGTCTTGCTGCAATGAAGTTACCAATCAAGACTAAGTTTGTGGCTAGCGCTCAAGAGGAAAGTGAGGGTGAATCTAATGAAGGTTAAAGAAATTCGCCAACTATCAAGCGAACAGCTTGGAGAAAAAGTTAAAGAACTTAAGAATGAACTTTTTAACTTACGTTTTCAACTTGCTACCGGCCAATTAGATAACCCGACAAGCATCAAACAAGTTAAAAAAGACATTGCCAGAGTAAAGACCATTCAAAAAGAGCGCGAGCTTGGTATTGAAAAGGAGGCGTAAATAGCTCATGGAAAGAAACAATAGAAGGGTTATCACAGGCGTTGTAACCAGCGACTCAATGGATAAAACTATTGTCGTAGCTGTCGAACGCATGAAGATGCACCCGCTTTATAAAAAGAGATATATTCGTACCAATAAGTTTAAAGTTCATGATGAAAACAATGAAGCTAGAGTAGGCGACAGAGTTAGAGCTATGGAAACACGCCCACTTTCTAAAGACAAACACTTTAGACTTACTGAAATTGTAGAGAAGGCCAAATAAGCGATTTGAGAAAGGGGTTCTCGAAATGATACAACAAGAATCGAGATTAAAAGTTGCAGACAACTCCGGCGCCAGAGAGCTTGGGGTCATCAAAGTACTAGGCGGTTCTAAACGCCGTTATGCAAACATTGGTGACATTGTGGTCTGCTCTGTTAAATCAGCAACACCAGGAGGCGTTGTTAAAAAGGGAGCGGTTGTTAAAGCCGTTATCGTTCGTACTAAGAAGGGCATTCGTCGTTCGGATGGTTCCCTCATCCAATTTGATGAAAATGCCGCTGTCATTATAAATGAAAACAAGGCACCCGTTGGAACACGTATCTTCGGGCCAGTCACTAGAGAGCTACGTGGAGAAAACTTTATGCGTATTATCTCCTTAGCTCCGGAAGTACTATAAGGAGGTGGCGTAGAATGCGTATTAAAAAAGGTGACACCGTAGAAGTGATCGCCGGTAAAGATAAGGGAAAACGTGGTAAAGTCCTACGTTGCATCCCTAAGGAAGACCGCGTGATTGTTGAAGGCGTCAATATTGTTACAAAACACTTAAAACCTAGAGGACCGGAAAATCCAGGTGGAATTCAAGAAGCGGAAGCACCAATTCATATCTCTAATGTTATGTACTATGATACAAAGACAAATCAGAGATCAAGAATTTCCTATAAAATCGATGATAATGGTAAAAAGGTTCGTGTAATCCAAGCTTCTGGCGCTACCATTAGTGATAAGTAGAAGTGGGCTTGAACATGACTTCCAGAATTCAAGAAAAAATTAACAATGAAGTAGTTGACTTTATGATGGAGGAATTTAAATATGACAATATTATGCAAGTTCCTCGTCTAGAAAAAATCGTGATTAACATTGGACTTGGTGAAGCCAAGGACAATCCAAAGGCACTAGAAAGTGCAGTAAAAGACTTAACTACCATCACTGGTCAAAAGCCAATCGTTACAAAGGCTAAGAAGAGTGTTGCAAACTTTAAGGTTCGTGACGGTATGCCGATTGGATGTAAAGTTACTTTACGTGGACAAAAGATGTATGACTTCCTTGATAAGTTGATGAATATTGCTCTTCCAAGAGTTCGTGACTTCAGAGGTGTTAGCAATACTTCCTTTGACGGTCGTGGAAACTATGCTTTAGGACTTTCTGAGCAATTGATCTTCCCGGAAATCAACTATGACGATATTGATACCTTACGCGGTATGGACGTAGTTATCGTCACAACAGCAGAAACTGATGAAGAAGCAAGGGCATTTTTAGCTAAAGTCGGTATGCCTTTTGCTAAGTAAGGAGGCGTCTAAGTGGCAAAGAAATCATTAATTGCAAAACAAAAGAGAAAGCCTAAATATTCAACTAGAGAGTACACAAGATGTCAAATTTGTGGTAGACCTCGCGGTGTACTTAAGAAATATAATGTTTGTAGAATTTGTTTTAGAGAACTAGCTTACAAGGGTCAAATTCCCGGTGTAAGAAAGGCCAGTTGGTAAAACCGACCGAAAGGAGGACATTT
>CAYFQX010000044.1:2165-4987 GCA_964345405.1 uncultured Peptoniphilaceae bacterium
ATTATGATGACAGACCCAATTGCTGATATGCTTACGAGAATTCGTAACGGCAATGATGCAAGACACAAATCTGTTGAGGTTCCTGCCTCTAAAGTAAAGGCAGAAATTTCCCGAATTCTTCTAGAGGAAGGCTATATCAATGGCTATGAAGTTCTTGAAGATGACAAACAGGGTGTTATTAAAATAGATTTTAAATATGGTAAAAATGACGAAAAGGTAATTAGCGGTATTAAGAGAATCTCAAAACCGGGCCTTCGTGTCTATGCTAAATCTACAGAAGTTCCACGTGTACTCGGTGGTCTAGGAATTGCAATCCTATCTACCTCCAAGGGCATGATGACTGATAAAGATGCAAGACGTGAACAAGTCGGTGGCGAGGTTATTTGCTACGTCTGGTAAGAATAGGGGTGAAATAATGTCAAGAATTGGAAAACTGCCTATAGAACTACCACAGGGCGTAGAAGTAAATGTAGGTAAGAATAACAATGTTACGGTTAAGGGACCTAAAGGTGAACTTACACTAGCAATTAATCCTGATATGGTTGTTCGTATTGAAGATGGCATGGTCACTGTAGAACGTCCAGACGACAAGAAAAAGCATCGTGCTGAACACGGACTTGCAAGAACACTTATCTACAACGCAGTGGTAGGTGTGACTGAAGGATATAAGAAAGAACTTCTTATTGAAGGTACAGGATACCGTGCACAAAAGAATGGCAAGACTTTAAACCTAAACTTAGGATTCTCTCATCCAATTGATCTTGAAGATCCTGAAGGGGTTGAAGTTGAAGTACCGAATGCAAACACAATCATTGTCAGTGGCTTTGATAAGCAAAAAGTAGGTGCTCACGCTGCCAAAATTAGAAGCTATCGTGAACCTGAACCATATAAGGGTAAGGGAATCCGCTATAGCGATGAACAAATTCGTCGTAAAGTCGGTAAAACAGGAGCTTAAGAAAGGAGTCAATAGATGATTAAAAAAGTAGACAAAAATAAAAATCGTAAAGCGAGACATCAACGTGTCCGCCGCAACATTTCCGGTACTCCTTCCAAGCCAAGATTAAATGTTTATCGTAGTGGCAATCACTTCTACGCTCAAATCATTGATGACGTAGCACAAGTGACTCTAGCAAGTGCCTCTACACTTGATAAATCTTTAAACCTAGAAAGCACTAAAAATACTGAGGCAGCAAAGGCTGTAGGTAAGGCCATTGCTGAAAATGCCCTAGCTAAAGATATTACAGAGGTTGTATTTGATCGTGGTGGATACATCTATCACGGACGAATCAAAGCCCTTGCAGAAGCAGCTAGAGAAGCTGGCTTGAAATTTTAATCGGAGGAGGGGAAATTTTGGCTCAAAAATCAATCAACACTAAAGATATGGAATTAGAAGAAAGAGTCGTAGCCATCAACCGTGTTGCTAAGGTTGTTAAAGGTGGGAGAAACTTCCGCTTCTCAGCACTTGTGGTTGTTGGTGACGGAAATGGACATGTTGGTGTAGGAATGGGTAAGGCCCTTGAAGTACCTGAAGCAATTCGTAAAGGTGCTCAAGATGCTCGTAAAAATCTTGAAAAGATTAACATTCAAGACGGCTCAATTCCTCACGAAGTAACTGGTGTATTTGGTGCCGGTCGTGTCTATTTAAAACCTGCTCCAGCAGGTACAGGGGTAATTGCAGGTGGAGCTGTGCGTGCTGTATGTGAACTTGCAGGTATTACAGATATCCGTACTAAAAACATCGGAACTCCGAACCCTCGCAATATTGTAAATGCTACACTAGACGGTTTAAGAAGTTTAAAGACTGCAGAATCTGTGGCTGAACTTCGCGGATTAAGTGTAGAAGAAGTCTTAAGATAAGGGGGAAGTTAAATGAGTACTATTAAAATTCAACTCAAAAAGAGCCCCGTGGGAAAAATTAAAAAACACCGTGATACGGTTGAAGCTTTAGGCTTTAAAAGAGTAGGTCAGATCGTAGAAAAACAAGATACACCTCAAATTCGCGGGATGATCAGAAAAATCGACTATATGGTGGAAGTATTAGACTAAGGAGGTGGATCTTATGAAACTGCATAACCTTAAGCCGGCAGAAGGCGGCGGAGTTAAAGCGAAAAAACGTGTGGGCCGTGGTACTGGATCTGGATATGGAAAGACCAGTGGTAAGGGTCACAAAGGACAAAATGCACGCTCCGGTGGCGGTGTACGTTCCGGATTTGAAGGCGGTCAAATGCCACTTTTCCGTCGTGTACCAAAGCGTGGATTTAACCATTTATTCACGAAAGAATATGCGGTCATTAATGTTGACAGCTTAAATCAATTTGAAAATGGAGCAGAAGTTACTCTAGATAGTTTAGTTGAAAATAGAATCGTTCGTAGAAACGAAGCAAAAGATGGTCTTCGTGTACTAGGTAACGGCGAAGTTAAAGTTGCAGTTACTGTCAAGGCAAATCACTTCAGTAAATCTGCTGTAGAAAAAATTGAAGCGGCAGGAGGAAAGGCCGAGGTGATCTAAGATGGTAGAGACCTTTAGAGATGCTTGGAAAATTCCCGAAATAAGAAAAAAGCTTATCTTTACTTTTTGGATGCTCATCATCTATAGAGTGGGAAGTCATGTGCCTGTTCCATTTATGAACAGAGAAGTTATTTCACAGGTATTCAACTCTCAGCAAGGTGGTCTATTATCATTCTTAGACCTAATGGCCGGAGGTAATATTAGTACGTTTACGATATTTGCTGCAAATATCTACCCATATATTACTGCTTCTATTGTCCTTCAGCTACTCACAGTAGCAATCCCAAGTCTTGAAGCACTTTCTAAAGAAGGT
>CAYFQX010000044.1:4997-10391 GCA_964345405.1 uncultured Peptoniphilaceae bacterium
ACTCGTTATTTAGCTGTTGCTCTTGCAGCCATTCAAGCCTTTGGTTACACCTTTGGATTCTTGCGTGGCGCAGTAGAAACAACAAATATGTTCCAAAACATCATTATCATCCTAAGTATTGTTGCCGGTACTTCATTCTTGATTTGGCTAGGTGAACAAATTACTGAAAACGGAATTGGTAATGGTATTTCATTAATCATCTTTGCAGGTATTGTTGCAAGATTCCCATTGGATATTTACGCTTCCATCCGCATGGCACGTGCCGGCCAAGCAAGCTGGGCATGGGTTGTCATCTTTGGCATCCTAGCCATTGCCATTGTTGTCTTTGTCATCACATTGACCGAAGGACAACGTAAGATTCCGGTACAATATGCTAAGCGTGTCGTTGGACGTAAGATGTATGGTGGCCAAAGCACCCATATTCCAATTAAAGTTCTTATGACTGGTGTTATGCCAATTATCTTTGCAAACACCATTATGAGTATTCCTCAAATGGTAGCCATGTTCTCAAGTCAAGAAAGTGGCTTTGCACGATTCTTAATCAACTGGTTGACACCACAAGGACATGTGGGTGGACTTATTATCTACTCCATCCTAACTGTGTTGCTCATCATCTTCTTCACTTATTTCTATACTGCCATTCAGTTTAATACAGTGGAGTACGCTAAGAGCCTACAACAAAACGGTGGATTCATTCCAGGTATTCGTGCCGGAAGACCCACTTCAGAATATTTAGATCGTACAGTGAATCGTCTTGTTTTCCCAGGTGCCATTGCACTGGCTATTCTAACTATCTTGCCGGTAATCTTAGGTAAAATCTCCGGCGGTATGCCATTTAGCTTTGGTGGAACAAGTTTAATCATTGTCGTAGGGGTTATCTTAGAGACATCTCGAACTCTTGAGCAACAATTACTAATGCGTCATTATCGAGGATTCCTAAAATAAGGAGGGCAAGTTGTGAGACTAGTTATTTTAGGTCCGCCGGGAGCCGGTAAAGGTACACAAGCCGCTTCCATTATTAAAGAATACAATGTGGTTCACATTTCCACTGGAGATATTTTTAGAGAAAATATTAAGAATGATACAGAACTTGGTCGTGAGGCAAAGAAATACATGGATCAGGGACAGTTAGTACCTGATGAAGTAGTCAATGCCATTGTCGTGGATCGTCTTAAAAAAGACGACTGCAAGGACGGCTTCCTATTGGACGGCTATCCACGAACTGCAAACCAAGCGGTATCTTTAGATGCTGCCTTGGAAAACATGAACACCAAGCTGGACAAAGTCATTAATATTCAAGTACCGGCTGAGCTACTCATTGAGCGTGCCACCGGTCGAAGAGTTTGTAAGAAATGTGGTCACACGTACCACATTGTCAACAACCCACCAAAGGTTGAAGGCATCTGTGACTTTGACGGAAGTGAACTGATTCAACGAGAAGACGATACTGAAGAGACTGTTACAAAACGTATTGAAGTCTATGAAAAACAAACGGCTCCTCTCATCGATTATTATAAAGCGCAAGGTCTGATTGTAGACATTGATGGAACTCAGTCCATTGACGATGTATTTGCAGACATTAAAGCGGCTTTAGATAAGGATATTCCACAAGCATGATCACCACTTGTGACATTGTGGTAGGTCAAGTGGTAAAGTCCAAGGCTGGCAGAGATAAAAATAGATTCTTTGTTGTCTTGGAGGTGTTAGACGATAAATATCTTCAGTTAATTGATGGAGATCTTCGGAAAATCCATAGCCCTAAGAGGAAGAAGGTCATACACATTGCACCAACCTCTAAAGTGGTGAATTTAAATCCTAAATCCAAGACAGTAAATGACAGCTATATCCGAAAAGAGTTAGCTCACTTGACAGGAACTGTAGGAGGAAACTGAGATGTCAAAAGAAGAATTAATTGAAGTACAAGGTGTTGTAACTGAAGCTCTGCCAAACACCCAGTTTCGCGTGGAGCTGGAAAATGGACACGAAATACTTGTCCATATTTCAGGGAAATTAAGAATGAATTATTTCCGCATTTTACCAGGAGATAAGGTAACGGTAGAGATTAGTCCCTACGATTTAACTCGTGGTAGAATCACCTGGAGAAAGAAATAGATAAGTAGGAGGTACTAAGTATGAAAGTAAGACCTTCAGTAAAGAAAATGTGTGAGAAATGCAAAATCATTCGACGCGGAGGTCGTGTCATGGTGATTTGCGACAATCCTAAACATAAACAAAGACAAGGCTAAAGGGAGGTGTAAGGATGGCAAGAATTGCAGGTATTGACTTACCGAGAGAAAAAAGAGCAGAAGTAGGATTAACTTACATCTACGGTATTGGCCGCTCACGTGCCCGTGAAATCTTAGAAAATACAGGGATTGACTTTGACACTAAGATTAAAGATCTAACTGAAGCTGAAGTAGGTGCGCTACGTCAAGAAATTGATAAATACAATGTTGAAGGTGATCTTCGTCGTGAGATTGCAATGAACATTAAGAGACTTCGTGATATCAACTGCTATCGCGGAATCCGTCATCGTAGAAACCTACCGGTTCGTGGTCAAAAAACTAAGACCAACGCTAGAACTCGTAAGGGTCCAAAGAAAATCGTAAGTAAAAAGAAATAAAGGAGGGTAGCAATGGCAAAAGGCAAAGCAAAAGGTAAAACTCAAAGAACAAAAAGAGTGCGTCAAACAGTTCAAAAAGGTCAAGCTCATATTGCATCTTCTTTTAACAATACGATGGTGACACTGACTGATATGAACGGTAATGTACTATCTTGGGCAAGTGCGGGACAACTAGGTTTCCGTGGTTCAAGAAAGTCTACTCCTTTCGCAGCTCAAGAGGCAGCTCAAGAAGCAGCTGAAAAGGCAAAAGCATACGGCTTAAAATCAGTAGAAGTCTATGTTAAGGGACCGGGAAGCGGTCGTGAAGCAGCAATTCGTTCTCTTCAAGCATCTGGACTAGAAGTAACAATGATCAAGGATGTTACACCAATTCCACATAACGGATGTCGTCCACCTAAGCGTCGTAGAGTTTAATCGGAGGCAATTAACAATCGTATTCAATGATACTCCTCATAGGCCCGTAAGGAGGGATTGGTCCAATGATTGAAATTGAAAAACCAAATATAGAGATTGAAGAATTGTCTGAGGACGGGAGAAGTGGTCGCTTTGTAGTTCAGCCGCTGGAAAATGGCTATGGGATTACACTTGGTAACTCCCTAAGAAGAGTACTGCTCTCATCTCTTCCGGGAGTTGCGGTATCCTTTGTCAACATTCGTGGGGTTGAGCATGAATTTGCTACAATCCCAGGCGTACTTGAAGATGTTCCGGAAATCATCTTAAACTTAAAAGGTGTTGTCTTCCGTACGCTTAATGAAATGGATGAGCCTGTGCATATGGTTCTTGAATCCTCAGGAGAGGGAATTTTAACTGCCGGCGATATCCAGACAGGGATGGACCTTGAAGTGGTCAATAAAGATCATCATATTGCCACATTAAATGAAGATGCCGATGTGTATATGGAAATTATGGTTGAGTATGGTAGAGGGTATGAACCTTCTGAGTTAAAGAAGGATGAAGTTACACAAATTGGACTTATCCCCATTGACTCCAACTATACCCCGGTTCGTAAAGTCAACTGGAATGTTGAAAAGACAAGAGTCGGTCAACGTTCTGACTATGACAAACTCACCTTAGAGGTTGAAACGGACGGTTCCATGCCGGCAGATGAGGCAACTTCCCTCGCAGCTAAAATTATGACTGAACATTTAGAACTCTTTATTTCAATGACTGAACATGTTGGCGATGTCAGCATCATGGTTGAAAAACCTGAAGACACGAAGGAAAAAGTTCTTGAAATGACCGTTGAGGAATTAGATCTATCGGTACGGAGTTTTAACTGTTTGAAACGAGCAAATATCGATACGGTTGAAGAACTGACCCAAAAGACAGAAGAGGACATGATGAAAGTTCGTAATCTTGGAAAGAAGAGTTTAGAGGAAGTAACAGCTAAACTCGAAGAGCTCGGTTTGAGCTTGAAAGAAGAAGAATAAAAGGAGGGAACCGAAGTGGCAAAACAGAGAAAATTAGGACGTGTCACATCTCATAGAAATGCCATGCTAAGAAATCTAACTACAGATTTACTTAGAGAAGGTCGCATTGAAACCACATTAGGCCGTGCTAAAGAAACTAGACGTATGGCTGAAAAGATGATTACCCTTGGCAAGAGAGGCGATTTACATGCACGTCGTCAAGCCCTTGCCTACATCTATGATGAAGATGTCGTCACTCGTCTATTTGAAGAAATCGCTCCGGGCTATGAAGATCGTAATGGCGGATACACTCGTATCCTAAAGAAAGGTCCTCGCCGTGGCGATGCAAGTGAAGTGGCAATTCTTGAATTAGTCTAATTTTAAATTAGTTTAATATAGAAGCGTGAGCAAACTTAGCTTTACTCACGCTTTGGACTACTATCCCCTGGGTAGTAGTTTTTTTATGCCTAAATTTACATAAAAATAAACCTGTGCCATGGTGAGAGTGTCATCATGGCACAGGTTTATCGTAATGGTAAAGGTTGAATTCATAGTCTCATTTAGAATAGGATGTCTTCATAAAGATTGTGGCGGCGGACTGGACCTTTTGTGCACAGAGATAGCCAATCATGCCGATGATACTGGAGTAGATGGGAGGTTCCACCCAGCCAAGATTAAACTTGAGATTAAAGACTAAGTAGGAGACAAAACCCAAAGTCATGGAGACAAGGCAGGTTTTTAAATTTCCCTTGAGAAGCTTGTTCATTAGAATTGGTCCGGAAAACATGGCAATGATGCCACCCGTTCCCAAGTAGGAGATTTGATTGAGCATCCCCTGGGGTGCAAGAAATGTCAGAGCTAAAGTAAGAATGGTTACTACAAGCACAGTCCACTGATTGACTTTCTCAGGATGTTTAAAGGGCTTTTTCTTAAAGAGACTTAGGATATCATAGGAAAGTGCTGCCGCCTGCGATTGCAGGACGGAACTGATGGTTGAGATCATGGCAAAGAGAATAAAGAGTGTAATGATGGAACCAAGTCCGTGGGGAAGATAGTGGTTTAAAAAGAAGGGCATGACTTGATCGGGATTGGCCAGGGTAGAAGTCTGCGTCTTCATATAGAGACCTACCCAGGGGATAAAACTCAAGATAATACCCATGGGGGCAATGTAGAGCACCATCTTATGAATTTTAATGTCGTCTTTAAGAGATAGAAACCGGATGGACATATAGGGTAGGGTTGTCGTAAAGAGTAGTGCATAGATAAAGACATAAAATACATTAAATTTGTTAGAGCCATAGGGCTCAGCAGTCGGTGGGTTGACAAGACTTGGGTTCAATTCGTTGAGACTCTGTAAAATAT
>CAYFQX010000045.1:0-10379 GCA_964345405.1 uncultured Peptoniphilaceae bacterium
ATGCCATTTGCACAGTGGCACTATCCATTTGAAAACAAGGAGACTTTCTTTGAAGATAAATTCCCTGCAGACTTTATCAACGAGGGAATTGACCAAACACGTGGCTGGTTCTACTCACTACTTGCCATCTCAACTTATGTCACCGGCAAGAGTCCGTACAAAAACGTACTGGTCAACGATTTAATTCTTGATAAAGACGGCAAGAAGATGAGTAAGTCCAGAGGAAACACCTTGGATCCATTTGAACTTTTCGATGAGTACGGTGCAGATATTGTGCGCTGGTACACAATTTCCGTCTCCCCACCATGGGCGCCAACTCGATTTGATGTCGAGGGACTTCGCGAAGTGAACAATCGCTTCTTTAGATCCCTAAGAAATATCCACAATCTCTTTACCATGTATGCCAATATTGCCCAGCTTGATCCTCGTGACTATGAAGTGGCACCGGAAGATTTGGAAGAAATTGACCGCTGGTTACTCAGTCGCTACCACAGTCTTGTGAAACGCGCCAATGCGGACATGGACATTTGGGAACTGACTCGAGTGGCAAGAGAAATTCAAGAGTTTGTCGTGGAGGACTTCTCGAACTGGTATATCCGTCGTAATCGCCGCCGTTTCTGGCAATCTGAAGTGGACGACAGTCAACGTGCCGTCTTTAAAGTGACTTTCGATGTTCTCGTGGGCATCACTCACTTAATTGCGCCATTTGCACCTTACACTGCAGAGGAATTCTACCAAACTTTGGAAGGTGGAGAAAGTATTCATCTCAGCTTCTATCCTGAGGTCAATGAAGATCTCATTGATCTGGAACTGGAAGAAAAGATGGAACTTGTGCGTAAACTTGTCACCTTGGGGCGTGCTTCTCGTGAAAATGCCGGCATCAAAGTTCGTCAACCACTGCAATCGGTCGTGGTGGACGGAAAGTATCGCGACACCATTGGCGATTTAACTGAACTCATTAAGGAAGAGCTCAATGTCAAGGAAGTCGACTATGAAGACGACTTAAGCGACTTTATGAATTTCAAATTAAAGCCAAACTTTAGAGAGGCGGGCTCTGTCTTGGGACCTAAGGTTCAAGATTTTGCAAAATATCTTGCAACAACCAATGCCGGCGAACTTCTGGAAACTTTAGATCGAGAGGGCGAAATCACTCTGGAACTAAAGGGCGAAGATACGCTCATTAAGCGCGACTACATCCTTGTGGACATTCAGGCCAAACTCGGATTTGACGTCTCCATGGAGGACAATCTCTTTGTCATCTTAGATACCGATCTCAACGAAGAACTCCTAGATGAGGGCTTTGCAAGAGAATTTATCTCAAAGGTTCAACAAATGCGCAGAAGCAACGACTACAATGTCATGGATCACATCGATGTTGAATATAAGACAGATGATCGCGTTCAAAAGGCACTGACTAAGTACCGCGATGAAATTATGGAAGAGACTTTAACGGTTAGTATGGAATTCAATGAGGCGTTGGATGGTAAGACCATTGATTTAAACGGTCACGACATCATTATTCAAACTAAGCAGAGACCATGACAAAGATAATGGACATCTATCTGGTGCGCCACGGACAGACGGAGTGGAATGTGGAGGAGAGACTTCAGGGCTGGAGTGACAGCCCTCTCACTCCCCTGGGACGAGCAAAGGCAGAGGCTCTTTCAAAGGAGCTGGCCCTGAAGGCGCCTGGAAAAATCTACACTTCGGATCTTGGGCGTGCACTGACGACGGCAGAAATTTTAAGGGGAGATCTAAAGATTCCCATCCTAAAGCGAAGTGAACTTCGTGAACTTGCCCTGGGGCCATGGGAAGGTCACTGTTTTCATGAAGTCAAAGCAAGTGACGCGGAGAAGATGAAGGTCTACTTTAATGAACCTCAAAATCATCATTTAGAGGGCATTGAAGATTATCACGATCTCATGGTTCGCATTCATAAATTTATGGATGAGCTCAAGACTCTAGAGGAGGAGTCCGTTGTCGTTGTGGCCCATGGGGTAAGCATTGCCGCCATTGTAAACATTATTGAAGACAGACCACTGGAAGATTTTTGGGAGCGTCCCCTAGTTGACGACCTAAGCATCACTCATATACAATGGAATCAGGAAAAATTTACTATTCAATCATTGGGAGATGAAATTAAAGGAAGTTCTTATTGAGGTGATCATATGAAGAAACTTCATTTTGCAAACTTGCCAACGCCCATTGAAGAGATTCAACTGGTGGATGCCGATCTACCGGTCCATCTCTATATCAAGAGAGATGACTTTACCGGCATGGGCTTTTCAGGAAATAAAATCCGCAAACTGGAATATTTACTCTATGAAGCCATTGAAAATGACGTGACCGACATCATCACCACGGGAGGCATTCAGTCCAATCATGCTCGTGCTACGGCCATGGCATGTGCCAAGCTTGGGCTTCACGCCCATCTACTACTCAGAGGCGATGAACAGGCAGAGAAGGAAGCCAATAATTTCTTAAATCATCTGGCCGGCGCAGAGGTTCGCTATGTACCTCCGCATGACTATGCGCTTCGCAGTAAAGAGTTGATGGAACATTGGAAAAAGTCCATTGAAGATGAGGGCGGAAAGGCCATGATCATTCCCCTCGGTGCATCCAATGCGCTGGGCTCGGTTGGTTATGTCGAGGCCTTTGAGGAAATCATGGATCAAGAGCAGGAAGAAGAGAGACATTACGACCTCATTGTCACTACCGTTGGAAGTGGTGGCACCCTTTCAGGACTTATCTATGGAAATAAACTCAACAATAACCCTGCCAAAGTTATAGGAATTACTGTAAGTGATCCGGCAGAGGTATTTGCCGAAAAGGTCGTTCCAAGAATTCTTCATGATCTAAATGAACTCTACGGCAATGATTTAAAATTTACAGATGAGGACATACAGATTCTCGATGGCTATCAGGGACTAGGCTATGCCAAGAGTAAAGTGGAAGAACTTGAATTTATCAAGGACTTTACCACTCAAACCGGGATTATCCTCGATCCTGTCTACACCGGAAAGGCCATGTACGGACTGATGAATGAGATCCTAAGTGGTAATTTAAGTGAGTATGAAAATGTACTCTTTATCCATACGGGAGGAACTTTAGGCTGGACCAGAGATCAGATAAAAATGTTGAATTTATAAGCTTGGGCAAATGCTCAAGCTTTTTTCATAGAGAGAATTACCAACTTTGCCATAGATTATGATATAATAGATGCATTAAGAAAACATTTTCCCCCCTAGGGGAAGTGATAGGAGGAACAATGGATGAAAGTTTATAAGACAGACGAAGTTCGTAACCTAGCTCTTGTTGGGCACAGTGGATCAGGAAAGACAAACCTTACCGAAGCCATGCTTTTCCAATCCTGAGCAATTCAAAAGATTTGGCATGTTCAAGATAAAAACACCGCATCCGACTTTTCAAAAGAGGAACAAGAAAGAGAAACCTCCATTGGAACCAGTGTCATTCCCATCGAATGGCGTAAGATGAAATTAAACATCATTGACACTCCGGGATACATGGACTTTATGGGTGAAGCCATTGGCGCACTACGTGCAGCAGAGGCAGCACTGATGGTCATTGACGCGACCCAAGGTATTCAAGTGGGCACTGAACGCATGTGGGCCTATACTGAAGAAATTGGACTTCCAAGAATTATCTTTGTCAATAAGATTGACGGTGAAAATGTAAACTTCCGTCGTCTCATGGAAGATATTGAAGCACAATTTGGTAAAAAGGTCATTCCATTTTCCGTACCGATTGGTGAAGGGGAAGACTTTGTCGGCGTAACTGATGTCATCTTCCAAAAGGGATTCAAATACACTGGTGGCATGCCTGCAGAGGTAGAACTCAATCACGATCAGTTAAAGGCAACTGAGCGTATGTACGATGAAATTACAGAAATTGTCGCAAGTAGTGACGAAGTGCTCATGGAAAAATTCTTTGCCGATGAAAAATTCACTCGTGAAGACGTACTTCGTGGCGTTACAACCGCTCTACTTGAAGGGGACGCAGTGCCACTACTTGTAGGTTCCGGTGAAAAGGGAATCGGTATCGATATTTTACTAAATACCATTGTCAACTATATGCCGGCACCGAACGATCCTCGTGCTCATACCGGTTTCAGATATGAAAGTGGCGAAGAGCGCGCCGTCGATGTAAAGGAACCTTTCTCTGCTGTTGTATTTAAGACAGTGACCGACCCCTATGTGGGCAAGATCTCACTATTTAAAGTCACTTCAGGTAAACTTACTAAGGACACCAATATCATCAACTCCAGCAAGGATGAAGCTGAAAAGCTAAGCAGTCTCTTTATCCTACGCGGCAAGACTCAATTTGAAGTGGATGAAATCCAAGCAGGCGACATTGGTGCAACTTCAAGACTTACCTACACTGAAACAGGGGACACCCTCTGTGACAAGGATCATCCGGTTGTCTTTAAGCGCGTGAAACTTCCTCAAGCAGTTTACTTCTACGCCATTGAAGCAGCTTCTAAGCAAGACGAGGAAAAACTCTCTACTTCACTTCGTCGTCTCCACGAGGAAGATCCATCCTTTGAAATTGTAAGAAATCCTGAGACAAATCAACTTACCATTGGCGGTCAAGGTAATACTCACCTTGATGTCATCTTAGAAAAACTTAAGAACAAATACGATGTCTCTGTCAACATCGTTCCATTTGTCATCCCATATAGAGAAACCATCCGTGGTCGCGCGGAAGTTCAAGGACGTCACAAGAAACAATCCGGTGGTGCCGGACAATTTGGTGATGTTTGGATTCGCTTCGAACCATCTGAAGAAGAATTTGTCTTTGCTGAAGAGATCTTCGGGGGTTCCGGCCCTAAGCACTACTTCCCGGCCGTTGAAAAGGGACTGGAAGAGTCCATGCTAAAGGGTGTACTTGCAGGTTATCCTGTAACAAATATCAAGGCAACCCTCTATGACGGATCCTACCACGATGTAGACAGTAATGAAATGAGCTTTAAACTTGCAGCGGCTCTTGCTTTTAGAAACGGCATGAAGGAAGCAAATCCTGTCCTTCTTGAGCCAATCATGTCTGTTGAAGTTCGCATTCCTGAAGCCTATATGGGCGATGTCATGGGCGATATGAACAAGCGTCGCGGTCGTATCCTAGGTATGGATCAACAATCGGACGGCTCCCAACTTCTCATTGCAGAGGCACCTCAAGCTGAAATGTTTGAGTACGCCATTGACCTTCGTGCCATGACTCAAGGTCGCGGACAGTTCTCTATGAACTTTGCTCGCTATGAAGAAGTTCCTGCACAAATTGCAGAAAAGATCATTGCTGAGGCAAATCAAGAATAATATTGAATAGAAAAAAGCGACTGAAATTTCAGTCGCTTTTCTATTTATTTCTACATTTCTACACTCAATGCTTTGAGAATGAGATTAAATAAGCAATAGGATCACTGTAATAGTGGCAGGGTCCTGCTCTCTAGTCTTGAGCATTTTAAAAAGTTCAGCAATGGACAGCACAATAAATATCGCTGTTAAGATGAGTGTGGCGATAATCTGATAGGGCAAGGACTCTAGAAAGTAGAGTAGTATGGTCATGAGTATGATATATCCGAGGGCAATATTTCTGTAGATGTTTCGCATTGATATCTCCTTTGAAGTTTACTTTAGACACATACAAATTTAAGTGATTTACAACTAATCTCAGTATATCCTATATATCTAGCGTTTTCAATAAACCGAGTCCATACACTAAAGTGGTTGAATTCACTCCATTTATATCATGATAGAAGTAAAATAGAGGATAAATTCACCTTTTATTTTAAAAATGTGATAAATATCACAGTGAAAAAAACGTTTTTTTATTAAACTTAAAACTAAGTTGGGAAGAGAATAAGAATTTACATATGCCATGACGGGGATTGAGACGGCGTTCATGATTTCTTCAATCATCTTCGGATCGCTCATACGGCTGACACCACCGGCAGCACGAATATCTGCAGGTACTCGTTCAAGAGCCATGACGGCAACAGCACCTGCCTTTTCAGCAATTTTAGCTTGCTCGACATTGACAACGTCCATAATGACGCCACCCTTAAGTTAACTATGTACTTCTTCCAAACCCTTCATATCTTTCATATTCTAACTCCTTTTTATATCATCTTTCAATGCTGTGTGTTATATTAAGTATAAGACGCTACTGGAGCCTCAACAAGAACCAAAATAAATTAAATTAATGGGTCCAGAAGAGAGGGTTTATGTTTACCATTTATTTCAATGAATCGTCAAATAAATACGAGCAGATCTATCGTCATATCATTCAGGAGATTAGTGAGAAGCGCCTTCTACCGGAGGAGAAACTTCCCTCCAGGCGCGCCCTGGCAACGCATCTCGGCGTAAGTTTAAATACGGTGATTTCCCGCCTATGATCAGCTATTGGAGGAGGGATATATTATCTCCAAGCCCCGAAGTGGCTACTTTGTGGATAAGATTATTGCCGAGGAGCTCCACACGGAGGCGCGGGAGTTTAAGGAGGAGTTGCCTAAGGTCCATCAGTATAAATATAATTTTTCCTACGACAGTTTGTCCTCAGAACTGATGCCGGTGACAATTCTCAAGCGACTGGCGGCAGAGAGCCTTGAGGAGTCGGTGGATGCGCAGGCTCTGGATCACAACGGCTACTGGTTGCTTAAACAAGAGCTGTAGGAATACTTGAGAAGTTATAGGGGTCTTGCCGTACCTGTGGAGCAGATCATCATCACCAGTGGCTATCAATCTGGACTCATCCTACTTCTCTCTCTCATGGAAAACAAAGTCTTTGCTATGGAAGATCCGGGCTACACGCTCAATGAAAAGATCTTTACCAACACCAACAAAAAACTCTTAAAGATTCCCGTGGACCAGTATGGGTTTTCCGTTGCTGATCTTGAGAAGACCGAGGCCTCTGTGGCCATTACAACACCCAATCATCAGTTTCCTACGGGTACCATCATGGGGGTGCGCCGACGTCAGCGTCTCTTAAATTGGGCCTATGAGAGGGAAGGGCGCTACATCCTTGAGGATGACTTTGACAGTAATTTTAAATAGACTGGACAGCCCATTCCCGCACTAAAGAGCTTGGATCGTCGCGAAAAGGTCATCTTAAGTGGCTCTTTTTCACAACTCATGGGTTCCTTCTTGAGAATCTCCTATCTCGTCCTCCCGACACCTCTTGTAGCAGAACTCAATCGCTGGGGACTTGAGGCAACTGAAGTTCCCTTAATTCCACAGATCATGCTGAAAAAATTTCTTAAAGAAGGTTACTTCTCCAAGCACATCAATCGAGTCCAGACGCACTACCGAAAAGTCCGTGAGGCGATGGTGGACTATCTTAAGCAGATAGATGAAGTTGAAATCAAGGGCGCCGGGGTAGGGCTTTACTTTGTCATTGAGTTTAAGCGTGAAATCCCAACTAGTGAAGTGATTCAAGATCGTGCACTCAAGCAGAATATCTTCATTGAAAGTGTAGACAAATATCGTACTAAGGGACCTAAGAATCCTCAGGAGTATATTATTGGCTTTGGAAGTATTCCGCCAGAGGATATTAAAGAGAGCGTGGACGCCCTTATGTCTTTATTTAGGCTTCCGTAACTGATAAAATAAGAGAAGCGAAAGGAAGTTTGCCATGTTTAATTGGATGAAAAAAAAGCCAAAGACGGTGCTGGAACTTGTCAAGGAGGGCAAGACACTCAGCGATGAAGGTGGTCTTTTAGAACTTGAAGTTTTAGATGGTAAGAAGGTGGAGCAGGTCTCTACGGAGTCGCTTGATAGTGCCATCTTAGAGTACTTTTCCGGTGAGTGGCACAGCATCAATAAAATTGAAAACTTTTTTAAACAACATAGGGCTCTCGCCACGGAGTCTCAATTTGAGCACTGGCTCTATGATGTAGAAGAGATGGTCCGTCCGCTTCTTGGTCTCTCCATCCTACTGATGCGAGATACCTTTGAGCCGGAGGCAGTAAAGTTTGGCATCTATCTCTCGAAATTTTACGATCTTCAGGAGGCCTATGGCGCTCGCAAAATCATGGAGGTTTTGGGACGAGATCCCCACTTTACCTACTATGTGTCCCATGCCTTTTTAAACCTTGGAGACGGTGGAGGCACATTTTATGAATTTGGTCAGACCTTAGATGGACGCGCTGAAGAAATTCATCGTAAGATCGCACAGAACTGGGTACTAGATAAGCAAAGACCCGCTAAATAATAGATAAAGAAAGCAGTGAAAATATGATTGAACTGGGAAAGATACAGACACTACACATTGATAGTATGGAGAGAAATGAATACATTCTAACCGATGGCGACGAATCAGTCCCTATGCCTAAGGAAAAGGCACAGGGCAAGCTTCAGGTCGGGGAGGCGGTGGATGTATTTATCTATCGCGAAAACTCAGGTGAGCTCATCGCCACCATGGAAAAGCCGCTGATTCAAGTGGGCGAAGTTAAGAAACTTCCCATTGTTAGCCAGACAAAGATTGGATACTTTGTAAATATCGGTCTGGACCGAGATGTGCTACTACCATTTTCTGAAACCACTGAGCGACTCCGCGAAGGGGAAAGTCAATTGGTTGCCATGTATGTAGATAAATCTGGTCGGCTTGCCATGACCATGAATATTAAGGATCACCTGAGTAGCGACAGCCCTTATAAGGCCAATGACTATGTCAAGGGAACGGTCTACTCCGTGTCGCCAAAGTATGGCGCCTTTGTAGCCGTAGATAATAAGTATGATGCCCTTCTTCCTAAGCAGGAAGTCAAAGGAATTATGCGTCCAGGAGATAAGGTGGAACTGCGCGTCGCTCGCGTTCTTCCCGATGGCAAGATCAACCTCTCCATGAGAGAAGTGGCTCACATTCAGATGACGCAAGATGCAGAAATCATTTTAAATTTAATTGACGAGTACGGCGGAACCCTTCCCATTGGGGATAAATCCGATCCAGATGACATCCGTACCATGACCGGTCTATCTAAAAATGCCTTTAAGCGTGCCGTAGGTAAACTCTATCGTCAAAAACTCGTCGTGCCCTATGATGAGAAAGTGGTTCGAAAATAGTGGAAATTAACAGAGGAGACCAGTTGGAGCTGGTCATTACAGACTACAGTCATGAGGGATTGGGACTTGGGAAAGTCAACAACTTCGTCATCTTTCTCGATGGTGGCGTCCTCGGTGACCGAGTCCGCGTTGAAATCACTAAGAAGAAAAAGCGATTTGCCCAGGGGAAAATCCTAGAAACCCTCAGTAAGTCTGCTCATCGTGTGAAGAGCCCCTGTCCCTACAGTGACCGATGTGGAGGATGTGACTTCCAAAATTTAAAATACAAACAGGAACTCAAATGGAAAGAAGATCGCATTCGTCAGCAAATCAAACGGCTGGGGGACCTCAATCCTGAGGTTCTTCCTATTTTACCAAGTCCTGAAACCTCCCATGAGCGCAATCATATGCAGTTTCATGTGAAAGATCGCCAAGTTGGTCTCTACGGCAAGCATTCAAGACGCCTTGTCAAGATTGACCACTGCCTAAAGCAGAGTCAGGCTGCAAATGAAGTCCTTAAAAAATTCCAGGGACAGAAAATTCTAGATCAGCTAAAGATGATCGGCATCAGAACCAACGAGGATGGGGAACGGATGCTGATCTTTGTCACGCCTAAAAAGCTCAGCGACCGAGAGGTTGGTGAGCTCTTAGCGATTGCCCTAGATCTCAATCCTGTGAGCATCTATGAGTCCGTTCAGCCAAAAAACTACTCCCACTACGGTCGTGAATTTCATCATCTCTACGGCAAGACGCACCTCGATCAGGAGTTTCTAGAGCTCCAGCTTGAAATCTCGCCACAGTCCTTCTTTCAGGTCAATCGTCATCAGGCAGAAAATATGGTCCGTGCCATTGGCGACATCTTTACAAAAGAGGACCGGGTCATCGAACTCTTTTCAGGGATCGGTACGATGTCACTTCCCCTTGCAAACTATGTACGTGAGATTATCGGCATCGAAATTGTCCCATCCGCCGTTGAAGACGCCTGCCTTAATGCGCGCAAAAACGACATTCAAAATGCACGATACATCTGTGGCGATGTTCTAGAGATGCTTCCGAAACTTGTTGAGGACGAAGGAGAGATCCATGGCATCATCATGGACCCACCTCGCTCCGGCATCGATGAAGAAGTCCTCGACATGGTACTAAAATGCAACCCAAAACATATTGTTTACATCAGCTGTAGTCCCTCCACCCTCGCAAGAGACCTGGGAAAACTAGCAAATGACTATGAGATTCAATCCGTCCAGCCCGTCGATATGTTCAGTCGTACGGCGCACGTTGAGAGTATAATTCTGATGACGTATTGTGGTGATGATAAGAAATAAGACC
>CAYFQX010000046.1:0-1884 GCA_964345405.1 uncultured Peptoniphilaceae bacterium
TCCGGTTTGATGCCAAGTCCTGCACCAATACCCATCAGCGCGACACCAATGGTACCACCGGAAGTCCATGCACTTCCTGTAGCCAAAGATACAATGGCACAGAGGATACAACCTGTCGGCAAGAAAAATTTAGGACTGATTAAATCCAATCCATAATAGATCATGGCAGGTACAACGCCGGAAACAACCCAAGAACCAATGAGCATTCCAACGCACATGACAATGATCAATGCTTCAATTGCTCGGTAAACACTTGTAAGCATCCCATCGATAATCTCATCCCAATTAAGTCCTACCTTCAGCGCCATAAGTCCTGCAATAATAGTTGAAAGGACAATGGGAATGTGGGGATCAATTTCTAGGATAAGCATAGAATAGACGATAATAACTGCCATAGCTATGACAGGTACCAGTGCTTCCCAGAGATGCGGTAACCTACGATTATTTAAATTATCCATTGAACACCTCCATAATCCGTGTAATACACGACCATTCAACACTAAAATGGTTTGTATTTATTAACTTTAACAGACTGAATCTTCCTGTCCTCACATTATACTTTAATTTTGTGAAATAGTAAACAATTTTTTGATATAATTTTAATATTTTTCACAGATACATTCCTTTTATAAAAAAAAAGAGATAAGCACATGATGCACTTATCTCTTATCACTTACCTAATTAATCGCTTCCTAATCTTTAAGGAATTTTTTAATACTGAAGTCCAGTAGATGGGGAACGCGGTGGAAGAGATCTTCTTTTAACACACGCTCAGTGTATTTGTGGAGATCTTTGCCCCAGGCGCCAATATTAAAGACAGGCATGGACATTTCCTTAATGAGTTGTAGTGGAATTTCATAATCTGTGCCCCAAAGAATCATGTTGTTTTCAATATATTCAATGGTCTCATCACTTTCTGTAAACATCCCGTAGCTTAAGTCGCAGATGCCGGTAAAGTAGTTTTGTACTTCAATGCCAAGGTCAAACTTTTCTTTACTTTCCACATACAGATCTTCAATAAAATCTAGTAAATCATCGTAGTTTTCAAGGCTACTGTTGTTCACTGCCGGATAATAGGGCGCAGCAATGCCGATGACGATGCATGGATCCTTTTCTTTATGCAGTGAGAGGACAAATTCCATCCACTTGATGGAGGCTTCAACTCGGTCGTTTTCTCCCGTTTGAATGGACTTGGCAAGTCTCAGTTCTTCCTCTTTTAGAACTTCCAGTTGATCCGGATTTTCCTGTTTTACTTTAAAGAGAAGTTCATCAAAGGTGTAGACCTTTGTTTCGTAATTCATCTCACCATAGTCAATGGCGGAAACTTGACGATAGGGAGCATAGCGCACTTTCATGGAACTGATCACCTGATCGAAACTTTCCACTGCATGTCTCTTTAAAATCTCTATGATTTCCATTGGAGATTTTGTCAGTGGAAGTACGGACATATAGCCGGCGGCAAGTAGTGGAAGTGAAACATCATAGACAGTCTTACGATCCTTTAGATAGAGCCAAGTTGGTCCCGGAGAGGTCGTCGTTCCCTTTGTTTCCACAAACTCCGGATCCAATTCCGTACGGGTCATAAGCTCTGAAAGTAGATAGATGGGATTGAGTCCGGAGTATATTTGACCGGTGTGCGCTAATTTTCCGCGAGCTAAAAAGATGGGCATGACCTTCCCAATGGCGCCGTCGTAGATAGTAATTTTATCTTCATCGACACGTTCATGAGGCTCAGTATCAATCATGACGACATATTCTAAATCATATTCATCCTTCAATTTCTTCATTAAGTAGGATGCGGATCGCATGCCGGCAGAAGAATTTTCCTCATCGGGCACGCCAAGCAGCAGGATATTTCCCTTAAAATCTCTCTCCTTGGAGTAC
>CAYFQX010000046.1:1894-10303 GCA_964345405.1 uncultured Peptoniphilaceae bacterium
TTGGAGTACTCTTCAAGTAGGGCAAGCTCCATGGCGCCGCCCTTCATATCAGAGATGCCGCGACCAAAGATCCACTCGCCCTAGTCAATATCTCTTTGCACTTCCTCGCCAATGGGAAGGTCGCCATTTTTTAAAATTTCAAGAACGCGTTCCGGATCATAGGCCTCGTCCTTATAAATTCCAAAGTCGTCGGTATCTACGGTATCGGTATGATGAATTAAGACGACGGTTCGATTGCCCTCTCCCTTGAGCAGTGCCCATGGAATGGTGCGGTCCAAGTAGTCATCTTTGACAGGATAAAAGCCACACTTGTCCGGATTGTCTTTAAAATACTCCACTTCGCTAAAATATTTCTTGAAAAATCCCTCAATATTCTTCTCTGCAGAGGTTCCCGTGTGACTCACCACGGCAATATATTCACGTGCCAAAGCTTCAATTCGTTCACTGCGTTTCATTTCTACACCTCACTTACTTGTGTGCAAACATTTTTATCTCTATATCCTAATATACCTTATTTTAGAACTCTGCTGCAGTCAGTTTCATTTTATCAATTACTTATTTATAAACACCCTCTTCATTTTACAATAAAAAACCAGTGAAGGACCTGTGTGACACTGGATTTTTTTATTTAAATTGACCGGTTTCAATGCGTGAATCGTCAATTTTAGCCATATTAAAGAGAGATAAAAAGCAGAGTTTACCATTTTGTAGTAATCTGATTTCAATTTGGATATGAGTCTTTCCAATCTTTAAGATCTCCGCTTCCCCTTGAATGGGTCCGCGATAGATGGGACGTAAAAATTTAGCTTCGGAGTTGGCGGTTACGACGCGCTGATGGTAACCTGCCACCGTTCCTGCAAAGATATCCGCCATGGTGTAGCTTGCGCCGCCATGCATAATATCCATGTAGTTTGTCATTCCTTCATGACCGTCAAATGCTGCCACCGCATGCATTTCATCGGTCATTATAATTTCATATCTCATGTCTCGAGCAAAGGGAGACGCACCTGAATTACTGTACTTTGCGATTCCTTCCATCCACATACTCCTTTGATTCCACTGTTTAGAATCTATACTCATCAATACACTCTTTCCCGAACCTAAGTTTGAAATCTTTTTGTCTTTAAATTCCCGCTCATAGCGAAGGCCCGCCTTTGCCATGACGCGACCCGAGCCGGGGTTACGCGTATCGTATTCACTTTCCACACGTTTGATACCCACATCTTCAAAGAAAAATCTTAAAATTTCTAGGAGAGCCTCGGTCATCAGTCCCTGATTCCACCACAAATTGCCGAGACAATAGCCGATGTGCACCATAGCCTTGGCATCGTCTTGACCTACGACACTGATGGAGCCTATGGGCTCAAACGTCTCTTTTAAAATCAAGGACCATTGATAAAATGAGGGATCTGAATAATTTTTCATCCATGACCGGATAATTTCTTCAGTAATACTAACCGAGGCATGGGCCGGCCATGTGAGATAGGCAGTGACCTTTTTGTCACTGGCCCAATTTTTGTACATTAGAGAACTGTCCTCAATTTGAAATTTTCTCAAGATCAGTCGCTTCGTCTCAAGGGTTTGGGTTCCCAGATGTTTCATCTCATCACCTGCCGGATTTATCAAATCAAAAAGAGCTTCGCGGGAAGCTCTTTTACTATTTACAACACACTTCCAATTTACTCGCCAATGAGATCGATATTCTCTTCGCGAGCTGCCTTCACCACTTGTGCAATGGCATCGTCTGCTTTGACATTAAAGTTTTCGCCGTCGCGACGAGTGGAGAGTTCGACAATTTCCTCTCCGGCATCTCGACCTACGGTGATGCGTAGTGGAATACCGATGAGGTCACGGTCATTAAATTTAATACCTGGACGCTCGTTACGATCGTCAATAAGTGCTTCCACTCCCTGATCAAGTAGAGCATTGTAGATTTTCTCGCCAAGTTCCACTTGAGTGTCATCCTTCATGTTGACAATGGTGACGACCGCTTCGTAAGGAGCGACATTAATTGGCCAGATGATGCCGTAGTCGTCATGATGCTGCTCAATAATAGCAGAGCAGGATCTTGTTACACCAATACCGTAGCAACCCATCCAGAAGAACTGTTCCTTGCCGTTTTCATCAAGATAAGTGGCATGAAGTCCCTCAGAGTACTTTGTACCCAATTGGAAGATATTTCCAACTTCAATACCTCGAGCAAATTGAAGTTTACGACCGTCTTCAGTGACATCGCCCTCTTTAACCATGAGTAGATCCGGTGCAATTTCACCGTCAAAGTCACGGCCGTAGTTGGCGTTTTTGTAGTGATGATTGTCCTTGTTGGCACCAATGACCAGATTGTCCATCTTGGTTAGAGACTCATCTATAATGATACGCGCCTCTTCATTGAGATCTCGTGGTCCGGTAAATCCTGGGAAAGAGCCCATGGCACGAATGGTTTCCTCATTCATCATTTCGATTTCGTGTTCCCCTACGCCAAGATAGGCTGCAAGTTTGACCATGTTGAGATCACGATCGCCGGGAATGAAGACGAAGACAGGTTTTTCCTGTACCATGAGATCCAGTGCCTTGGCACAAGCTGCTTCAGTAACGCCAAAGAAGCGGCTGACATCTTCAATGGTGATACAATTTGGTGTCTCGGCCAGTTCCATTTCCTTAGGTTCTTCACGTTCTGGGAATGGATAGTTGACCTTTGCCTTTTCATCTGTAGCGGCGTAGTCATCTCCCTCAGTGTAGACGATAACACCTTCGCCGGTAGTTGCAAGGGCCATAAATTCCTCAGAGTTGTCACCACCCATGGCGCCGGAATCCCCAAGTACGACCTTGTAGTCCAGATCCAAACGATCAAAGACTTTGACATAGGCATCGTGCATTTCATTGTAGGATTTCACCATGCCTTCAGGACTGGTGTCAAAGGAGTAGGCATCCTTCATCAGGAATTCTCGAGCACGATTGACCCCAAAGCGTGGACGTGCTTCGTCACGATATTTATTTGAAATTTGATATAGATTAATTGGCAATTGTTTGTAGGACTTTAGTTCGCCGCGAACTAAGAATGTAAAAGCTTCTTCAGCAGTAGGTCCAAGACAGAATTCACGACCGTTGCGGTCAGTCATTCGAAACATTTCCGGTCCGAAATCTCCCCAACGTCCTGATTCTTCCCAGATTTCTTTAGGGTGAAGCATGGGAACGATCATCTCTTGGGCACCGGCACGATCCATCTCTTCTCGAACTATGTTTTCAATCTTTTGAATCACACGCCACCCGAGGGGAAGATAACTGTAGGCACCGGAAGCGAGTCTACGAATCATAGCAGAGCGAAGCATCAGTTGATGACTTGGAACTTCAGCGTCTGCAGGTGTTTCCCTAAGTGTTGGCATGTAAAGTTTTGATAATCTCATTTTTCACCTCTGTAAATTTCTAAGGCCTGATCTCTCTATTCTAAAATCAAGCCAATTTCTATTAATATACTATGAACTTCCCATCTTTTCAATACTTAGTTCTGCTGATTTTGGAGCTTGTTTATAAATCCAATTTCATAAAGATGGGGAAGCAATTTTCCCTGTAACGATGGCAAGTAAAACAACCCGGGACCTTCCCGGGCATTTGGGAACCCTCGATTTCTTCAAAGCCAAATCTCTTGTAAAATTCCGGCGCCTTTCCCGTTAAGTAAATGGCCTTACCACCGTGGGCTTTGATGTCTTTAAGCATATATTCATAGACAATACTACCCCAGCCCTGATCTTGTCTTGAGGCTTCAATGGCAAAGTCCTGAATGATAAAGTCCGTGTCATACTTTAAAACAGCAGCACCGCCAATGAGATCTTCTTCGACATAGAGATAGTAGCAGTTAAACAGCGCATCTTTAATTTCAGGAAATTCCGTCGCCTCAAGTCCCGCCTCAACAAAGATGGGAATCAAGGGTTCATAGTCCATAGATTCTACAATATTGTAATCTTTTTCGCTGTGCATTTTTGTTTCCTTCATAAAATCACCTGTCTCTATAGCTGAAGTTGTATTCGCCACTTGGATTTAAGTGGATGCTGAACTTATTGTCAAACTTCACCTTGGCTTCCAGTAGGAGCTTTTGAAAGCTAATTATCTTTTCAACCATGACATTGACTGAATCCTCCTGGTGAATCAGCAGTGTCTGATCGGAAAACATCTCCCAAAGTTCAAGAGCGGATCTCAAAGAGAGATCAACCATGTTGGGAACTGCAATTTTAGCATTGGAAAATACAAGCTCTGACTCGGGGATGACAATGAAACTTGTCCCGGTGTATCTCATGGTCATTTGATCCTCTTCATAGAGCTCAAGGGGCTTGATGTAAAACTCAAAGGGAATGGCCTCTGTTAAGAGATATTTCCATTCCTCAAGCTCCAAACCCTCTACGGATTCACTGTCCATGATCTCTTGATAGATCTCCGTATTCGGTGAGTAGAGGATGATTTTTCTTACAAATGGCACAAATGCCTTCACCAGTTCCAATTCCTCATAAATATCATTACTTCTTGTAGATAGAATTTTTATTTTCATAAGCTACCTCTTATCTAATAAATTGGACGCGCTTTGACTCTATTATAACACAGTCAATTCCAATGATTATGCCGGCGAATAAATATTAAGATTAAAAAAGTCTTTCAAGTTAGACTCGAAAGACTTTGATTTTATTTTTTCTCAATGGCCACACTCTCTATGATTCCATTTGATGCCGATTCAATGACATAGGTGTATTCCGCATCGGAAATGATAATCCCCGGCTGAACTTCCATCCCCTCTCTAGAGATGAGATAGTAGACCAGACCGCCAATGGTGTTAAACCCCATGTCTTTAATACTGTAGTTAAATCTGGCATTGATCTTTTCAATCTCCGTCGCCGCAGAGAAAATTCCCGCATTGACATTGGTGTCGATCTTTGTAGGCACGAGATACTTCTTGATGACAAATAGGATAAAGATGGCCAACACGCCAAGAAGAAGATCGATGGTATCTTCCCCGTAGATGAGCATCTTTCTTGAAATAACGACGGTAATCAAGTAGATAATGGATGTATCTGTATGGGCAACGAGCATCAAGACAAACTCAAGTCCAATGACAAGTAGTAGGACGTGGGAGAGAAAGTCTTGAAACAAGGTGTATGAGAGTTTTTCCTTTGACACGACAATTTGCATAAAATATTTGATTAGATCCGGAATGGAGATAAGTATACCGATAATAAGCATACCGCAGAGTAGTAATTCCAGATAGTAAATGATTCGATCAATAACTAGGAGATGTGATTTCTTTTTCATATCACTCACTTCCTTAATTTTCCAAACTCTTAAGGACATCCTTTTTCATCTTCTCTAAAATTTTCTTCTCCATACGGGACACCGTCATCTGTGAAATTCCAAGATACTCGGCAATGGCAACTTGCGTCTGCTTGTGATAGTAGCGCTCAATTAAGATGGTTCGCTCCACTTCGTTGAGTTTCTCCATGGATCGCTCAATAAAGTCTGCAACTTCAATCTTTGAAAAGTAAGCTTCGTCCTCTCCAATTAAGTCGGAAAGATTGACCTCTCGATCATCTCCATTTCCCTCATAGGTAAGGTCCAGAGATTGTGGAGAGTAGACTTTGGATGCCTCCATGACCTCTAAAATTTCTTCCGGTGTCGTCTCTAAATGCTCGGCTATATCTTGAATGGTTGGCGTACGTTGATATTTTTGAGCCAAACTTACCTTGGCATTGTTGATCTTTTTAGACATTTCCTGAACTCGTCTTGGCACGCGAATCGTCCAGCCCTTGTCCCTGAAATGCTTTTTAATTTCTCCAATAATGGTTGGGGTTGCAAAAGAGGAAAACTCAAATCCCTTGGATGGATCAAATCGATCCACGGCATAGATTAAACCAAGGGAGGCCACTTGAAAGATATCGTCGTATTCAATACCTCGATTGGTGTATTTCTTTGCAAGTATCTCTGCAATATAGAGATGTTCCTCAATTAAAATATCTCGAATCTTGGGATCCTTTGTCTTGGCGTAGATATCAAATAGTTCTCGACGCTCTTCCTTTGTCAGCTGACGGTCCAGGTCATAATACGATTGAGCATCCATAACTATGACTCCAATGTCTTAGTAATTTCAAGACCGCCATCTTTTAGGCAAATGTGATCTGCCAGAGATTCCATAATCATTTGACTCATGCTGTTGATTGTATCCCCTTCGATTTCCTCTTCGGAGATGCCACTGACATGAAAGATAATATCCTCTTCATCTACCCACAGATTGATTTCAATCTCGCCGCCCTCGTTGAGTCGAAAGGAGAGATTGCAAGCCTCTGTAATGAGTAATTTCAGATCTTCCAAATCGTCCATATTAATATTTTTTTCAATCCCTATGCCTGAGATGGCAAGACGTGCCAGTGAAATATATTGGGCCTTTCCAGGGATGACCAGCGTAATTTTATCCTTGGTCATGACTGCCCCCTTCAAAGACAAAGAGCTCATCTAATTTTGTAATGGTAAAGAGCTTTTTAATATTAGGCTTTACATTCATTAGTGTAATTTGATGGCCATTTTCTTGAGCATGCTTTAAGAGATAGATAAATGCACCGAGACCTGTGGAATCTAAATAGTCCAGTCCTTCTAAATCCATCTCCATGTCTTTTGGATCAGAATCATAAATATCCATGGCCTTTTTCTTAAATTTAGCAGTATTTGAAATATCTAATTCTCCTTCAAGGACCAGAGATATTTTATCTGTACTTTCCTGTATGTTATTTTTAATTTTAAATGACATGATTCCCTCCTCGTGTATGCCACAATAAAAAAGAGTTCACGTGTGTTCATTATAACTTGAAATGAGTTAAACGTCCACTATTCTTCTCCAATATAAGTGGCTACAGACACAAGTTGACTGTCTTTGATATTCATTAATTTTACACCGGATGTGTTTCGACCCATTTGACTGATGGATTCGCCGACAAATCGGATGATGGTGCCGGACTCGTTGATCATCATGACCTCATCTTGAGGATCTAGGACGCGAGCATCCACCACTTTTCCGGTCTTTTTAGTGACGCGGTAAGTGAGAAGTCCCTTACCACCACGGTTTTGACATTTATATTCAGACATCTTAGTTCGCTTTCCATAGCCATTTTGACTAAAGACGGCAAGGGTCTTGTCGTCATTGGCGATGACAAAGGAGACAACTTCGTCTTCCTCATCCAGATTGATGCCGATGACACCCATGGCGGCGCGTCCCATAAGGCGCACGTCCTCTTCTAGGAAGCGAATGGCCTGTCCATTTTGTGTAATGGCCATAAATTCCTCATCGCCCTTTGTTTGATGAGCGCCAATGACCATGTCATCCTCTCTAAGATTGATGGCAATGATGCCGCCCTTGCGAATATTTTCGTATTCCTTAAAGGCAGTTCGCTTGACATATCCCTGTTTGGTCATGAGAGAGAGCACATCTCCGTCGTTGATTTCTGAGACGGGGATGGTTGCTGCGATTTGCTCGCCATGATCTAAATCCAGTAGATTGATAATGGCAGTTCCCTTTGCTTGACGGGAAGCCGAAGGAATTTCATAGGCCTGTAGACGATAGATTCGTCCAAAGTTTGTAATAAATAAGATGGTATCAAGCGTGGAGGTAACAAAGAGTTGAGTCACAAAGTCTCCCTCGTTTTGCGTCATGGAGGAGACGCCACGACCGCCGCGATGTTGCGGTTTGTAGGTTCCCTCAGGCATGCGCTTGATATAGCCTAAGTTTGTCAATGTAATGACTACATCTTCATCGTTGACGAGATCTCTTGTGTCAATTTCTCCCTCATCCGGCATGATGACTGTGCGGCGAAGATCGCCGTATTTTTCCTTCATCTCTTCAAGTTCTTCGATGATGGTTTCTACAAGTACTTGATCACTTTCCAAGATGCGTTTTAAACTTTCAATAGTGGTTAAAAGTTCGCGGTACTCCTCATCCAGTCTCTCTACTTGAAGTCCGGATAGACGCTTGATACGCATATCGAGAATGGCCTGACCTTGTGCATCGGTAAGTCCAAATCTCTTAGTGAATTCTTCCTTGATTTCTTCATCGGTTTGTAGGGAGCGTACGATTTTAATAATCTCATCAATATTGTCGATAGCAACTTTCAAACCTTCAATGATATGGGCGCGCGCCTGAGCACGATCCAAGTCAAATTGAGTTCGACGTGTCACCACTTCTTTACGATGGGTGGTGTAGTGATCGATGAGTTCTTTTAAGTTTAAGATCTTTGGAACGCCGTTAACCAGGGCAAGATTGATGATTCCAAAGGTCGTCTGCATTTGAGTGTATTGATAGAGCTTGTTTAAGACAATATTTGGATTGGCATCGCGCTTAAGATCGATGACGATGCGAACGCCCTCGCGATTGGATTCATCGCG
>CAYFQX010000047.1:0-10059 GCA_964345405.1 uncultured Peptoniphilaceae bacterium
CAGGTCTTGGCCTAGCTGTCCTGGCAGATGAAGATCCTGATCTTTCAAACTATGACTTCTTTGACTTTGATGAAGTCATTCTGACACCGCACGTTGCCTTTTATTCTCAAGAATCAATTCAAGAAGCTGATGCAACAGTCGGCAATAATTTAAATAATTTTTATCATAAGCAAAAGGGCGATACAAACTGGCTCTAAGCTTAGATAATATAAAAAGCCAAGATGAAGTAGCATGTTGGCTATTTATATTAAGACTCATATTTTTTTTGATTAAATTCATCACTGGATTGGACTACGACTACAATCCCATCATGGATGATAAGTTTTGCCCTGTCTCCTAAAATTTCATTACTGAGCCCAATCGGATCTGAGCGCGTAGTTTCAAATTCATGGACCTCGTATTTTGTATCTTCCACGGAAAACTTACACTGATCACTTAAGCATAAGAGTGACAGATAAGTGAAATGATCCTTTGCGATCTCAAATTCACCCTTTTTAAAGAGCTGAACATGATTTTGTCCATCAAGAAACTCAATCTCCATACAATCTAGAAAGTGCTCCAGTGAAAATAAATTCGCCAATGAATGATCGGCCCGACTTCCCATGGCACCCAATATGGTTAGTTGTTTGACGCCACGGTCTCGTAAAGCTTCCATTGCATAGTAAGTATCAGAGTAATCCTTCACAGGATTGAGTTTAATCACTTCCATGGATTTAATTTCAGGATCCGCTAACAGTTCAGGATTTAAACTATCCATATCGCCAATTAACAGATCCGGCACATAGCCCATCTGTCTTGTGATATTCATGCCACTGTCAGCGCAAGCAATAAAATCCACACCTTGAAAACACTGCTTAAGAAACTCTTTAGAGGAAGGGACATGGCCACCAGCAATCAAAAGTCCCTTCATTATAATCTCCTGAGTGACTCAACTGCTTTATTTCGATCCTCGGAACCAAAGAGATAACTACCTGCCACTAAAATATCCGCACCGGCCTTCACTAGTTTAGCTCCAGTTCTATCATTGACGCCGCCATCCACTTCAATTAAAGTAGACGCATTCTTGCGCTCAATAAGTTCCCTTAGATCAGCTACTTTTTCAACGGAAGTTTCAATGAAACTCTGTCCGCCAAAGCCCGGGTTAACACTCATAATCAGCACTTGATCTAAATCATTGATGATATATTCAAGATCATCTAAACCTTGATGTGGATTGATAGACAGTCCCGCTTTCATCCCCTTGGATTTAATTTCATGAACTAAGCGATGGACATGAATTGTTGCATCGGTATGGAATGTGATGCAATCTGCGCCGGCTTGAATATAATCTTCAACAGAACGCTCCGGATGCTCAATCATTAAGTGAACATCAAAGGGAATATCTGTTAAAGTTCGAAGTCTCTTAATGATTGGCGGGCCAAAAGTTAAATTCGGGACATAGTGTCCGTCCATAACATCTACATGAATGAAATCAACATTCATCTCATTCATCCATTGAAAATCCTTTGATAAATTTGCAAAATCCGCAGATAAAATTGATGGGGCAATTAACGCCATGCCGTTCTCTCCATTTCTTCTAGTTCTCGATAAAACATCTTATAATTTTCATACCGGGAGGTCTTAATCTCTCCCTGTTCCCAAGCAGCTCGCACTTGACAACCCGGCTCATTGATATGCTTGCAGTCTAAGAATTTACAGTCGTGAGCAAACTCAGTAAATTCCCTAAAGTAATGCCTTAAATCTCCAGAACTTAACGCTCTCAAATCGAGACTACTAAATCCGGGAGTGTCTACGATATAGATTCCATCCTCGCCTTGTAGTAATTCAGAATGTCTGGTGGTGTGTTTTCCACGTTCAGTTTTTGCACTGATGGACTGCGTTTCAAGATCCGTTCCCATGACATTGTTAATGAATGTAGATTTACCAGCAGCTGAAACACCAGCAAGGGCCGTGGTCTTATCCTTTAGCTCATCTCTTAGCAAGGCGATGCTCTTAGGATCTTCTGTAGATATTTTAAAGACGCTAAAGCCTGCATGATGATAAATCTTATAAACTTCTTCAGCGGCAACTTCATCTAAATCATACTTTGAAATAACAGGAATGATTTCCACTCCCACAGATTCATAATAGGCAATCATACGATCGATAAGATAGAGATTGTATTTAGGTTGTCTAATGGGAATAAAAATTAGGATTTGATCGATATTTGCAACGGGTGGTCTCAGTAAAATATTTTTTCGAGGAGCCACTTCCTTGATGTAAGCTAAGGAGTCATCCTCTCCCTCTAGAAATTCTACAAAATAGACTACCACCGGCGTAATTTTTTGATGACGAAACACACCGCGCGCCCTGGACTCATGGAGCTTTCCATCTTCATCGACGATATAGTAAAATCCACCTAATAGTTTGATGATTCTTCCCTTTGATTTCATGCATCCCTCCATTTATTCAATCTCTATTCATCTAAATCATAATATTTCATTTATTGCTCTCTTCCGGTGGTTTCTTCACCGGTAGTTGGTGACTCAGGCTTTGTGTCGCCCTTATTGTCATTTTCATTTGGCTTAGTATCTCCGGATGGAGGCGTTGGAAGTTCTTGTGCAGGGCCACTTGAAATAATGACATTTACTGAAGTGCCTTCCTTCACTTGATTTCCTGAGTCATATTGCTGCCAGATGATGGTACCTTCCGGTTCATTGCTGTTTCGTTCACTGACACTGCCAAGCCTCAAGCCCTGATCGGCAAGTATCGATTTTGCCGTAGAGATATCCACGCCTTTTAAATTTGGCACGACACTGGTTGTATCTTCCTCGCCTCGACTGATGATGACCGTAACAGATCCATCTCTTTCAACTTCGGCACCTGCCTTTGGTTGCTGTGCGATGATTCTGTCTTCCGGAACAGAGGATGAGTATTCGTTGGACTGTACCGTAATGCTGATGCCATAAGGGCGCAGTTTTGCCTCGGCTTCAGAAATTGTGTGGTTTCGAATGTCCGGCATGGACACTTTATTTGAAGGCGCCGATACAACGACACCGATCTTATCACCCACTGCAATTTCAGTTTTTGGCTCGACAGATTGAGAGAGGATGGTATCTTCAGGTACTCCCTCTTTCTCTCTGCGTTCAAGCACTTCTAATATAAATCCTTGATCCTCTGCCAACGCTTCCGCTTCATCGAGTGATTTTCCTACGAGATTTTCAACTACAATGACATCGCCTTTACCTTTAAAGATGTCCTTAATCTTTGAAAAACCAAAGACAACGCCTGTAATTAGTAAGATCGCCACAAGGGCTCCTAGTATACCCATGGGGAGATTGCTCTTTTTCTTCTTTGTCTTTTTCTCTTCCACTTCCGGTTCCACAGGACTTCGTCTCACGACCTTTTTCTTTGCAGCACTTGCTGCTGCACCTGCCGCTAAAACCTCTGTCCGGTCAAGAGGCATGGTATTTCCATGGCCCGGATTGGTCTTGTTAAGTAAAATCCCCTTCAGTGATGTAATAATATCATCTACATTATTGAATCGATCCTGAGGTTTTTTACTTGTCATCTTAAGTACAATTTGATCCAGTTGCGGTGAGACTACAGGATTTAACTCTGAAGGTCTTGGCATTGGATTTTGTACATGCATCAAGGCAACGGAAACTGGGTTTTCCGAATCAAAGGGTACTTCACCTGTCAACATCTCATAGAGCACCACGCCCATGGAGTAGATGTCACTACGATAGTCAACCTTTTGCCCACGCGCCTGTTCCGGTGAAAAATAATGGACGCTTCCCATGACGGCATTGGTCACTGTCATCGTTGTGTTGCCGGCCATGCGCGCAATACCAAAGTCAGTTACTTTGACTCGATTGTCACTTGTAATCATAATATTTTGACTTTTAATATCGCGATGGACAATATTATTTTTATGAGCTACTTTTAACGCTTCTGCAATTTGAATCGTGTAGTTTACTGCCTGCTTTTCACTTAGAGGTCCGTGTTCCTTAATAAATTCCTTTAATGTCGGACCGTCTACATATTCCATGACAATGTAGTAAAATTTTCCGCCGTCAATTTCATCCACGCCAACATCATAGATACTTACGATATTGGGATGTGAGATACTGGCTTCAGCCAGAGATTCTCGTCGAAATTTACGCACGAAATTTTCATCATTATTAAATTCAGATTTTAGTATTTTAACAGCTACGATACGATCAAGGCGATTGTCTCTCGCTTGATAGACATTCCCCATGCCGCCGCTGCCGATTTTTTTAATCAGCTCATATCGATCAGCTAATAGAGTGTTACTCATTTCTTCACCATTCCTTATCTAAAATGATTACCGAAATATTGTCTGAGCTACCTTGCTCTAATGCCTGCTCAATCAATTGGTCACCAAGAAGTTCAATGGACTTGTCTTGAGATAAGATCTCTGCAATTTCATGAGCATCCAGGGCATCGGTAAGACCATCGGTACACAGTAGAAGCTTTTCTAACTTATCTAGAGGAATATAGGAAATATCAAAGCTGATATCTCTCTTAGAGCCCATGGCTTTGGTTAAAATATTTCTTTGAGGATGTACCTTTGCCTCTTCCTCTGTAATATCTCCCATATGTACGAGATAATTCACAAAACTGTCATCCACTGTGAGTTGTGTCAATTCATGATCAGATAAATAATAGATTCTGCTGTCTCCTATATTGATGTAATATAAAAAATCTTCGCAGAGATAGGCCAAACTAAGTGTCGTTCCCATTCCCTTAAGTTGGACATCCTCGCTGGCTCTTGTAAATATCTTTTCATTGGCTTCAGTCACAGCTTCCCTCATGGCATCGAGTAGACCTTCGCCTTGTTTGTTTGCAAAATCTTCTGTAAAACTCCCAATGGTCTCTACGGCAATTTCACTCGCAAGTTCTCCTGCCGCATGGCCACCCATGCCATCGGCCAAAATCAAAAGTCTGTTGTCTTTACTGACATAGTAGCGATCTTCGTTATTATTTCGTCGTCCGCGATCGGACTTTGCAATCACATTCATTTGACCACACCTTTTATACCGTTTGAATAGCCGGCCCGCAATTGTCCGCAGGAGGCATCAATGTCTGCTCCTAGTTCTCGTCGAACCGTTGCATTTAAACCTTCTTTAATCAGCTGGTTTTGAAATGCATAAATTTTATCTCGGTCCGGTCGCTTTTCTCTGTAGTGATCCGTCGGATTTAGAGGAATGAGATTGATATGGGCCTTGAGACCATTTAAGAGATGTTTTAGAGACTCTACATCTTCCCTCCCGTCATTGACATTTTCAATGACTGTATACTCAAAGGTGATTCGCTGATTTGTCATGTCCTGGTAGACTTTTAAAGCACTCATCAACTGATCCAGTGGGTATTTCTTTGCAATGGGCATGATCTTTTCTCTCTCCTCTTGATGACTTTGATGCAAGCTGATGGCAAGAGTGACCGGAATTTCTTCTTGACTAAATTTTAATATACCTGGAATGATACCACAAGTAGAAATCGTCATGTTTCGGTAACTCATGCCCTTTCCCTTGGGATCGTGAAGCACACGTAAAAACTGCATGACATTGTCATAATTGTCAAAGGGCTCGCCACTTCCCATGAGAATAATATTAGAGATATTTACATTAAAAAAGTCTTCCACAGCGTAGATTTGAGAGAGCATTTCATAGACGGTTAAATCTCTGAGCTTTCCACCCTGCGTTGATGCGCAAAACCTGCAGCCCATGCGACAGCCTACTTGAGTTGAGACACACAGACTGTGCCCGTGTTCATATTCCATGAGCACACCCTCAATGAGCTCACCATCCTCAAGTTCATAGAGGAGCTTTTTAGTTGCATCAAGTTTAGATTCAAAGACCTTGATGATTTTCACAGAGGACAGTGGCTTTGGTAGCGCATCCTTTAGCTTACTGGGAATATTGGATGCCTCATAGAGACTCTTACGCTGTCCATGAATAGCTTCAAAGATCTGAGTTCCTCGAAATGCCGGATATTTATTTTTAATGACATACTCCCGAAGTTCGGGCTCAGTTAGTTCCATCCAGTGCATTTAGGACTCCTTCCGTGTCAATTTCTGTATAAAAAATCCATCGCATTGATCTCTGTGGGGCCAAAGTCGAATGGGTTCATGTGCAATAAAATCTATATTTTGATTGAGGAATTTTGCAATCACTTCTTCATTTTCCTCATAGGTAACCGTGCAGGTACTGTAGATAAGTTCTCCACCTAATTTTACCGCTTTTGAAGCATTTGTAAGTATCTTCAGCTGAATCTTTGACAAGTTTTTACTATCTATTTGTTTTGTGTGATATCTAATTTCAGGTTTACCTCTTAAAAGTCCCATCCCACTACATGGTGCATCGACGAGGACTCGATCAAAGCTTTGATCCCACATTGGATTATACTTCTCACCATTGTGTCGAATGACTTTGATATTATCGATCTTTAATCGCTCGATATTTTCCCTCATAACGCGCAGTCTCGACTTACTTTTATCTGCAGCTAAGACTTCATCTGAAATCTCTGCCAGTTGAAAGCTCTTGCCACCCGGCGCTGCACAGATATCTAAGGATTGACTCACTCTCTCTTGCTCGAAATTTTCCACAACATACTGAGAGGCATCATCTTGAACGTAAAATCGGCCTTCTCTATAGGCCTTCGTTTCAAAAATTCCCGTTGGATTCTCAATAATCAAGCTATTCTTAGCCAGTGGCGCCTTCCTTACCTCGTAACCTAAGCTCTCAAGTTCTTCAGTTAGCTCATGAAGCTTCTTCGCACGAATGATAAAGGGAGCTCGCTCTATACAGGCCTTAAAGAAAAGTTCCGCCTCTTCCCTGCCAAGTTTCGTAACAAAGTAATTTGTCCACTCTAAGGGCATGGAATATTTAATACTTAAGTACTTCATGGGGTCGTCAATGGAAATTTTAAAGGCCATATCTTTCTTTCGAATGACATTTCTAAGTACACCGTTGACAAATCCGGCACTACCCTTGTTGCCCCACTTCTTGGTCAACTCTACTGCCTCGTTTAAAATCGCATGTTCCGGTACCTTATCCAGAAAATGAATTTGGTAGAGAGACATTAATAAGACGTGATACACCGGCAGGTGAAGTTTGTTGACTTTAATTTTTGAAAATTTACTGAGGACATATTCAAGATAGAGTTTATTTCTCAGAGTTCCCTGAACAATCTCAATAGTCAGTCCTCGATCCTTTGGATTTGTAATTTTATCTTGAACGGAAAGAAGGGCATCTTCATAAAAGGTGCCCTTATCCATTGCCATGAATATATTTAATGCTGCTGTTCTACTATCCATAATCTATCTCCGTCTATCCCCATTTGTCATCGCCATGAGTCTAAGTAGTGCACCAATAGCACTGACAAGTGATGCTACATAAGTGAGTGCCGCTGCTCCAAGTACTTCGCCTGCCTGTCCCACATGTTCCTCAGGTAAAATTCCATCTGCCAATGCAAGTTTGGCACGTTTACTGGCGTTTAATTCCACCGGTAGAGTGACAAGCTGGAATAGTACGGTAGCAGAAAAGAGATATATACCTAATCTCACAAGGGACGGCGCCATGAAAAGACCAATCAGAATCAAAATAAATGAAAACTGCGATCCGATATTAGCCAATGGCACCAGGCGTGATCTCAAGTTATAGGCGTAATAATTGGTCTCATCCTGAATCGCATGCCCCACTTCGTGAGCTGCAATGCTTAGTGCAGCAACAGAAGTTGAGTTATACACACCTTCACTCAGTCGAAGCACCGGACCCCTGGGATCATAATGGTCTGTCAGTTGTCCTTTGATGGGTTCAATGCGCACGTCATAGATGCCATGTCGCTGGAGTAAAATTTGTGCCACATCTCTACCTGTTAGACCCGTACCACTATCAACTCTTGAATATTTACCATAGGCCTTTTGAATCTTAGCCTGTGCAATCAGTGCCAAGATCAGACCCGGTAAAATATAAATCAAATATTGCATATTGTAATATGCACCATAGGGGTAGTATCCGTACATATTAACATCCTTTCTACTGATCGATCTCCATGCCGGAGGACCAGTTCATCCCTGCTAGAAAGCTTGTTGTGTCCATCTTTCGTTTGCCCGGGCGCTGAATTTCTGTAATTTCTAAAATGCCCTCTTTTGCAGTAATAAAAAGTTTATTGCCATCAATTTCAATCTTTCCGGGTTCTTTGTTACCCTCATGAACTTTACCATTGAAAACTTTATAATTTTCACCTGCTAATGTAAAGTAAGCTCCCGGACTTGGACTCATGGCACGCATACGGCTGAGCAGTTTTGTTGCCGACTCTTCATTAAAGTTGAGCTTTCCCATTTCCTTAGTAATTTTACCTACATAAGTAGCTTTGTCATCGTCTTGTGGTGTAAATTCAGCGCTTCCAATTTCCAGTTGATGGACAAATTCCACCAGGGCATCTGCGCCAAGATCTGAAAGTCGCTGGGAAAGTGCTTCGGTATCGTCGTTGCCAATGACAAGATCCTTCATTAGTGCTACTGGACCGGCATCCATGGCCTCTTCTACGCGCATAATACTTACGCCGGCCTTTTCATCACCATTGAGTATGGATGCTTGTATAGGTGAGGCACCACGGTACTTTGGCAGTAAGGACGCGTGAACATTTACTATATCAAGTTTTGGTATGTCTAAGACTTTTGTAGAAAGTAGTTGACCATAGGCAACGACGACAAAGAGATCGGCATCGATACGCTTTAGTTTTTCAATACTTGCATCGTCGTTGATATTTTCAGGTTGAAAAACTTCTATTCCAAGTTCAAGAGCCTTTTCCTTAACCGGTGAGTAGCTTAACTTTTTCCCGCGTCCTCTAGGACGATCCGCCTGAGTGACCACAAGACTTACCTCCGCTACTTCATTTAATTTTTCAAGAGATGGAACGGCAAAATCCGGCGTTCCTAAAAATACACATTTCATGTCTATTCCTCAACCTCTTCATACTCTTCTTCTGTTGCCACTCGCACATTTTCCGCACGATCAGTGTACAAGACTCCATTTAAGTGATCCAACTCGTGCTGGATGATGCGAGCTAGGAATGCCTCCGCCTCTAAGATCTCCTCTTCACCTTCAAGATCTTGATATTTCACTTTAATACTAGTAAAGCGCTCCACCTCGCCAATTTTTCCAGGAATAGAAAGGCAACCCTCGGTACCTACTTCACAACCGGATTCTTCGATAATCTCAGGGTTTACCATGGCATATTTACGTCCATCGTAGTCATCTACCACTATCACTCGTCTAAGTCGACCAACTTGAACTGCAGCCAGTCCAACTCCTTGATATGAGTACATTGTTTCAAACATATCCTCTACAAAGGATTTTAAACTTTCATCAAATTGTGTAACTTCGCGACTCTTTTTTCTTAAAATTGGGTCCTCATCAGTCCTTACGACAAGAATGGCCATTGCTTCCTCCTTATAATTAATCTATATCAGTTGTTAAGTAAACATCATCTGTATTTTCTTTTACATAATATTGACTTAATACCCGTTCCAGCTCATGAAGTAACATGGAACTCTCATCAACGGGACACTTTACTTGAATTTGACAGCCAAATTGATTGTCAATCTTTAACATCTCAATCGGTCCATCAATTTCTAAGTGTAAATGCCTGTGCCGGCAAATATATAGCAGTGTCTGATACCAGTTTTGAGTAATCATTCTCATTTTATTATAATCTCTAGACTTGATCATTATGTGAAATAATTTTGTAAAAGGTGGGTATTGAAACTGACGTCTCAACTGAATCTCATGCTCGTAAAATTGATCATAGTTTAGAGCTTTTGCAACTTGAATACTATAATTTTCAGGGACACAGGCTTGAATGATGACCTGTCCTCTGTGCTCACTTCGTCCTGCACGTCCACTAACTTGGGTCAGTAGCTGAAAAGTTCTCTCCTGAGCGCGATAATCTGAGATGTAAAGTGAACTGTCTGCTGCGATAATGCCAACTAAAGTTACCTTGGGAAAATCCAGTCCCTTGGCAAGCATCTGTGTTCCAATTAAAATATCC
>CAYFQX010000048.1:0-4831 GCA_964345405.1 uncultured Peptoniphilaceae bacterium
TATGTAAAGAAATCTACCTTTTTATTTACCCTATCCATTGGAGTTGGAATTGCAGTTGCCTTATCTGTAATTAAAATTATAATTCCAGGATTACAACTTTGGCATGTATTACTTCCAGGATATATCATAGCTTTTATTTTATCCTTTAGGATATCCAGCTTGTTTGTAGGAATCGCCTTTGACTCAGGAGGAGTCGCTTCTGGGCCCATGACAGCAACATTTATACTAGCTTATGCCCAAGGGATAGCCAGCTCTACCCCAACGGCAGATTTATTGAATGACGGTTTTGGAACCATAGCCATGGTTGCAATGACTCCCCTTATAGCACTTCAGTTATTAGGCGTATTATACAAGAGGAATGTAGATGTTGAGGAGGAAATAGATGGTTGATTTTACCCTTCCAGAAATTCATAAGTTAGTAGTTATTGTAGAAAAAGATAAGGGAAGTAAAGTTTTAGAATTAGCAAAGAAACAAGGCGTCCAAAGTGGTACTGTATATTTTGGCGTAGGCACTTGCAATAAAAGCATCTTTGATTATTTGGGCCTAAGTGATAAGAAAAAAGATATTATTGTAATGATAGCTGATTCGGTCACCTCCACAAAAGCCATTAATCACATTAGCAAATCCTTAGAGTTTGAAAAACCTAACCGTGGGATAGCCTTTGTAGAAGAAGTAGTAAATGTTTGGGGGTCTAGCTCTTGTGCCATAGAAAATATAGGAAGTAGCGAAGGAGCAGAATATATGTACAATGCGATTTATACAATTGTAGAAAGAGGTCTTGGACACGAGGTCATCGATGCTGCCCAAGAAGTTGGTTCTATGGGTGGAACCATAATTCACGGCAGGGGTTCAGGAATACACGAAAGACAAAAAGTATTTAATATGTCCATAGAACCTGAAAAAGAGATCGTACTTATTCTTTCACAAGCGGAAGCTACTGAACAAATAGTAAATTCTATAAGGGAAAAATTAAGAATAGACGAACCTGGTAGGGGTATAATCTATGTTACTAACGTAAAAGAAACTTACGGAATTAAGGGAATAGATACTAGCCTTTCCATATAAGTAGGAGGGAAGATTTTTGGTGTCCCACCAATCTCACTTGTTAAAGGGGTTAATATAGATTTTTAAAGTGAAGACTCGATCTTAAATGACAAGGGACCTTACTGAGCACTTCAACTTTGAAGCCCTACGTAGACCAGCCCTAGCCCACTTACCTTAACTGAAACAGAAGGCCAGGGGCAGCGGATACATTTTTTCCGACCAACACGAGACGATGAGGGCCTTGAAAAACATAAAATACCTATAAAAAATACAAATAAGTAAATATGAGTATATAAAAAGAAGTAATGTATCAGAATAAGTAATTTCTGATATATCACTTTTATAATTGACATAGTGTTTTATTAAGTCCAAATTTTCATAACTTATAACCTAAAGTTGTTCTAAAAAATTCAAATTCTTCAGGATGATTTTTTAAGTTATTTTCTATGAGTTTTTGAGATATTGTGAGGGCTAAATCTAAAATCTCATTTATTAGCGGTAATTGTTCAAAAGTAAATACAAGCTTATCACCCATATCATCTTTTACTACAAAGTCCGCTATTATTAAGTCATAGTCAGATTTTTTTAATTTTTCAAAATTCATTTCACATTCATCAAAAGTTTCTATATCCATTAAATTTTTAAACCATAGATTTAATATACTCTCTAATGATTTTGCATAATAATAATCGTAGTGGCTAATAATTATTACTTTAGTCTTAGATGATAGTTTTATTAGTTGCGGTATTAAATTTGCCCACAAGGTATATACGGTATAAATCAAGTCGTTTAATTTGTATTTAGACTCTGGATGGAATATGTCCAAGTAATCTTTTAATATTTTTGCCAAGTCGTTATGAAAATCAGGATTAAAAATTTTACATAATTTAAAAAGTACTCAGAATGATTAACAAAGAAATCCACACCATCAACATTAGAAATTTTGAACTTAAAGTAGGTGAATATTAAATCATAAAGCTCTTTTTTATCTTCTACAATAATATCATACTTTTTAATTAACTGTGATATGGTTTCATCATAATAAGAATAGTGCTTTTTATAATCAAAATCATCACCCATAAATTTATGGGGACCTTCTATGAAGAACAAGAAGTCATTAGAAAAAAAGTAAACTAATATTTGGTATAAAATACCTTCTAAACTGTAGCTCGATTCTGAAAATTCCTTTTCAATAAAATTTACAATCTCGTGATTATTAGAAAAATCACTAACTATATTTAGAAGTTCTTTGTTGTATTTATTTGATTCGATCTTATGCCCTTGCTGAAATCTTATGATTGATACTGCTATGCCTATTTTTATGTATTCAAAATGACTATAATAGATCTCTCTATGAATATAAGGTTTTAGACTACGGACAATGACATTTATAGATTCTTGATTTAAAAAGTCATTAAAGACCCAGGTAGTTGGGTAAGAATTTGTTTCTATAAAAAAATCAATAAAGAATTTTCTGATTTCCTCCTCACTGCCAATAAAACACAGGTCAGAATAAGAATAATTTAACTTATAAATACCATCTAAGGAATCATTTAAAAACTTTATACTTCTATAAATAGTGGATTCGCTTACATCAAGGTTAATGGAAAGATCTAGTTTGTCCATATAAGAGAAATAAAAGTAAAAAAAGAATGGACGGATGTAAGTGGGTCAATAATTGTAGCTCCTGTAAAAAGTATAGAGGTTGAACTATATAGAAACGGGTTAGCTACTGGCAAAAAAATAGAACTTAATAAATTAAACGATTGGACAGGTTATTTTAGAAATCTGGATGTAGCTCCAAAATTAGGAAGTTCAGACTATTATCAATATACTGTAAAAGAAATCGGAGAAAGTGGATTAACTATTAAACTTAGCGAAAGTTGGTTTAGAGTATATTATGACGGAAATATGAGAGATGGATTTGTTATAAATAATCAAATAATCCCAGAAACTCCACCATTGCCTCCTACAGCTCCAGACAAACCTGGAACACCATTAACAAAAATAACGGTAAGAAAAGAGTGGAAAGATATAAATGGCAATGAGATATCAGCTCCAGCTGAGAGAATAGAAGTTGAGCTATATCAAAATGATAAACCAACAGGTATAAAAACTATCCTTGATAAAGATAATAATTGGACGGCAATCTTTGATGGTTTACTCGTCTTTGAAAATAAAGATGTTAAATACAGGTATAGCATAAGAGAAGTAGGAGAAAAAGATAACTCAATCAATATAAATAGTAAAGAGTTTAAGGTATCTTATGGAGGATCAAAGGATTATGGTTTTACTATTACAAATACAATAGTTCCAGACAATCATCCAACACCGTCGACACCTCCAGACACTTCTCCAACACCACCGACGCTTCCAGAAAATCCGCCTAAAACACCTCTGAAGAAACTCCTTCTACCAAAAACAGGAGATGGATTAAATAGATCAATGTACGCAGGTCTCATGATATTATCAGGAGTAGGAGTTCTATTATTGGGCATCAAGAAAAGAAAAAACTTTGAATGAAAAGAAAAGATAATTTTTTAATAGTTTTAGGAATTCTTTTATGATAGACTGTAAGATTAATTGCGACACTATGAGAAAATAGAAAACTCATACTGACTTCGTGTAAAATGTTAATAACGACGAAACTCACCAGAGGTCAATATCAGTTATAAACATCTTACCTAATTGATAGAAAATAGCTTGAAAGCAATATTTTAAACATTTAGCACTGGGACACTTAACCCAGTGTTTTTTTAATTACTACAGTTCTGTCGAGTGTATCCTCCTAGTATATAAGTAGAAAATAAGGGGGAATCTTACCTATTATTTTCTAAATTCATAGGTAAGATTTTAAGATTTTTACTACTTATAGGGTGAATAGAAAAAGCATGATGGGTTCATCATGCTTAGGCTGTCGGTATAAAGTTTAAAGAAAGAGAATCATTTTTGTAAGATTCTAATTTTTTTGAAAGGGCCTTGTCTCCCGGTGGGGGATTTGTAAAAAGTCCACACTTTCTGGTGTCAGGCCCTTGGGATAGATAGGCTTACAAGCTCGTTCTACTCCCTGGTAAATTGTTTTAATAATTTGTCCCTGGTCGATTAGATAAGTTTTCTCGCCCTGAAGGGTTGGAAGGGTCACTTGAAAAGTTGCGGTTAAAAAAGCGGGCAGTTCATAGGTCCAGTAGTAGATAAAATGGAGACTACGGGTCAGCTCTTTGTATTCGTTGGCTCTTTCAAAATGAAGATTTTTAGAGGCTTCTTTCATTTTATCTTGGAGCATTTTTTCAAACTGTAAGAGAGAAATGCCGTGACCTAAAATGAGTCGGAGAGATTTTTCATTTTCCTCCCAGTCTTTTTCTGTTAAACGAGGATCTAAAATAGATTTTTCAAAGTGAAACTTTCCGTCCTTAAGGATCAGGGGATAGTAAGAGGCGAGGGTCTTTATAAAATAATTTAGCTGTCGAGACTTAACGGCTGTAAAATAGTTAGGGTCCTTGGGGCCTACATAGGCGACTTGATGGTCTTTGATGCCGACTCGCCTGAGGGGGCGATTTTGTTTAAACTGAGTGTTATAAATAGGTTGGACATCTTTGATCAACTGAAATTCTAATAGACAGGCATCTAGATGGGTCTCTGTTTCGATCCACTGGATGTAGTCTATATAGTGGATCATGGTCTCGATTTTATGGGACCGGTCATATTCATAAAAATAAGACCGTACCCGACTTTTGAGATTTTTACTTTTACCAATATATAAGACCTGGCCCTTTTGATTTAGCATTT
>CAYFQX010000048.1:4841-7531 GCA_964345405.1 uncultured Peptoniphilaceae bacterium
AGACGCCACAAGTTTCTGGGATGGCGTTTAAAATCCTTGCCTTCATCCTTTGACTTCCTGATAATATCTCTGTGTCTCTGTGAAAAACTCTGACGGTTTCACCGGGTAGTGATTGATGGTTTTTGGTGCGATAAAATACAGATTTTTACGGGCCCTGCTCATGCCGACATAAAAGAGGCGCCTTTCCTCTTCATAATGATCAATGACTCCCTTATCCAGTTCAGATAGGGCTCTGGGTGAAGGGATGATGTCTTCTGTAAGATCGATCATAAAGACAGTATCAAACTCCAGTCCCTTGGCGCCGTGGAGGGTTGAGAGTGTGAGGTTAGAGTTGGAGATATGCTTTGCACTCATTAAGTGTGAGAGCTGCTTTAATCTCCCGACAAACTCATCCCGAGTGTCACAACCCTCAGCAATATATTTTAAATAAAAGTAAATGCGCATGGAGGTGCTTTCAGAGGAGCCGAAGGTCTCCGCGTGATTGGTCAGATACGTTCTGTAATTTAAATCATACTCAATGATTTGCAATGCCTTTTTCATGGGACTGTTGCGAAGTTCTGAAAATATCTCCTGAAGTTCCCTGACATTTCGCATCAAATATGCCGGCTCGCCTAGAGACAAGAGGTTTGAAAAGACAGAACCGGAACTCATCTGATGAAGTGTCTGGATATTTTTCTTTGAGATATAGCCCTTTATCTTGTAGTAAATTTTTTCAAAGAGATCGAGCCGCGTCTCATCCTCTGAAAAAGTTAAGATATTTAAGACGTCATGGACAATCCAGTGATGCGCCAGGAAATTTTTCGGTTCACGTATATTAAATTCCATGCCCTCGCGCTCCAATGCCTCCACCATGCCAATCGAGGAGACATTGTTTCGGTAGAGGACGACAATCTCCTCCTTTGAGTTTTCCCTGACATAGTTTAGGATGTACTGATACTGCGCCTTTAAGTGGCGTAGATTTAGATGTGAGATAGTCGAGGGGCCCTTTAGATAGGCTTGAATGTCCTTTGGGTATCGCAATTTATTTTCTTGAATGAATTTTCTGTAGAGAGTGACAATGGGGTCATTGGATCTGAAATTTAAGTCCAATCGATAGATGGTAAGATCGGGATAGGTCTTTCTAAGATTGAGTAGCCCCTGGACATCGGCACCACGAAAACCATAGATGCTCTGATCGTCGTCTGCAACGATAAATAAGTTGCGATGTTCCTGTACCAGAATTTCAACAATGAGCATCTGACTATAGGATGTGTCCTGACCTTCGTCCACTTGAATATAATCGTAACTTCGACAGACGGCGCGGCGAAGATTTGCGTCTTCTCTTAAAATTTCTAAAGTCAACAGAATCATATCGTCGAAGTCAATCCAGCGCTTTTCCTTTGTCAACTGTAGATAGCGCTCATAGATCTGTGCAAATGATTTGGTCTGACATTCAGAGGATTGTGCAAATTGGCGCGGATTTAACAGCCGGTTTTTGACATAGGATATTTCACGAATTAAATTTTCCAAAATATCATCGGAGGGATAGGACGGATTGACCGCCTCGTAGATCTCTCTAAGAATTCGATATTTTGAAAGTTGTGGATGGCCTTCAATGAGGATATGTTCAAGACCTCGTTTTCTCTCATAGGCTCGAATCACCGAATAGCAAAAGCTGTGGATGGTGTGAAAACTAACTTCATTTTGAAGTTCGGGATAGAGTTTTACAAAGCGCTGCTTCATATCTCTGGCGCTGGATCTTGAAAAGGTGATGGTTAAGATTCGCTTTGGCGAAATGCCCTGTTCAATTAAAAAATGAGTGCGAGCCAAGAGCATGGTGGTCTTGCCTGCGCCGGGCACAGCCAAAACAAGTGCCGGACCGCCTTGATGCCGGGCTGCCTTAAGTTGTTCAGGTGTAAGTTTCATTTTTTCCTCCCGGAGTTATTATATCAGATTAAATTCTTCAGAACATTCTTTGCATTGGAGCTCCATTCAAGTTATAATAGACATAGTTCAAACAAAAGGAGTATGGAGATGAAAAATCCGTTTCAACGTTTTGATGATTTCTTTATAGAACTAATAAATCGAAGAATGAAACATAAGCTGTTAAACGTGTTTTTTTACTACTATACTCATTTATGTGGAGTTATAAGTTTAATTCTATTTAATCTTTTGATGTGGATTTTCTCAACGGGAGAACTTAGACAAGTCACTTATCAAATGACCTTGAGTCTCTTGGTAAGTACGGCCATTGTCCATATGTTAAAGCGTGCCTTCAGCCGTTCAAGACCCTACTGGATTCTTGAAAATTTAAATACCTATGGCATTGATCTAAAGGACTATTCCTTTCCTTCAGGCCATACCACGGCTGCATTTTCAATTGCAACGATTTTTTCGCTCAATTACCCGGCATTTGCTCTACAATGTGTGATTTTGGCGCTGTTGATTGACATATCTCGAGTTTATCTAGCGGTGCATTATCCTAAGGATGTGCTGGTGGGGTTGATCATAGGAACCGTTACAAGTTTTTTAGTTTACTTTCGCTTGTATGCACTGGTAAGAAGGTTTATTTAATGGAGGATGTGAATTTATTATGATTATGACAGATTTTCTTGCTGAAAGAAGAACAGTAAGAGACTACAAAGATGAAAAATTTAGTCAGGACGTCATCGAAAAGATCAATGAGACCATGAGTCAATTGATGGCAAAGG
>CAYFQX010000048.1:7541-8154 GCA_964345405.1 uncultured Peptoniphilaceae bacterium
CAACTTAGTGCTTAAACTATATGAAAACGGTTCGATCATCTTTGATGGACTTCAAGGCAAAGCAGGCTATAATGGTGTCATGATAGAAGCACCTCACTACATTAGCATTGAAACTAAATCTGATTCTGAAACCGATTTAATCATGACCGGTTACTATCTTGAAGAGCTAAACTCTAATATTGCTACTTCAGAAATCGGCACTTGCTGGATCACTATGGACGAAGTAGATGCTGAAACTAAGAAGACACTCTTTGGTGAAGAGGGAGAAAATGTCGAGTATATTATGGCTGTTGGTGTGCCACAAAGAAAGAAACTCTTCCAAAAAGAAGTTGTGACTCCACGTAAATCCGTAGACGAACTTGTCTTTAAAGATAATTTCGACACCCCTGCCAGCGATGACGAACTTGTCAATCTAGGACTTTTCGATCTATTTACATCCATTCGCTACGCACCAAGTCACGGCAACTGGCAACCATGGAGATTCTTAATTAAAGACAATTTAGTGGAACTTTTCATGGTTCGTAGTGACTATGACCATCGTTCACTTGTTGATATCGGCGTTATCATGTATTACTTCGAAGCCATGGCACGTCGCATCGGCTTAGAAAGAAAC
>CAYFQX010000048.1:8164-9896 GCA_964345405.1 uncultured Peptoniphilaceae bacterium
AATATAAATCCTACACTTCAAGGTGTAGGATTTTTTTGTCTTTATATTGACAAAATGCCTTCTTTCTAGTAATATATGAATGAAAGAACATATAATTAAACACTCATATAAACGGACATAAAGGAGGTTGGAATGCGTAGTACTTATGAACTTCAAGGACTCAACTGCGCAAGCTGTGCTGCCAAGTTTGAAGAGAAGGCAAAAGACATACCGGGCGTCATGGATGCTCAAGTGGACTTGGTGGGTTCAAAGATCTATCTAGAGGAAGAGCATCCGGTGGATCAACTGGAGACACTTCAAAATATCATCGACTCCATTGAAGATGGCGTGACCATTTCAAGAGAGCAGATGGTAGAGCTGGATGAGCGTGCCGAGATGCCTAAGAAATTTTTGGTGCTGTTGGGACTGATTATTGCAGGTACGGCAGTGACATCAATTTATCTTAAGGAGAGTTTGACTCAGCGAGTGATCTTTGGCGTACTGATGCTCATAGCGGGCTATCCTGTCTATAAACAGAGTATTGTAAATATAAGTCATGGGGAAGTTTTTGATGAGAATTTCTTAATGAGCATTGCAACCATTGCTGCATTTTTTGTCGGCGAATATTCAGAAGCCATTGGCGTCATGGTCTTTTATAGATTGGGAGAGGAACTTCAAGATTTGGCGATGAATCGGTCAAGAAAGTCCATTGCAGCGCTCTTAAAGACCGAAGTCATTACGGCCCATCGTCTTCAAGGAGAGGATGTGGAAGATATTTTATCGGATGAGCTTTGCGTTGGCGATAAAATTATGATCTATCCCGGGGAGACCATTCCCGTAGACGGCGTTATTTTAAATGGCGAGAGTTATTTAAACACATCATCCATGACCGGGGAGTTTCCGGCTACATTAACGAAGATGGCACATTGATAATGACCGTTGAAGCTGTAGCGGCGGATTCTGCCATGGCTCGTATTCAAAAAATGGTCGAGGAATCTACACTATCCAAGGCATCGGTGGAACGCTGGATGACTAAATTTGCAAGAGTCTACACGCCGGTGGTTGTCTTTATTGCCCTTGCCGTTGGACTGCTGGTTCCGCTGATTTTAAAAAAGGATTTTAACACTTGGATTTACAGAGCTTGTATCTTCCTCATTATCTCCTGTCCATGTGCGCTGGTGCTTTCCATTCCACTCTCCATCTTTGCAGGTATTGGACGCGGATCGCTGGACGGCGTCTATATCCGCGGTGGCGACCGATTGGAAGCGATTGGTGAGCTGGACGCCATGGTCTTTGACAAGACCGGGACACTCACCGATGGGAAATTTGATTTAGATGTAGCCGATGCCATTGGTTGTACGGAAGAGGAGCTGCTCTCCTATGCCAAGGCGGCAGAGCAATTTTCAAATCACCCCATTGCTCGCGCTTTGATGAGCTTAGACCGGGGCCGTGTGCTTGAGGTGAGTGAACATCGGGAAATTTCCGGGCAGGGAATTGTCGCAGAACTTGAAACCGGCGGCGAACTTGCCGTGGGAAATCGCAAATTGCTTCTTAACTTAGATATTGAACCGAAACTTGAGGACTTTAATCATACGACCGTCCATGTGGCACTCGACGGAAATTACATGGGTCGTCTAAGTTTTAGAGATCATCTAAAGTCCGGCGTAGAGGAAGTACTGGAGAAAATTCGTGGAAAGGGAATGAAGACCTATCTTCTATCCGGCGATCAATCCGCCGTTGTGGACGAGTTGGC
>CAYFQX010000049.1:0-7916 GCA_964345405.1 uncultured Peptoniphilaceae bacterium
CGATATTGTTCAAGCCATTGCGCTAAAAGACTCTGAAACCCTTGTTAATTTCTGCAGAGCCATTCAATCCATCTCACCTGTAGATAGTCATTTCACGCCCTATCCTTGGGACATGCCGGGTTATGAAGACAAGGTTATTATGGCTGCTGGAGCCTTTATCGAAGGTTCAAGTATTGAACTTTCGGCAGACGGTCCCTTAAGAGAGCCCTACTGGGTGTATTTTCAAGGTGGATTGACCTATACTCATATAAAGATTGCCCTGAGGGAAGTATTAAAAGAAATTTTATAACAAAAAAACAGAGTGTAATCACTCTGTTTTTTTGTTTGCAAATTAATATATATTTCGATACAAGCCTGTGACAATACCGAGGATTTCAAGATTCTTGACATAAATGGGTTCCATAAAGTCATTTTCAGGTTGAAGTCTCACTCGGTCCTTTTCCTTATAATATGTCTTAATGGTCGCCTCATTGTCAATCAGCGCCAAGACATACTGTCCATCACGTGCAAAATTTCTCCGCTCAATCAGGACATAGTCTCCATCGAGAATACCGGCATTCACCATACTCTCACCCTGAACAATGAGGAAAAACAAATCTCGATCCTGAACTTGATCCACGGAAAGGGGAATAGTGTCTTCAATATTTTCAGCAGCTAAAATGGGAGCACCTGCAGCGACTCGCCCTACAATAGGGATGTCCACCGTCTTCTTCTTTGATAGTAAAAATCCATCATCTTGATCCAATATTTCAATTGCTCTTGTCTTGGTTGCGCGTCGTCTAATATAATTTTTAAGTTCTAATTTTTCTAAACTTGCATGTACGGTAGAAGTACTCTTAATGTTTACACCTTTGCAAATCTCACGTACAGTAGGGGGGTAACCATTAATTTCAATCATTCGCTTGATATATAGTAAGATATCAAGTTCTCTTTCACTTAGGTCGGTATACATAGATAAAGTCACCTCTCTTTATTCTCTACATAGAGTATAACAGATAAGAACAAATATTTCAAACAAACATTCTAAAAAACCTTGACATAAAACTCAGTTTCATCTATAGTATTAAACAGAACAGATGTTAGAACATAATTTCGAATGATTGTTTATGGTGGTGAGTGAGATGGTAAGTAATAAAAGGAATCGTCAAAATAATCTGCTTTCTTATCTATTAGTGTCTATGATTTTAATCGTATTTATGTTTCTACTTGGAATAAAAGTCGTCCCAGGCATTGCAACGGAAAAAGTTTACTTACAGGAACAAATTATACATCAAGTAGCACCGGGAGAAAATCTCTGGAAAATCGCGTTAAAGTATAAGGATGAAGATCAGGATACGAGAGATAAGGTGGATGAGATCAAGGAGATCAACCAGCTTGAGGGTAAGTATCTAAATGTAGGAGATCAACTGATTATCTATACAAGTTTTGAATAGCAATAAAAGAGCGTCTTAAATCAGTTTTTAAGACGCTTTTTTGTATATAGGCATATCATTGCATGGCTGCAATTTAAGTTGAGCATGGCGAAGTTATGAATCTAATTAATATGGATGATAATAACAAACAACTAAAAACCAAAAGATTAATAGCAATAATTTGAATATAAACTTGAGCATAAAAAACTCAAGCATAAATAATAAAAAACACTTTAATTCATAATCATATTCAACACGTTCATAAATTAACTACTTTAAATTATCTACTATTAAAATATGAAATCATTGGCCATACAATGCTCATTAATAATAATTCAATAAATAGATTAACGGGCAAATCAAAATTTACTGGAAAATATGGGAACAAATTTAAGGGAGTGATAATTTTCTTCTAAAGATATTTAGTCACAAAATTATTATTTTGTGACTAAATATCTTTATTTAAATCCACTTCTTCAAATACTACCAATTATTGAAAACTTCAGCTAAAGTCTCTTGTGATCAATCATTTAGTTATCTTATCTTCTATTATTTTAATATTAATCACTCAATTGGACAAGTTAAACAATTTCCATTGCGGTTATTTATGTAATTAATCTAGAAAGTTTAGAGCTAAAAAATAGACTTATATGCTGAGATAGTATTTTGAATAAAATATGAATTTATTACTAATAGTAAAGACTCAACCATATTCACCAAATTGATAAATTTATCTTAATAATATGACTCGTGCCACCGTGCTCGTATCAATAAATCATATTAAAATGTCAATGTAGATTATAAAACGGTATTGACGTTCAGCTTGCCGTCATATAAAATAAGGTATGGATTTTATATAATGGAGGTATTATTTATGTATGCAAACTTTATAGGGAGCTTGAGTGGATTTTTATACACTTATTTGCTGCCCATTTTGCTTATTGGAGGCGGAATATATTTTTCTATAAAATTGGGATTTATTCAATTAAAGATGATTGGAGAATCCATGCGCGTTATTTCTGAAAAACCGGATGAAGAGGCACATGTATCATCTTTCCAAGCGTTGATGATTTCAACAGCTTCAAGAGTTGGGACGGGCAATATCGTAGGTGTTTCAACTGCGATCGTAGGCGGAGGTCCAGGCGCTGTGTTTTGGATGTGGATTGTGGCTTTCTTAGGCGCGACTTCTGCATTTGTTGAGTCAACTCTTGCTCAAATCTATAAGAAACGCAGTTCAACGGGAGAATCCTATGGTGGTCCTGCATATTATATCGAGGGCGGTTTAAAGAGCAGAAAACTCGGCATCGTCTTTGCAATAACTCTCATTTTAACTTATATGATTGGTTTTAATATGCTGGCAGGATTTAACGTAGCCAGTGCCTTTGTTACCTATGACAGTTTAAATCCTAAGACGGTAGCTTATGTTATCGGGGCGATTTTAGCTGTTTTAACTGCAGTTAGTATTTTTGGCGGAGGTAAGAGACTCTCTGAAATCACTTCTTTCTTAGTGCCCCTCATGTCAGCGCTCTACATCTTAGTTGCCCTTATTGTTATTTTCAAAAATATTCAATTGATACCAGGAATTTTTGCAAGTATCTTTAAAGAAGCACTTAACTTTAGAGCAATTTTTGGTGGGTTTGCAGGTTCTGCCGTCATGCATGGACTTAAGCGCGGCCTGTATTCAAATGAAGCCGGTATCGGTTCTGCACCAAATGCAGCGGCATCTGCCGATACATCCCATCCGGTAAAGCAAGGTCTTGTTCAAATGCTCAGTGTCTATCTTGACACATGGATCATCTGTACTGCAACAGCACTTATGCTCTTAGCATCTGGAGTTATTGCGACTCCTGACATGGCCGGTGCTCCCTACAATGTTGCTGCACTTACTCATAACTTTGGACCTATGGGACAACATCTATTTGCTGGTAGTCTGTTCCTATTTGGATTTACAACATTGATTGGTAATTACTTCTATTCAGAGGCAAATTTAAGATATATTCTTAAGAATGAGTTAAATAATAAAGTACTCACTATTTTTAGAATCATTGCCGTGATTATCATCTTCTTAGGACCAAGCTTGGAGTTTGGTGTTGCCTGGGATACAGCCGATGTTCTGATGGCTCTTATGGCCATTATCAACATTCCAACCATCTTCCTACTCAGGGAAACGGTACTACTTGCACTGGATGACTACAAACGTCAATTAAGTGAAGGTAAGAATCCTGTATTTAAACTTAAAGAAGTTGGATTGACCATTAAAGCAGATTACTGGAACTAAACAATAGTTCGAATAAATGTTTAAAAAAGAACCCTTAATTTGATAGCTAAAGGTTCTTTTTTGTTTGGGTATTTTTTGTCTCTCTAATTTCCTCAATATGTCCAAGTGGATTGTCAAGCATAGCTTGCTTAATTTCATCTTGATTGACATGGGTATAGATTTGGGTTGTCGTTACTGATTCATGGCCTAGAATCTCCTGCAGTGATCTTAAATCGGTATTTCCATAGTGATAAATCAAAGTAGCAGCGGTATGACGCAATTTGTGCACCGTGTACCTTGTAGTATCAAAGCCTGCTTCTTCTAAATGTTTCTTAATCATATGTTGGATACTGCGATTACTCATACGATTTTTTCTCATGCTGAGAAATAACGCCTCTTGACTCTCTAATCCCTCTTCCTTTCGAATGTGCAGATAGTCATTGAGTGCGCTCATCGTTGAGTCATTGAGATAAATCATGCGCTCCTTATTGCCCTTCCCTATAATATTAATCGTATGATCCGGCGAAATATCTTTGACATTTAGAGCACTTAGTTCACTGAGTCGCAGCCCTGTGTTTAAAAATAAAGTCACAATGGCCACATCTCGACAGCGATAGATTTCACGCTGCTTGTAGGACTCGACATGATCCAAGAGTTTCACACAGTCATCGAGATTTAAATGAACCGGTAGTCTCTTTTCAATACGTGGCAAATCAATATTTTCCGATGGGTTGTGATCCAGAAGATCCACTTTGTTACATAGATAATTGTAAAAAGAACGAACAGAAGACAACTTGCGATATCGGGTGCGATTTGAATTTTTGCGCACTTTATCAAGATAGGAAATATAAGCGTAGATATCTTGTTTATCGATGCTCTTTATAAACTCAATATCAATTTCATCAATGCTGATATCACTTAAATCACCGGACTTGATGTCGATATTCAGATCTTCCTTGCGATAGCGCATGTATCTTAAAAAATTGCGCACATCGTAGTAATATTCCATTAAAGTGGTTTCAGATGCTCCCTTGGAAGCACTGAGATAGTTCAAGTAGTCGTCTACAATATGGGACTTAATCATGATCATCACTTTCTAAATATTTAAAAAGACCTGTTTGATTACAGGTCTTTCTGATTATTTTGCATATTCAACAGCTCGTGTTTCTCGAATGATGTTGACTTTAATTTGTCCTGGGAAGTCCAGATTTGCCTCAATATCTTTCACAATATCACGGGCAGTTGTGACAAGCTCAGATTCGCTAATTTCATCAGGTTTAACGATGATACGAATTTCTCGGCCCGCTTGAATAGCATAGGATTTTTCAACGCCCTTATAGCTGTTGGCAATCTCTTCAAGCTCTTTGAGACGCTTGACATAAGCTTCCACAGTTTCTCGTCTAGCGCCGGGTCTTGCTGCACTGATCGCATCGGCTGCTTGTACAATCATGGATTCGATGCAATTAAACTCTACATCTCCATGATGAGCTTCGATACAATTAATGACAGCAGCAGGTTCCTTATAGCGCTTTGCAAGATCTGAACCAAGCTTAATGTGGGTGTCTTCATATTCATGATCAATGGATTTACCAATGTCATGAAGTAGTCCGCCACGTTTAGCAAGCTTTACATCTGCTCCAAGTTCTTGAGCTAAAAATCCCGCAATGCGTGAAACTTCAACGGCATGTTGTAGGACATTTTGTCCATAACTTGTACGATATTTTAATCGTCCTAAATATTTTAATAATTCAGGATGAATGCCATGGACTCCTGCGTCGTAAGCGGCCTGCTCACCACTTTCCTTGATGACTTCTTCTACATCTCGCTCCGCTTTTTTAATCGTTTCTTCGATTCGCGTAGGATGAATTCTGCCATCTTGGACAAGTCGTTCAAGAGCAATACGAGCAACTTCACGACGGATTGGATCAAAAGAAGATAATACAACTGCTTCCGGTGTATCGTCTATAATTAGATCAACTCCCGTAAGTGCTTCGATTGAGCGTATATTACGTCCCTCTCGTCCAATGATACGTCCCTTCATTTCTTCGTTTGGAAGTGTTACAACAGAAACCGTATGCTCCGCAACTTCATCTGCAGCTAATCGTTGAATCGTTTTCACAATGATATTTCTAGCATTCTTGTTGCTCTCTGCTTGAATGTAGGCTTCATTTTCACGAATCATCGTCGCTGCCTCTTGCGTTAGATCGTCCTTTAACTCATCGAGAAGAACTTGACGTCCCTCTTCCTGTGTCAGTCCGGCAACACGTTCCAATTCTGTTGTTCGATCATGAATTAACTGATCGACGGCTTCTTCCTTCTCCAGGATCGCCTTTTGTTGATTCTGCATTTGTTCATCACGTCGTTCTAATGAAAGACTCTTACTATCTAAAAGCTCTTCTTTTTTAAGAAGTCTTTTTTCAAATTGTAGTAATTCATCACGACGGTTATCATTTTCAGTCGTCGCTAAATCTCTCATCTTATGGATTTCTTCTCTTGCCTCAATCAGCAAGTTTCTCTTTGTATTTTCAGCTTCTCTTTCAGCATCAATAACAATTCGAGTAGCTAATTCATTTGCGTCGTTTAATTTACCCTCAGCAATGTTTTTTCTTAAAAAATAGCCAACCCCTATTGAAACGATTATAGCGATTATGAGAACGACAAGCATCGTCATGGTATTCAATGGAACACCTCCTCATATTCAATTTTCAAAATTCACGAGTAATTTACTTACTCCACACTATTATATCACAAGGAGGTGGAATATTAAACATTCACTAAATCTTTGTTTCATTATTAAGATCAACTTGCTCTGCAATATAACTTATCCCATTTCGAATATCAATGGTATATGTGGTATCACACATCTCAGCTAAGTAGCTATTATGAGTCACCATAATGATTTGGCGGCCAAATAACATGGAGGTATTTTTTATAAATTCGCCTAAGTTATAGATATAGTCATCACTGACATGTTTACCAGGCTCATCTAAAAAGAGTGGGCCTTCAACTTTAGGTTTATGAATCTCCAAAAATGCAACGCGAAGTGCCAGGGACACAATGTCCACAACCCCTCCTCCTCGAGAGTCCTGAGGCTTGGTTTTGACACTATAACCGTCATAATTTGACTGGACATAAAATTGAGCTATGGGTAAGTTCCTGGATTCAGAAAATTCAACTTTAAACTCCATGGAACTTTCAAAGATGAACTGAAGACATCTTGTCACTAAATCTTCAATTTGAAATCTCGCCTGATCCCTGGCATATTCTGAAGCTCGTCGCAAGAGTATGACTACATTTTCAAGTAATTTTTCCTCTTCGATGATCTCATCGAGTTTATTTTTAGTCTCATCATAGGCTCTTTCCAATGCTTGGCGCTCACCCTTAAGGACATCCACTTGAGATTGATAGGACTTTTGAGCCTTGAGTAATTCATCTAGAGAGTTAATCATGGGATCGGTACTCTTTTGGTAAAAGTTCATTGGCCTGCTCAAACAATTGGTCAATTTCTTTAGTCAGGCGTTCGATTTCACCATCCAGTTCCTTTGGCGTCAAGCCTAGTTCTTGAAGCTCTGTAGTCAGTTGTTCCTCTTCCTTTTCGATCTGTGTAAGTCGCCAGTTCGCCTGTTCACGGACAAGTTTTGCCTTTTCCAGACTTTGATTTAATTGGTTTAATTTTTCTTCGTAATTCAAATCAATCTCCTCCTTTAAAATAGTGGACTAGATGATCATAGGCATCTGCCCCAAGGGATTGGTGACAAAGAGGACACACCTTGACTTCCTTAAATACCTGTGTCAATTCCTCTAGTGTGGAATGAATATATGTCTCTGCACGGTCTCGCTCTTGGATCAAGCGCTCCCTCTTCTGATTTAAATCTTTGAGTGCGACATGGCTTTGATGAAGTTTATTAAGTCTTGATACAACTTGCCAAAGTGTGTCTGTCTTTAGAAAAATTTCATCCAAGTTTTCAAACCCACTTAAAAATTCATCTGCAACTTTGTATTTATGTTGTATCTCTTGAAGTTTTGCATGAATACCTACGAGATGATTTTTTAGTTCGATTTTCTTATAAAGTGTCGCCGTGTCGATCTCTTCAATACTTTCCAAATATTTCAATTGAAGGCGAAGCTTTGACTGCTCCTCTTGCAGTTGACGCGCTTTAATCATGGTAGGCGTAAGTTTCATGAGTTTCTTATTTAGTTCAGATAGGTGAAGTGTCCGCTTGGGTTAATAGGGCGGTCACTGTTAT
>CAYFQX010000049.1:7926-9852 GCA_964345405.1 uncultured Peptoniphilaceae bacterium
GCTAACTCATCAACAAATGCCGTTGAAGTTATCTTTTGACTAATATCTTGCCCTTCCCTATCCAAAGATTCGATGCGACTTTTGATTCGCTTGTAGTGATCCAACTTGAACTGTCGATGTTTGAGATACTCTATCGTCTGTTCGAGCTTGTCAAGTTGATCGAGTGAATGGAGTAGATTCTCACACTGACTTTTCTCCTCATGGAGCTTGCGATGCAAACTCTGTAAATTTTTAATTTTATCTAAGCGGATCTTATGATCTTCAATGGATTTTGTTATCTGAGATAAACGATCGAGTTTTTTCTGCTCCTCATCAATAAAGTCATAAGTCTTGATCTGCTCTGTGTAGGCAGTGAGATCTTCTTCGTAGCTTCCCTTCTTTTGACTCAGTTGTTTTTTGTCTCGAAGCGTGTCTCTCAGCGTATCATCTAAAATATTAACGCCGACGAGGCGACCAATGGCTGCCGCTTTGACAGAGTCACTCATATTTAATAAAAACGGTCCGTCTAATTGAGCACTGTAGTTAATGGCAGAACTTTCCTTCTCATCCAATTGAATACGTTCGATTCCCGTTGCTTCAATCACTTCATTTGGTACGCCTGTGCCAAAGCCCTCTAGGACAAGTTGTTCTCCATCCGGATAATCGACGACATAGCGGTTAATACTCTTGGTTCTTGAGCGAATGATTTGCAAGTCGTTTTGGAATAATAGCGTGACCTTAACTTCACTTGCATCTTTTCTCATAAACTCCATGCCACCGGGTTCATTGTAAAGGCACCAACGGATGGCGCGCAGTATGGCAGTTTTTCCACTGTCGGAATGCCCCAGAATTACATTTAATCCCTTAGAAAACTCAAGTTCTGTGAAGACATGAGATTGAAAATTTTCCAAAGTTACCTTTTTAATAAACTTCATGATCAATCAGAACCTTTCATTTCCGTTTTAGTAATCCTGCGAATAGCCTCATCCCTTACTTTACGATCGATTTCTGAATTCCTTGCAATGTCTATAATTAAATTTGTAAGATTGATTTGATCTAAATTGGCAGATCGCTCAACAATCTCCTTAAAGGCGTGAATTTCCTGCTGTTTAAAGCGGTGCTGCTCAATTTCTGTACGATCGAGCACTTCCTCACCTGGACGTGCTGAGTTTAAATATATTTCACGAACATTAAGAGCATCTTTAGTTGCTTCAATGAGCAGGACCTTGGGTCTACGTTTTAGTTCAATCTTACTATTTGAGATTCTCACAAGTGCTCCCGGATTGACAAAAGTCTTTCCATCAATGGTTTGCATGGGGAATCCATAGTGATAGTGACCACTGATGGTGAGATCTGCCTTGGTATCTAGAATATCTGTAATTAGTGTATGGGGCACTTGTTCAATAAATTTTTTATCCATTAAAAAACCATGGACCAAATGGATGGCGTAGTTAGCCTTAGGATCACGATCTTTTAAAATATACTTATCCCTATGCTCCTTACGATCCAGTCCGTAGATGTAGGGGCTTCCAGATAATTGAACTGTAACACCGTCCTTTGTTAAGAGTTTACTTTCATCATTGATAATCTCAATGATATTTAATCCGTCCAGTAAACCCAGCATACTTCGGTAGAGCGTCTTCGGATTGTGTCCGTAGATGTCATGATTTCCGCTGATAATATATAGGGGCTTTGAAAAACTTTTTAAAATTGGTGCGATTTCATTGATGACAGAGATGGATACATCGGGTCGATCAAAGAAATCACCGCCATGTAAGATATAGTCGACATTTTCCCTATGGACAATCTTTGAAACCTCTTCCAACTTTGTCTTTACCGTTGCTAAAAAATCATCTTTTCGAGACTTTGGAGAGGTTCCTCGAACGTGAGTGTCCGTAAGATAGAGTAATTTCATAGAACTACTCCTCTACTTCATCCGCATTGCCC
>CAYFQX010000050.1:0-9821 GCA_964345405.1 uncultured Peptoniphilaceae bacterium
CTAGTGTTGGATACAAGCTTTGCCTGGCGTTCCAAGAGTTTGGTTGAACGAGCTAGAGGGCGCCCATGGGCGTAGTATCTTACCCCGCGCTCTCCAACCCAGATGACCGCTGTCCCGACATCGCCAATGAGTTCCATAGCGCGATGGGTGACGCTGACCCCAGGACCTAGAAGTAGTACGCCAATCATAGCGCCTGGGATGCGCACCGTTCCCTGCTGATCCATGACGGTGATGGCACCATCCTGCCGGTTGAGCTGAGCGTGCTCAATGTAGAGAAAGCTGACGCGATCTTTGATTCTTGGTAGTTCCGTTAAGCTCGGCTTTTCCGTGCCTGGAATTTTAAATTTATCGATAGGGAATCACCGTCACCATTCCACAACCATAGGCTCTCTTCTTGCCAAGACCCTCTGTGAGGACTTTTTTAAATTTTTCAAGATCGGTAATAGTAAGCACGCCCTCGTATTCTGCTCCCTTAACTGGTACGGCGCGCTTGCCCTTATGTTTGAGCAACTCTGTGCCCTTGCCCACAATGGTAAATTCATCCGGCTCCAAGTGAAACCCGTGCTTCTTAGCACGTCCAAGTAGATATTCCATCTGACTTTCAGTAGAGGCAAGGGGGATCACTTTTCCCCGTTGATCTTTTCCATTTGATTTCGAGAACACAGGATTGAGTTTCGCTCGAAATTTCGCCTTCATTCCCACTTCCAAACTATTTAGAAACTCATCATAATCCTTTGTCTCAGCCGTTCCTTCCACACCATATCTCTCTAATTCTCTATGGTCGGGAATCTCTTCACTGACAATTAAGAGATACTCTCTTCCGTAAAGTTTATCTATACGCCAGAGCTTTCGAGTACGCTTTTCAGCTTCAATTTCATCGGGAAAGGACTGCTCCACCCAGTTGTGGTAAGCGCCAAGGTGAGTCAGATCTCGAATTTTCCTGCGATTGTTCCGATCGATTTCAACTCTTGATAGATACATGCTCTCCTCCAATCTCACCAAAGATGTCGTGCTCTTCATTTACTTCTTTAGGCATTGCCTTTACCACTGCGGTTTCACGCCCCTCTGCACGAAAGCCGAATTTTCGCCCCTCTTGATTAAAGGAGATGACGCGGTCCCTGCGCATCCTTTTTTGACGAGAGTTCATAAGATGAGCATCGCCATAAATTTGAAGCTCATCACTCTGTGCAGGACTTCCCTTGTCTGTCTGTCTAGGTTTATTTCTCAGACATTCCATGGCATCCTGATCGCAGATTCCAAGTAGAAAGTCTGCATTGAGCGGCAAACTTCTGCGCCCCATATAGGGTTGAAAATAGGGATGCTTGAGCGCTTCATAAATCTCCTCCATCAAGCCCTCATCCTCATGGGAAAGCGCCACGACAAAGACCGCATCCTGAAGATAGTAGCGATTGGTGACATAGGTCTGATCAAAGTCGCCCTTAGGCTTGTACTTAGCGGCAATGTGATAATCTCTTAAGATCATGCCCTGCTCGTCGACACGAACGGCAAAGTCAAGCTCGTTGAGCCTTTGAATCTTCTCATCTTCATGACGACGATAGCCAAGACACGCCGCCACAAGACCAATGATGGCAGATTTTGAAGGATGAAGATCCGTGTGGCGCGTCTCGAAATTAGATCCCGTTCCCCAGGATTGGAGAGGGCCCGCCAATTTTAATAAGATGGTCTTCATAAAGATCACCTACTCCAAGCTAATCATTTCATCTAATTTGGAAGCTACCTTTTCAATTAGATCATCTATAGAGCTTGCTTCATTCATCTTCTCAGGTAATTCAAAATCATCTAAAGAGACAAATACCTTATACTCTGCAGGATCAGCATATTTATCAAATTTTTCAGATGCTTCGATGAGTCTTTCTATAGAGGCTTTAGTAAATCCATCTCTTGATTTTAGCGCGTCTTCATAAGCCGTCACAAAGTTAAGTGGACGGTCGCTTCGCAAAGAGACTAAAATTCCCTCCGGTAGAGTTTGGTTGGCAAAGGTATTGACTTTTCCAGTAGGTAAGGAGCGGATGAAGGCTTCCATATAGAGTTTCAGCGCACGCACTGTGTCCTCTTTATTGCTAAGTTGACGGGCAAATTCGTGAACAGCCACATTGGCATAACGATAGAGAGTAGAAGAGTTGTATTCCACTGTACCAATCATTCCCGCACCGGCATGATCCAATGTTGAGTTATCATCTATTGCTGTAAAGTAGTCATACTCAGTCTCGACGGCATGAGTTGAGATAGCATGGGCCACTTGAGAAGATGCATCCTCATTGAGACTTGGATCATTGGCAACCATACGACCAAAGAGGGCAATGTCAATGGCCGGATTGTCTTTTAAAATAGCAACAATCTGCTGCTTCTCCTCTTTGTCGTACTTATCAGGTACTTGAAGGTTAGCTAATGCTCTTGCCTGACGTTCGCCAATGAAGAAGAGAGCGCCGGTTTTATTTTCCTTGCCGATTTTCACCTCACCGGCCTTTAACTTTTCAGTTGCTTCGTTGAGTGCGTCCTCTTCAGAAATTTCAGGATTTAGTTCTTTAATGAAACTTGCTACATAGGCCGGAACGTAAAGGGTACGTACGCCTATATTTCCCTCATCACCATGCTTCTTGAAATACTCTCTCATGGCTTTTTTCCAGGATTGAGAACTGACACGGGCTCGTCTGACGCCACCGTACTGAGCGGTCTTTGGAGAGCCGGTATCATCACGGTTGATATTGGATGGCGGCAAATTTTGAATGGCATGGATATCTAGGAATAATCTGTTATTTTGTTTCATCTTCTTGTTCTCCTTCTCTCTTGATAGCTCGATAATAATCTCTTGACCAACTAATTTTGACACTGTCATCATAGTGATTTAAAAAGTTGAATAAATCCCCTGCTAAAACTGTATAATTTACCTTCGCCTGTCTGTTGGATCTTAAAAGTTTAACCATCTGTCTCAAATGATGGGCCAACTCTTCAAAACTTGTCGAGGTTACTAAAGTGTTAAATCTTCGATCAATGGCCTTAGACTCATCTTTCGACTCTTTTCTCAAAACTTTAAGCGCAGGTCCCATATTTTCCCACTCCATCTCTAAGACGCTTTCCGATCGTCCCTGCTGATGAAGGGCATAGAGTTGAAGGGTTGTAAGAACTGCAAGTTCTGCATGATTGGCCTCTTGTCGTTCACTCAATAGTTCCGGTGGCATATACTGGAAGAGTAAGGGCCAAACCTCAGCCGCTTCATTTATTGGCTTGCCAATGGAATTTCTCAGATGAGCTAAGTCTGCTTTTGTGGAGGATAAATCCCTCGTCTCATCTAAATGCTTGAGAATCGCAGTGGTTGCTCTTCTCACCTGATCTACATTCGAATTATTCATGTCTCGCCTCCTGACCGAGTTCCTTATTTAGCCGAGCACGATAGATATTGAGAGCCATGGGAAGATTTATCCATCCGCCATCCCCCTCAACTCCATTGTAGTCTCGAGTACTTGCTTCTTCTAAATTTTTATCCCCTTCTCGAATCATGATTTTCTTTAGAGTTTGTCTCCAAGCAAGACAGGTTTTATCCATATCGTCCCCTTCGTGTATATTTTCCAACCACTCTCTAAAGGGTGCATCAATGGCAAAGTAAGCCTGTTCCTTTTTATGGTTTACTAAATTTCCCTTACCTTCCCCAAAGCGGATTTTCTCTATATTCCTTAAGAAACTTCCGTAGACCTTCTCGATGATATACTTTGTAAGTTCGATCTCACTATTGATTCGATTTCGCCAGATTATTTGAGCATGATCTAATAAAATCTCCTCATCTAAGTTTAGTCCATCATAGATCTCATTGACCGGTGTCCAGGAAGTAGCATTTCCATCGGATTCCATGCCCACACCACATAGGGTGATATCATCATCCGTTAGCACGGAGTGTTCAGGATCTCTTAATACTTCCAACCAATCGATGACTCCAGGCTTCTTAATGTTTTCTCCATCCTCTCGCTTTTCTACCTTTGCAATTAGGCCGAAGGAGCGCCATAGGGATTGATTGACGGCGTGTTTTCTCGGGAGGAAGAAACCTTTACCGCCCTCTTCGCGGTACCGCCAAAGCGTCATGGGCTCTAAGAATTGATCTTCGTGACGCACTTCCTGTAGTTTCACCGGTGAGCAGAAAAATCCCTTGTCAAAGTCCTGCTCGGGATCAATATAGATGGCGCGGCTCCACACGGAGTAGAGTTCCGCTAAATTATCAATCTCCGGTTGATTCATGTACTTTTCATATATTTCTTCATCTGTCGATTCCCACAGAGGTCTTTGAGGTCGGTCCCCGTAGACTTCCTCCGGATGGACGAGAACTAAATTCAGCATCAGTGTCTCAAAGAGATTGCTCCCCACGACGTAGAGTCCGCCAATATCATAGAGCCAGCCCTTGGACCAGATATCTAATTCTGTTTTCTTTCGAAAAGTCTGCTTATCTGCCGTCCCTGTGTAGCCATGAAAGGTTAAGAGCCAGCGCGCTAGCTCAGCATAACTCAACCGATCCTTCATTTCGGGAGTCTTCGGAGCAAAGAGCGCAATTTTATGTTCACTTTCTGTCAGCACTCGGTTGATGGCTTTCCCAAAGATTTTCCCGCCCTTTTTCTTTGAATCGACTAGATCTGGCTGTACCCCAAACATAAAATCATAACTGACTTGATAAAAGGGATGCTCCCCTCCTAGCAGATAAAACCGATCATACCATGCATCGAGATACTCCTCCACTGCCGATGGAAACTGACCTTGATTCCAAATTGACTCCCAAGTTTCAAGGAGCTCTTCTTCATAACCTATCTTGTCATCAATGCACTCATCTTCGCCAGGCTTGAATCGATCGCTTACTAATTTATCTTCATCAAAACCGTTGGGAAAATACTCCTCGTGATACTCGCCCGCTTCATTGACCCGCCCAAAGACGGTGTGGAGCGTGGCCAATAGGAATCTCAAAACAGCGAAGTCCTGCGTCTTGGTGTCGCCTCCAAGTCCCCTATAGTCGTGAGCATTTTCAAAGAGCTCACGAAGTGAGACCTCCTCTACATTTCCCCGTTCATCAATGATGACCTTAATCCAAGGTTCGTCGACGAGATTAAATTCTGCCAAGTGCTTCACATCCTTTCATAACTCAATCCATATTTCTCACTATATTTTAAACGATAATTTCCCAGTTCATATTGACCCGCTTCATCAAAGATAATCCCCAGGGACCCCTCAAGCCACGGCTGATCCTGCCACTCAAACAGATGCTCGATATTGTAATTTTCAAGTTCTTCAATGAGTTCATCCAGTCCGTAGTGAATGGGGAGTCGGATGGTCTGCTTGGCAAGTTCTCTTGCCACCTCTTGACTTTCTAAGATGGCTTTTGAGATGTCTTCATTGCCTCCAACAAAACTGTAGCCATTTTCCACTTCCTGAACGGCAATGACTTCAATGGTCTCCTGAATGTCTCGAACTTGCGCCCTGGCACGCTCCCCAGAGGCCAGCTTCTTCAAGTGACTTACCCAGCCATTTAAGGTTGCTTGTCGCAGTCTCGTTGCACGAAGGACAGGATCACCCAGACAGAAGTTTCTCGCCTTACTTTCTTTCTTTAGAATCAAAGCATCATATTTAATTTTATAATCAGTATAGCTAAGTTGAAGGTCCTCATTTAGATCAATATCTAAGGATGCATCATAGACCTTCTGCACAAGTGGCGAGATATCCGATGGTAGACGGATCTCATCCCCTAAGAAATATTGTGTCCGCGTCAGTAGATAACCGCCATAGACAGTAAGAGATCCTTCCTCAAACTTTAAATCCTCTCTACGCCCCAATACATAGAGGATAGGATGTTCAAAACCTGCAGGCCTTACATTGGCGCTGTGACGATGAAGACGTCCCAATCTTTGAATTAAGAGATCCATCGGCGCCAAGTCGCTGATCATCAAGTCAAAGTCAATATCCAGCGACTGCTCAATAACTTGCGTACCGATAATGAGTTTCCCCTTCGGCCGATCGCCGCCCTTACCGATCGTTCTTAAAAGTTCCTTCTCTTTTGCCACTCGTTCCGTCGCAATAAAGGAGGAGTGAAGGACCTCCACCTTCTCAGGTCCAAGGAGTTTCTCAAATTCATTCCCAAGTTTCTGCGCTCGCTTGACCGTGTTGACAATCAGACCGACGACAGCGCCATCCTCCACAGCCTTCACCACGGTGGACTCTAAGTCCTCATCCGCTAGCGGACGAACACTGACGACGCGGTCCTCCTCTCTCTCAAAGTCCTTTTCCTGATGCACTTCATTGCCGTCGGTATAGGTCATGAGTGGGTAGGCGGTGGTGCACAGCCCCTCTTTGGGAAACGCAATTTCGCGCTTCTTCAGTCCTCTTCCCTGTAGATAGTGAGTCACCATTTCCTCACGCACTTCTGCAGGAAGTGTCGCAGACAGGATGATGACAGGTAATTTATATGCCCCTGCCCAAGTCAGCGCCTCATAGAGATACTGGCGCATATAGGCATCGGCGGCATGGATCTCATCGAGGATGATAACCTTTCGGGTAAAGCCCAAGTGGCGCATGGCGAGGTGTTTTTGGCGAAGAGCCATGAGTAGGAAGTGGTCAATGGTTCCCACGACAAAGTCATCGAGGGAGCTGGTCTTTCGACCGGAAAACCAGGCATTGACATAGACTGATCCCTTGGGTTTTCCGTTCTCGTCCACTTCATCCTGATTGATATTGGATGCAAGGGATGCAAACTCCGTATTAAGAGCGGACTTTCCGTGATTGAGTCTTAAAGGCAGATGCTCTCCACCCTCTCTCGTAATGGAATGGAGCCACTCATTGACACGAACAAACATACCGTCGGAGGTCGCTTGAGTTGGCAGTCCAAAGAAGATGCCACTCATTCCCATCTTGTGCGCCAACTGCTCAGCACCGGCAAGCGCTGCCTCCGTCTTCCCCATGCCCATGGGCGCTTCAAAGATGACGATCCCCGGCTCCTCAATTTTTTCAATCACTTCGCCGAAGGTCCGCTGCGTTGGCTTTGGCGCGTCATAGCCAAATCTCGATTGATCGAGATGATTTAGACTCTCCGGCTCCTTTGGTCGCCAAGGTTCCCTTTGAAACCATCGGTTAAATCCCGCTTCAATGCGCTCGTAACTATTTGGCAGATCCCTGTCATAGAGATCCATCAGCGGGAAATAGTGTTCATTACTTGCAATCCAATCTGCCATGATAAGTAGCCCCGATAGGAGCACCAGTCCCGGTTGACTTACCTGGGGTAAATCCTCTACTGACTCAAATCCTGAAGAGATCAGCGCCCAATCGAGAATCTGCTCATGTTGCTGTTGCCATCTCTTATAAATTTTTTCATTCTCATCCTGAACTAGATAAAAATTTGTAGGATAGGTGGCGATGTGAGTCTTGGCATCATTCTTACCTATTTGCAATAGGCCGTGGTGAGCGCCAATGACTGAAGCAAGTCCATCGTTTACTCCGGCGGCTTTTAAAAGCAGATAGCCACCGAGAGCATGGGGACTCTTTCGTGGATTGAGTGGTGGCGCTTCACTCTTGGTGCCAAAACCTGCCTGCTCAAGTCGCTCCATTAACTCACTATCTAACGCCTCGCCGTTTCGATAGCTTCTCATCATTTGAAAGGCAGGGCTGGCCTTATTTATATCATGTGAAGCTGCCACAAAGAGTGCCACGCGCTTGGCCTCTGTCTCTGACTCAGCCCCCATGGACTCCTGAATGTATCTTCTCTGTCCCGGACTCAGCCACAACTCCCAGAGTTTCTTCATCACACCCTGCGTATCCTCAAGATGCACTTGAAGCGGTAACCACTCCAGCAAGCCTTGAGATTCTTTCTTCTTAGCCCACAGGTTGGGATCCATAATGCCTCCTTTCAGATCAAAAGCGAGCATTCCAACAGATGCAAACGTTTACTTCCCCGCTCGTATGTTCTTGCCTTCTAGTCTATCATACTTTGCCTGTAGAAACACCTATGATTGATCATTTTAATAACTCATTGAATTTGAGTTTCACTAATGTAAACAGACGGCTGTGAATTCTTAATTCTCCTCCTCTAAATAGTAGCCACCGCCAATCCCCCGCTTTGTCTCTACATAGATACCACACATTTCAAGATCCTGCTTATATTTATAGAGCATTCGCTTCGTCACGCCGAGCTCTCTTGCGAATTCCTCCCCCGGCACGATTCGTCTGGTAGATTTTAATATAGAATACATGTTTAAGACATTGGACACATGAGACATTTTCTTCTCCTTTCATCTCATAAACTTTAAATCAATTCTATCATCCATTGATGAAGTAAAACGTAACAATTGGATCAGACTCGTCAGGACGAGGATGTGTTCATCATCTTCGACACCAAGGGCGAGTACTACGAGGACTTTTACCAACCGGGAGATGTGGTCATTTCAAACGACGCTACCGCCACGGGCCCCGAGGGCGAGGACTACTGGAATATCTTTGCGGAAATTGATCCGAATAACTACGAAGAGTCCATCATGGAAATTGCCAACACCCTCTTCTATGAAAAAATTAAAAACGCTTCCCAGCCCTTCTTCCCAAGTGCAGCTCGCGACTTGTTTCAAGCCATGCTCATCCACTTTTACCGTCACAGGGAGGACATTGAAGCAACAAATAGGATCATCGCGAGTTTATTGACGTGGCCGATGCCAGATTATTTCGCGATCTGTTGAGTAACCATCCCGATCTACAGGGGCTGACTTCCTACATCTACGACGACAGTTCTGGTCAGGCGCAGGGCATCCTGTCGGAACTTTAACAGACACTGCAACAAATCTTCATAGGCAATTTTAAGAAGTCCGGCACCCTTGGAATGACCGATCTCTTAGACAAAAAACAGGGCCGCAAGATCTTTATTGAGTACGATATGGCGCTGGGCAAGACCCTCTCCCCAATCTACACACTTCTCTTTGATCTCGCCATTAAAAAGGCCCTCTCAAGATCCAAAGCTCAGGGCAATGTCTACTTTATCACCGACGAGTTTTCTCTCGTGCCTCATCTAAGTCATGTGGAGGACGCCGTCAACTTCGGCCGCTCCCTCGGAGTCAAGTTCTTTATTGGCATTCAAAATATCGAGCAAATTGTAGATATCTATGGAGAGCACCGCACGAAATCTATACTCTCCGGCTTTTTAACCTCCGTCATCTTCAGACTCAACGAGGTTAACTCCAGAGAATATGTCAAGGAACTCTGTGGAAAAAATCGCAAGAAGGAAATCTTCCAGTCCTCCATCTCCTCTCGAGGGATAGTGGAGCAAATTCGCGACGCCAATGTCGTAGAAGATTGGGACATTTCCAGTTTAGGCACAGGGGAAGCCATCATCCGCCTACCTAACGGAAACCCCTTCCTCTTTAAATTTAAAAAAATGTAATCATTCATAGTTCAAAGCGAGGTGACAATATGATTTGTAAACACTGCGGCTACGACAATCCCGAAGGGAAAACTCACTGTATCAACTGCGGTGCTAAATTAACGGGACTCTTTTCCTCTATAGATTTAGATAAATTTAATATGGAAAAGTCCTCGACATCCGACGAAGAAAACTTTCAAACCTAAGACCCTTACCTTGACGACCCTCAAAATCAGAGCACTGGATACGAAAGTGGGATGCCTCCAGAAAAGAAAAAGAAGATCCTCACGAGTCTCGCCATCTTTCTTTCCATCACCATCTTCTCCAGTCTCATTGTCCTCGCGACAAGAGAAGACAAGCCAAAAACCGAGCCACCTGGCGAGGACAAAATCATGGCTCAGGCAGGTGACGATGAGGAAAGTAGCGACTACGAGAC
>CAYFQX010000051.1:0-1277 GCA_964345405.1 uncultured Peptoniphilaceae bacterium
ATTGGCAGACTGGCCAAGGAGGGCAAGCCAAGTTATGAATTGCCGAGAATTTGGTTGGAGTCAAATAGCTTTGACTTCAGTTTTTCAGGACTTAAGACAGCGGTGCTCAACACCCTCAATCATTTAAATCAACACGGCGAGGAAGTGGTGCCTGAGGATATGGCCCGCTCCTTCCAGGACGCCGTGGTGGAAGTGCTCGTGGAAAAGAGTTTTCGATTGGCAAAGAAACTGGATCTTGACACCATCGTCTTGGCAGGCGGTGTCAGCGCCAACTCTGAACTGCGTCGCCAAATGGAACTGCGGGGAGAGCAAGAGGGACGAAAGATCTACTATCCCGATCCGATTTTATGTACCGACAATGGTGCCATGATTGCAAGTGCAGGTTACTTTCACTTTTTGCAAAATGAACCCAAGTCCGCTATCTATGCCAATCCTAATTTAGGTCTGGAATAGGCTCTATCCACAAAACATGTGGTCAAAAATCTGTGGATAATGTGGATAAAATTGTGGAAAGGCTTGTTTATGAGAAAGATCTGGGGATAAGTCTGTGGATTCTGTGGTTAACTTCGGCAAGGGACTGTGGATAACTTGGTGGAACACTTTGAAATTGTAAATTAAATCTCTGACAGTTCAATGAAGTGTAAAATCCATGTAAACCTCTATTTGATCCACCGGAGCACGGTTTTTTGTAAAAATTGGAAGTGTAAGGAATTTACCCTTGACAGTTTTTCGAGGGATTGATATGATTGTGTCAAATTAAATAAGGTCTTCAGGGCAGGGTGAAATTCCCTACCGGTGGTAAAGCCCACGAGCAATTTATTGCATGATTTGGTGAAATTCCAAAGCCGACAGTAAAGTCTGGATGAAAGAAGATAAAGTTTGATCTCTATAGTATTCTGCTCTGGAATGGTTTCCATTTCAGAGTTTTTTTATAGGCTTTTTTACCCTGAGTTTTTGCTCGGGGTATTTTTTTTGGAGGTTTCCAATGAATCACGAAAGTTTTATGGCGCGAGCCCTTGAGCTGGCAAGGCTGGGGGCAGGTCATGTCAGTCCTAATCCCCTAGTGGGGGCAGTTATAGTAAAGGATGGAAAAATTGTAGGAGAGGGATATCATCAAGTGTTTGGCGGTCCCCACGCGGAGCCTGGCGCCCTTTCTGTGGCAGGGGATTTAGCCCGCGGCGCAACCATGTATGTCACCTTAGAGCCCTGCTCTCATCAGGGAAAGACGCCGCCCTGTACCGAGGCAATTTTAGAAGCCGGCATCGAGAGAGTTTTTG
>CAYFQX010000051.1:1320-6332 GCA_964345405.1 uncultured Peptoniphilaceae bacterium
CAGGTCGAGGTATGCGCCGTCTTCGGGAGCATGGCGTGGATGTGGAGGTGGGACTTCTAGAGGAGGAGGCACTGGAGTTAAACGAAGTGTTTTTTCACTACATTGAAAAGAAGACGCCCTTTGTCATTATGAAGTATGCCATGACTATGGATGGAAAAATTGCGACGGCAACGGGAGATTCCAAGTGGGTCAGCGGACCGGAGTCCAGGGAAAATGTCCACAGAGATCGCCATCGCTACCGTGCCATTATGGTAGGCAGTGAGACGGTGTTGAGAGACGATCCTCTACTTACGGCACGCATTCCCGGGGGCGTTCATCCCATTCGCATCATCTGCGATACACGACTTCGCACGCCTCTGGACAGTCAGATTGTACAGACTGCCAGGGAAGTGCCGACGATTCTGGCTACGGGAAGTAAATTGCATCCACAGGAGTCTGATTACGTGAAAAGAGGTGTCGAGATCCTGCATCTGCCGGAGCGGGACGGGCACATAGACCTAGTGGAGCTCATGGGCGAACTTGGAAAAAGGGAAATCGATAGCCTGCTTTTAGAGGGCGGTGGAAATCTCAATTTCTCAGCACTAAAGTCGGGGATTGTACAGAAGGTCCAAGTCTATTTGGCGCCGAAAATTGTCGGCGGCAGCAAGGCAAAGACGCCGGTCTCCGGAGAAGGTTTTCAAAAGATGAGTGAGGCCATGGGGCTTGAAAATCTAAAACTCAAGACCTTTGGAGAAGATCTCTATATAGAAAGCAGGGTGAGATAGTTGTTTACAGGCATTGTAGAGGAAGTGGGCACGGTACGAGAGGTTCGGCGCGGCGCACATTCCCTTGAAGTGAGTATTGAAGGGGAGAAAATCTTTGAAGATCTAAAGATTGGCGACAGCATCTCCACAAGTGGTGTCTGTCTCACCGTCACCTCCTTTAGGGACCGGAGATTTACGGCAGATATCATGTATGAGACCTTGAGGCGATCGTCTCTAAGAGATCTCAGGCCGGGATCCAAAGTCAATCTTGAGCGAGCCATGGCAGCAGGCGGACGATTTGGCGGTCACATCGTTTCAGGTCACATCGACGCCGTGGGAACCATTGTTGAAAAGAGACCCTTAGATATTGCCACCTATTACACGATCCAAGTGCCGAAGAATCTGACGAGGTACATGATTGAAAAGGGCTCCATTGCACTGGACGGACTGAGTCTGACTATTGTAGAAGTGACCACGGATCGAGTCACGGTGAGCATCATCCCCCACACCATGGAAAACACCACCTTGGGCAGTAAAAAGGCGGGCGATGTTATCAATGTGGAAGTGGACATGATTGGCAAATATGTAGAAAAATTAATGAACCGGAGTCAGACCATTACGGAAGAGTTTTTAATAGAGCATGGATTTTAGGAGGAATTATGTTTGAGTTTAATACAGTAGAAGAAGCGCTTGAAGATTTGAGACAGGGAAAAATCATCATCGTCTCCGATGACGAGGACAGAGAAAACGAAGGGGACTTTATCTGTGCTGCGGAATTTGCTACAACTGAAAACATCAACTTTATGGCAGTTCACGGCAAGGGACTCATCTGCATGCCGATGAGCGAGGAGCTGGCCAATCGCCTCATCTTGCCTCATATGGTGTCCAATAATACAGACAATCACGAGACCGCCTTTACTGTCTCCATTGATCATGTGGACACTACCACAGGAATTTCAGCCGCAGAGCGCAGCATCACGGCAATGAAAGTCATCGATCCCAAGAGTCGTCCTGAAGATTTTCGCCGTCCCGGTCACATGTTTCCGCTCATTTCTAAGCCCGGCGGCGTCTTAGAGCGCAACGGACACACGGAAGCTACAGTAGATCTTATGCGCCTGGCCGGTCTAAATGACTGCGGCCTTTGCTGCGAGATTATGGCAGATAACGGCCACATGATGCAGATGCCGGAGCTTATCGAGTTTGCAAAGAAGTGGGACATGAAATATATCACCATTAAAGATCTCCAAAATTATCGCAAAAAGTACGACAAATTGGTGCAATGCGTGGCCAAGCCGATCGTCCCCACTTCCTACGGAGAATTTACCGTCTATGGCTATGAAAATCTCTTAAATCACGAGCACCACGTGGCCTTTGTCATGGGAGATATTGGCGACGGGAAGGACGTCCTTGTGCGCGTGCACTCGGAATGCCTCACCGGCGATGTCTTCCACTCCGAAAAATGTGACTGCGGGGATCAACTGGATGAGGCCATGAAGATGATCGCGAAGGAAGGCCGAGGGATTCTCCTTTACATGCGCCAAGAGGGTCGCGGAATTGGACTTTTAAATAAACTCAAGGCCTATGAACTTCAAAATCAGGGGATGGATACCATTGAGGCCAATGTGGCTCTTGGTTTTGATGAGGATCTGAGAGAGTACTACATCGGTGCGCAAATTCTAAAGGATCTCGGAGTCAAGACGATGCATCTCATGACCAACAATCCGGACAAGATCTATCAGCTGGAGGACTACGGTATGGAGATTGCCTCTCGCGTGCCCATTGTCATCGAGCCGCATCAACACGATCACTACTATTTAAAGACGAAGCAAGACCGTATGGGACATATGTTAAATATTATTTAAGGAGCAAACAATGAAAATCTACGAGGGAAAACTAATTTCAAACGACATGAAAATCGGCATTGTGGCCGGAAGATTCAACGAATTTATCACATCAAAGCTGCTGGAGGGAGCACTGGACAGTTTGACTCGACACGGCGTGTCAAAGGAGGATATCCACATTGCATGGGTGCCCGGTGCCTTTGAAATTCCGCTCATTGCCTCCCACATGGTTAAGTCCGGTCGCTATGACGCCATCTTGTGTTTAGGTGCGGTTATTCGCGGCAGCACAACTCACTACGACTATGTCTGTGCTGAAGTTTCCAAGGGAATTGCCCAAGTTTCTCTAGCAAGTGACATCCCCGTCATGTTTGGCGTGCTCACAACAGAGACCATTGAGCAGGCCATTGAACGCGCCGGAACCAAGGCAGGTAACAAGGGCTTTGAATGTGCCACCGGCGCTATTGAAATGGTAAATTTAATTCGCGGCATCCATCAAGATTAGATCAAATTGCCTTCTTTCTATTTCTAAGAAGTTCTGATATTCTTTAATAGAGTAGGAGGCGATTTTTATGCCATTATTAACATTAAACCGTGTCTCCAAGGCCTATATTGTAGAAAATATCTTAGAAGAGGTCTCTTTTCAAATAAAAACCGGCGAAAAGATCGGCCTCGTAGGTGTCAACGGTTCAGGAAAGACCACACTATTTGAACTGATTGTGGAAAATATCTCCCTGGATGAGGGACAGATGATTAAGCCTAAGGACCTGACCATTGGCTATTTGAGACAGCAGTCCACTGTGGACAATGACAAGACGGTCTATGAAAATTGTTTAGAAGAATTTGAAGATTTAGATAAAATTGAAGTCCGTTTGCGTGAGATGGAGCGCGAGATGAGTGAGCTTGAGGGGGATGATCTTGAGATTCTAATGAATCGCTACAGTCATCTGATGGAGGAGTTTGAATCCTCGGGAGGCTACGGCAGGGAATCTGCCGTTCGCGGCACACTCATTGGCTTGGGATTTGAGGCGGAGGAGTTTGAGCAGCCGGCAAGCACACTGTCCGGCGGGCAGAAGGCGCGACTTGGCCTGGCAAAGCTCTTACTTTCAAGTCCCGATCTCTTGCTTCTGGACGAGCCCACCAACCACTTGGATATGGAGGCCATTCAGTGGCTTGAAAAGTTTTTGCGAGAGTACAAGGGGACGGTGCTTGTCATCAGTCACGACCGTTATTTCCTAGATCATGTGGTCTCCAGGATCTTTCTACTTGAAAATAAAAAGATCTACACCTATGACGGAAACTATACGGAATTTATGAAGCGCAGAAAGCAGGACCTGGATATCCAAATGCGGGCCTATGAAAATCAGCAGGCCAAGATTGCCAAGGAAGAGGAGATCATTCGCCGCTATGAAAATTGGCGACGTGAGAAGTTTGCTATTCAAGCGCGAAGTCGTCAAAAAAAGCTGGATAAGTTGGAGCGGATTGACGCGCCTCAGATGGAGCGTGCTCAGGCAAGGATAAAATTTGATCCGAAGAAAAAGAGCGGCAAGGATGTCCTTCATGTGGAGGAAGTGAGCAAGTCCTTTGGCGAGTTGGCTCTCTTTAAGGATCTCTCCTTTGACATTTACCGCGGGGAAAAGGTGGGACTTATCGGACCCAACGGCGTTGGAAAGAGTACCCTGTTTCACTTGATTATGAAGGATTTGGACAGGGATTCCGGCGAGATCAAACTTGGTGCTCAAGTAGATGTGGGCTATTTTGATCAGGAGATGGCCAATTTAGATGAGAACAACACCGTGCTCATGGAAATCTGGGATGCCTATCCGGAACTCGATCGCTATCACATCCGCAAGGCTCTGGCGCAGTTTTTATTTTTCGAAGAGGATCTCGACAAGACCATTTCCAGTTTGAGTGGTGGGGAAAAGGGACGGTTGAGCATATTAAAACTCATGCTCTCCCATGCAAATTTCCTGCTCCTGGACGAGCCGACAAACCACTTGGACATCGATGCGAAGGAGAGACTGGAAGAGGCTCTCATTGACTACACGGGAACCATCTTTGCCATCAGTCACGACCGCTATTTTTTAAATCATGTGTGCGATAAGATCATTGCCATGACAACTGAGGGAATCATGGTATTTCAGGGAAATTACGACTACTATCTTGAAAAGATGGAGGAACTTCAAAGAGAGGAAGAGCCTGCAGAGGAAGTCAGTCGGACGCAGCAGGACAAGGACCGCAAACAACAGCGACTGTCTCAAAAAGAGGCGAGAAAGCGCAAGCAGAGAATTCGGGAATTGGAGCAGGAGATTCACGAGTTGGAAGAGGAAATGGAAGACATTGATACCATCCTTGCAGATCCCGCCACCTATGAGAGAGACCACACTTATTCTCTTGAACTCACTGAGAGACGACAATATCTTGCAGATCG
>CAYFQX010000051.1:6342-9636 GCA_964345405.1 uncultured Peptoniphilaceae bacterium
TGATAAGTGGTGTCAGGCTGTAGAAGAGGAAGATTCCAGGGAAGAGCAATAGATTGTTAAAAAAAATACTTTCAATCTTATGTAAAGTCATATATAATAAATATGTAGATAATTTAACTAAGTAATAACAATTGACTTGGGAGGTGACAGAGATTGGAAAATAAAGTTTCGGAGACGGTCATTCGACGCTTGCCGAAATATCATCGCTATTTATCGGAACTCTTAGATCGAGGTGAAGATCGAATCTCCTCTCAAGGGCTCAGTGATTTAACCGGATTTACAGCTTCACAAATTCGCCAGGACTTAAACAACTTTGGTGGGTTTGGACAACAGGGCTATGGATATAAGGTATCGTCCTTGAAAGATGAGATTGAAAAGATCTTGGGGATTCCAGTTGAATACAAGTCTATCGTTGTCGGTGCCGGCCGTTTGGGAGCGGTTATTAGCAGCTACAAGGGTTTTAAAGAGTCCGGATTTGATGTAGTGGCGCTCTTTGACTACGACAAGGCGAAGATGGGAACAGACATCAACGGAACACCGGTCTACGATATCAATGCACTAGGGGATTTTTTAAAGGAGCATCCCGAGGTAAAGGTGGGGATTTTAACTTTACCGAAGGAAGGTGCTCAGGAAGTGGCGGATCATTTAATTGAAGAGGGCATTGAGGCCATTTGGAACTTTGCACCAGTGGACATTGTCGCACCTGAGGAGATTATCGTGGAGAATGTCCGACTCAATGACTCCCTACTTGCTCTATCCTACTACTTAACTGAGAAAAGAGAAGATCAATAGGAAATACCACTGCCTTGCGGTGGTATTTTTAATGGAACAAATGGAGATGGAGGTGATAAAATGGGTATTTATAGAACCAAAGGTGTCTGTGCAAGAGAAATTCGATATGAAGTGGCAGACGGAGTCATTGGCGAGGTTGAATTTGTCGGTGGCTGTCATGGCAATGCGCAGGGAATTTCACAGCTTGTCAGAGAAATGAAAGTGGAGGATGACATCCATCGCCTCAGTGGCATCAAATGTGGAGGCAAGAGCACATCCTGCCCCGATCAATTGGCACAGGCCTTAACTGAAGTGAAGGAATAATCATGAGATGAGAGGGAGAGCCTATGAGTATCCGGTGGGAAAAGCCATCCATTAATTTAAAAGAGACGCTGACTTCCGGTCAGGCCTTTCATTGGAAGGAGCTTGAGCATGGAACGGCCGTGGTCTCGGGAAGTCTTGCCTGGCATGTTATCGAGGCGGAGGATCACTGGATGGTGGATGGAGACTCAGCGGCTGCCCTTGCAAACTATTTGGATCTACATACGGATTATAAACTCATCAACAAAGAACTTAGTGAGGACCCCATCTTGGCGCCCTTTGTCCTACAAAGCGAGGGGCTTCACCTGCTAAATCAAACGCCTTGGGACACGGTGGTATCCTTTATTATCTCTGCCAACAACAATATCATTCGAATTCAAAATTCTGTCGAGGCACTGTCGAAGCACTATGGAAATTTTCTACACAAATTTGAAGGCGAGGACTTCTACGACTTGCCCACACCGCAAGTCTTGGCAAATATTTCTCCCGAGGAACTGCGCCGAAACTGCGGTGTAGGTTATCGCGACAAATATCTTGTAGAGACAGCGAGGATGATTAGCCGAGGGGAAGTGAATCTTGAAGAGCTAAAGACATTGCCTACGGCAGAGCTCATGGAGGAAATTTTAAAACTTCCCGGCGTCGGTCCCAAAGTGGGGCACTGCATCCTGCTCTTTGGCTACGGACGGGAGGAGAGTTTTCCCGTAGATACTTGGATGGAAAAGACCATGAATGAACTCTATGGTCCCTTTAAAAATCGAAGGGAGATGACGGAGTTTGGCATGGAACACTTTGGAAGTAGAGCCGGCTATGTTCAGCAGCTCCTCTTTCACGGCGCACGCAAGGGAGGGAAGTAAGTGATCTACAATTTAATCAATCCCATGATCATCCTTGTCATGGGTTTTATTGGACTGAAAGCGGGAAGCAAGATCCCTCAAAAAATTCAGAAACGAATGATGGAGGGGATCAGCTTTGCCTCTATGTTTATAGGAATTTCCCTGGCCCTTGAAGGAGAGTCCATCACCATTATGATTCTATCCATTGTCATTGGCGCGGCTCTCGGCGAGTGGTGGGACATAGATTTTGCGTTAACTCGCTGGGGAGATAAGATGCAGAGAAGATTTGCCCATACGGAGGATTCCAGATTTATGGAGGCCTTTATCAGCGCGAGTTTACTCTACTGCGTTGGCTCCATGGCTATTTTGGGACCGCTGCAACTTGGAATGGAGGGAAATCCCGACACCCTCATAGTCAAGTCCACACTGGATGGCATCGGCTCCATTATCTTTGCCGGCACCCTAGGACCCGGCTCCATCTTAAGTGCTTTCTCCGTGTTTATCTATCAGACGCCCATCTATCTTCTATCGGCTCAAATTGCTCCATTTCTTGGAGAAACACTCATCCACAATATGACTGGCGTCGGTGGAATCATCATCCTCATGATGGGGATAAATATGCTTGAAATTAAAAAAATTCCCACGGCAAACTATATTCCCGCCATCTTTATGCCCATACTCATCCACGGCATCCTGTCCCTTTTCCCTTAAAGAAACGGGGCAAGGGCTAAATGACAATTTCATCGGAACTTTGCGGTAGGACTTCTAGTCAATATAATTTACTGACATCATGAAAGATAGGTGAGCGCCTATCTTTTTTATTGCAAATATAATCGGATATGTAAAAAGGCTATGAACAAGGGGATCATAGCCTTTTTATATTAACGGATACCTCCGCCGGAGCCGCCGCCAAAGGAACCGCCACCGCCTCCGCTAAAGGAGGAGCCACCGCCACCACTGCTACTGGATGAGGTGGCAGTGGTGTAAGTGGACTGTACGTGGTTGGAAAAATTGTTCGTAAGAAGAATGGTGGTGTAGAGATCCATGCCGTTAAATTCCAGATTGGGCTCTACAATCTTTAGTTGCTCGTAGACTTTTTCGGCAATGCCATAGTAAGCTGCCCAAATGAGATACTCTTTCCAAAGGGCCACTTCATTGACCTCTCGATGGGAGAGTAGGGAGTAGTCTCGTAGATATTTCTTAAATCCATAGAGCTTCTTTTGAAGATCAAGGCCAATTTTAGATATCTCCGTTCTCTTGCGATTAATGAAACCAAAGAGATAAGTCTCATCGACAGTATCGTAGGCGCCAATTTCTTTGAGATGGGTCTTGGAGTACGTGATCAAGGCGTTCTCCAACTCGTCATACT
>CAYFQX010000052.1:0-5117 GCA_964345405.1 uncultured Peptoniphilaceae bacterium
GAGACCGTTCAGTTGCAGAAAGTAGAAGATGATACTGAGGCCAATGTCAGCTCGCTAATGAACAGCTCTTCCTATCTTATGGACAGTCCCTGGGAGGAGATTAGACCAAGGATTCAAAACACACTAGATGAGTGGCGTGTTGGGAACACCAACGCCATCTATATGATTAGCTATGGCAAGACGCCAAGAATTGTCGCCTCCACGGTGAACACCAGCGAGATTATTGCAGGCTCCAATGCCTATGCCTACAAAGAACTCAGTTCCTACATGGTGATTGAGGGTTTAAGTGGCGAGGTGGGTCGGGCCATTCGTGAAGACCCCAATACTCATGTCAGAAGTTTTCACTACGTACAGCCTGTTCTCAATCAGGACGGAACCCTACAGGGGATGATTTACTCCATCTCCGATTTAAGTGTGGTCTACAGTACCATCAACGATGCAAAAAAGATCCTCACCTACGCAACGACGATTGCCCTGATCTCGACCTCTCTGCTTGCCTATATATTGGCAGAATCGATTACCGGCCCGATTCGCGATTTGATTGCCAAGGCTCAAGAAATGGCTGAGGGAGATTTCAACCAACGCGTGGAAGTAAAGAGCAAAGACGAAATCGGTCAGCTGGGGATTATGTTTAACTACCTTACAATGGAACTGAGTGACACCATCGCCAAGATGGATACGGAAAAATCCAAACTAGATACCATCTTTAACTATATGCGCGAGGGTGTCATTGCTGTAGACAGCATGGGTGGGCTGATCCTTGCCAATCCTATTGCAAGAAATATTCTTAACATTGATCAAGATGATCTAGATGAGGAAGTTTATTGGGACATTACAAATTTAAATATTCATGAGGTCAACTATAATCAGCCCGACACGCTAGTGGGGGTTGAACAACTAGAAATTAATGGCGGATTTTATAATGTTCGCTATGCACCTTATAAAAATGATCTGGGTCAGGACATCGGGATGATTATCGTCCTTCAAGATGTCACCAAGGAACACAACTTGGACTCCATGCGTAAGGAGTTTGTGGCCAATGTCAGTCATGAACTTAAGACGCCAATTACCACCATCAAGTCCTACACGGAGACGCTGATGATGGGTGGGGTCAACGGACCGACATCGGAGCGTTTCTTAAGTATTATCAACCGGGAAGCGGATCGCATGAACTACCTCGTTCGCGATCTATTGCAACTCTCTAACATGGATGCTGACCGAATGATGTGGGATATTACTGTCATTGAACCGCAGGAGTGGATTCGTAAGATCCTTGAAAGTATGCAGCCCTTGGCAGCAGAAAAAAACCAAATCCTCGATGGCGAAGTGTCCGAGCACATTAGTAATTTCTACGCCGATGATCACGGATCCAGTCAAGTTCTTGTCAATATCCTCTCCAATGCTATTAAGTATACACCTGAGGGTGGGCACATTACCGTCCATGCGAAAAACTACGGAACGCGAGTCCATATTGAAGTTGTGGACAATGGTGTGGGCATTCCCGAGGAGGACTTGGAGCGTATTTTTGAGCGCTTTTACCGAGTGGAGAAGGGACGGAGTCGCCGTGAGGGCGGTACGGGTCTAGGACTTGCCATTGCAAAGGAAGTGATTGAATCCATGGAAGGACGTATCCACATTCGCAGTGAAGTTGGCAAGGGAACGACCGTTGTATTAAGTTTCCCGCGGGAAGAGGAACATGATGAGAGAACAAGTTAAGACATTAATTTTAGTGGCTTTGGCGTGTCTCGGGTTTTTTATGGCTACAAGAGTGTGGTTGGTCTTGCCGGAGCGAACAAGTTTCTTAAAGCCCATTCTCCCCAAGGAGACGGTCTCTGATCAACTGATGGAGATGATCGTACCTGAAAAGGTCATCTTAAATTTCGGTGTCAAGGAGCACACGGTACTCTATGATGTTAGAAGCATCTGGCCTACGTACTATGACCTGCTTAGACAAAAGTTTAGCGAAGACAATATTGAACTTCTTCAAATGGAAAAGATTGACAAGCGCACCTACTATCTCCTACAGGGAGAGCCGTCGCTGATTTTCTCAATGAATAACGAGACTTATGAAGAGGTCTTAACGGAGATTTTAAATTTAAAAGGTGAGCCTTCCTTTACTGGGAAGATTCGCGAGCTCTATTTCACTGCCAAGGGAAACTATGTCGTCCTTGTGACAGACAACGCCTACTACCGCGTGCGTCTAGACGATAGCTCCATCCCTACGATCTCTACCTATCTTGACAGTATCTACCAGGATAGAAAGTACACTCCCTACCAAAACTTGTGGGAATTGTACCGGGTGGAGTCCCTTGCCTATGTGCCAACGGAGCCAAATGTCGCGCCGAAATCCAAGATTTATGAGGATCAAGTGCCTAAGCTTGACAACATCATTCGTGCCGACTTGGCAGAGCGATTTTTAGGTCAGCCGGTGGAGCGGGCTAAACTCATTCGAGAAAATGAGAGTACGCTCTATGTCTCCGGTCAGAAGTCCTTTCGAATTGATAACAGTGGCTTTTTAAACTTTCAAGATCAATCGTCCAACACCAAGAGTAGTGAGGACATGTTTAAGACGTTAAACTATGCGCTGGACTTTTTACTTCAAAAGACCGGACTCAGTAAGGAGCTCTTTGTTCAAAGCATGACGCCGATTGAGCTTCATGGTAACAAGGGCTACAGCATCGATTTTTCCTTTTTAGAAACGCCCTACTATGTGATTCCAAACAATTACAAGGGTAAGGGTTATATTAGTATGCGGATTTTTGACGATCACGTCACCTATCTTCACTACATCTATCGCTCCGGCGCCCCTGAAGAGATTCGGGAAGAGGAGCCGGTGGAATTGATGTCTGTAGCAGCGGTCGTTGAAAAGAATATGGAAAATCTGCAAGGGATGTTAGATCAACGGGAGATGAAATTGGAGGACTTCTGGGAAGAGGTAGACGATGTCAGCCTACTCTATGTGGACAACATCTTACAGGTGAAGTCAAAGTTAAAGCCCTGCTACCAAATGAGTCGAGGAGAAAGTACCTTTTACTTTGATGCTGTTACTGGAGAATATTTAATGGAGAATAGATAAATGGATTGGTCGAAATCAACAAAAGTACTCATCTTTGCCCTGGTAATTGCCAATATCATACTCATTGCGGCCTATGTCCACGACCGCAGGCTAAGCCAAAACATTGAAGGATCTCGAAAGTTTGCAAAGATGGCAGAGGAAACGCTACAGGAGCAGGAAATCAAGCTGGCGACAAAGATCCCAAGAAAAAAGGTGGAACTGAAGACCCTGCGCGTGAGCTACGAATCCGACAGTCCTCGTTCCTTAAATCAAAGGTTTTTTGAGGGTCGCGTGGGGATCACTCAGGTAGAGAGCAACTTGACAAGAATCCTAAGCGGGCGTGAGCGCCTTTCCATCTACGACGGTAGACACTATCTCTATGAAAATGATGAAAAATTAAGCCCGGTTCAACTGACTCAGGAAGAGGCAGAGGAGATCGGGTTGGAATTTTTAACGGATCGAGGCTACACTACCGATGATATGGCACGTGTTCGTGCCGTGGAGCGCGGCAATGAGTGGCATCTACACTACAGCATGCTTTACCGCGGGTATCATCTTGAGACGACCTACACCGATCTCACCATTGTCGGAGGTGAAGTGAGGGAAATGAGCAGACTGTGGCTCAACGCCCTGGAAGAGGGTCAGTCTAAAAATGTACTGCCACCAGCGGCGCAGGTGATCCTAGGTCTACTGGATGATGAAAATCATAAGGGTAAGACGATTATAAGTATTGAACCCTGCTACTTTTTCAGTCCGGAAAAACAGGGAACCGTGGAAGGTTATACAAAGTCTATGTACGGACGTGCCACGCCGGCGTGGCGCATAGAATTTTCAGATGGAGAAGAATTGGTACTGGACAATCAATAATTTGGAATCGTAAAAGATAGTTATCTTTTGAAATAGATATGGAGGATGTAGGAATGAAACTGTGTTCAATTGCCAGTGGAAGTAAGGGAAATTCCACTTATATTGAATCAAAGGGAACGAGAATACTCATTGATGCGGGACTTAGTGGCATAGCCATTCAGAGAAATTTAGAGGAGATCGGGGTCGATCCCTCTACTTTAGATGCCATCTTTGTGACTCATGAACACATGGATCACATCAAAGGCGTAGGGGTCCTTGCCCGCCGCTTTCAACTGGATGTATTTGCCAACGAAAACACCTGGCTTGCCATGGACAAGACTGTGGGAAAAATCAACTCAAATCACATGCACAGATTTAAGCACGATGAGATGCTAAAGTACAAGGATTTGGGAATTCTGCCTATGCGCTCGTTCCACGACTGTATGGACGGCTCTGGTTTTGTCGTTCACAGTGACGATAAAAAGATCAGCTTTTTAACAGATACTGGCTATGTCAACACAAGTATGCTTGAGACAATGTCTGGGAGTGATCTGTACTTTTTAGAGTCAAACCATGATTTGGAACTGTTAAAAAATAGCTCCTACCCCTGGGCTCTTAAGCAGCGTATCTCCTCTAATCGAGGTCACCTGTCCAACGATCACGCAGGAGAAGTCCTTAAAAAGCTTGTGACAAAACGAGGGGAGCATGTGGTCCTGGCTCACCTTTCCGATGAGAACAATCTACCGGAAGTGGCGATTCGAACCATTCGACGGACGCTATCTGAAGCTGCAATACAAGAGGGGCTAGACTACACACTACATGTAGCCAAGCCCCTTGTAAGTTCAAATATCATTGAGATCTAGGAGATACTATGAAAATACTATTAACAAATGACGATGGGGTCTTTGCCCCTGGAATTTATGCGTTGGCAAAGGAACTTGAAAAGAAGTATGAGGTAGTCATTGTGGCGCCGGAAGAGGAACACTCCGGTCAAAGTCACGCCATCACCCTAAGAGACACCATGCTTGTCAAGGATGTAGAGCTTGAGGGACTAAAGTCCAAGGCCTACAGTGTATCTGGTACACCGGCAGACTGTGTGCGCACAGCCATGGATCAAATTTTAGATGAAAAGCCAGATGTCGTCTTTTCCGGCTGTAACCTGGGCTACAATGCCGGCATGGACGTCCTCTATTCGGGCACTGTCTCTGCAGCGGTT
>CAYFQX010000052.1:5127-9433 GCA_964345405.1 uncultured Peptoniphilaceae bacterium
GTTGAAGCAACGGTCTTTGGAATTCCTGCCATCGCGCTGTCCTCTCAGTGGATTGATGGTGATACCACCTTTGAAACCGCATCAAAAGTTGCTGTCCGTCTCTTTGAAGAGGTGAAGGACGATCTACTTGCTTCAGATCTTAAGAACATGGTCTTAAGTATCAACGTACCTTACGGTGAATTGGATGAGATCATTGGGGTGAAGATTGCGCGTATTGGGGAGCCAGGGTATGACTTCTATCATATGGAGCGTCTACCCGACGGCATTCGCTCACTGAAGTTAAAGGAGCGTAGCTTCCCAGACAAATCCGAGGGAACGGACCGCTACTACTTGGAGCAGGGCTTTGCAACACTCACTCCCATCATCTACGATTTTAACAACCATGACCTTTTTGCCAAGGTGGCAACCTGGCTTAAAGATTAGACAAAGGCTCTCGGTAGAGGGTTTTTTTATTTCTTGAGTGACAAAAAACTATTAATCAAACTTTTTTATTGGTATACTATTTATAGTAAGCGGAAATTTTAAGACAAGAAAGGATGACACATGGAAAAAACGACATCGCAAGTTTTAAAAGATATGGCTTCCTGGATCATCGTATCCTCTGTTCTAGTTGCGGCGATTAACTGGCTCTTTAGCATCTTGGGCATTAGCTTTGGCACAGGGATTGCTGATATTATTACACAAAATATGGCGGGTAGTATGCCAAATTATATGGGACCAACTCCAGAAGCAACCAGTGGTGGCATTGTTGTGCTACAAAACATCGCAGGGCTCTTTGTCCTAGGTGTGACAGGTCTTGTGAGTGCAGCTTTGAGCTTAGGAGTTTATCGTAATTTACGCTATGATACCAAAATGAGATTTGAGGACTTGTTTTACTTTTTCAATCGTAACTTCCTAATGAATGTGCTTGCATGCATCTTGATTAATTTAATTTCAAGCATTGGCTTTGTTCTATTTATAGTTCCAGGCATTATTGCAAGTCTCGGACTTTTACCTTGGGGGATCTGGCTTGGTATGCATCAGCAGGATGAAAAGGTCCGTCCGAAGGAAGTTATTGCAGACGCATGGAACTCCACCAAAGGTAAAAAGGGCATGATCTTTGGGAACTACATCCTCTATATCCTAATTATGATTGCGCTCTTTGTCTTGTTTGGAGTTATGTTTATCGGAATCTTCAGTGGTGGGGATCCAACGGTAAGTGGCTCGATCTTTGCATTATTACTGGGTATCATTCTTCTCATCGTCATCTCTATCGTTGCCTATATTCCAATAATCAACAGCTTTAGAGGACTGGCAGAAGCGGGTGTCTTTGACCCGAAACAAGAGATCGTCATTGATGATATGGACGATCACATTATTTTTTAAAAATGGAGAGGTTAACTAATGCATAAGAACTTTACAATTCGAGAAGCAACCGCAGCGGATGCAGAACTTCTCCACACTTTTATTGAGGAGTTTGCAGCTTTTGAAAAGATGAGTGACATGGTCTTTGCTACGCCAGAAAAGTTAAGGAAGTCCATCTTTGAAGAGGGCTATGCCAAGGTCATCCTAGGGATGGAAGGAGATACGCCGGTAGGATTTGCCCTCTATTTCTTTAACTACTCTACTTTTGAAGGTCGACCCGGACTCTATCTAGAAGATCTCTATATTCGCGAGGAGTACCGCGGCAGAGGTTATGGGCTAGCCATGATGAGAAAATTGGCACAGATTGCCGTGGAAAAGGACTGTAAGCGCTTTGAATGGGTCTGCTTAGACTGGAATCAACCGGCCATTGATCTCTACGAGTCCCTTGGTGCCAAGCCAAAGAATGAGTGGATCATCTTTAGATTGGACGGAGAAGAACTGCTTGAAATGGGAAAGAAGGAGTAGAACATGGACTATGATTTTTTAAAGGTGGAAGTATTAATTCCGGAGGCAAATGTCATAGAACTGGCCAATGAGTTAAACGAGCATGGTCTACTTGCAGAGGGAAACTATGACTACGCCTTTAATACGACTCGCGTGATGGGTCACTGGCGTCCAATGGAGGGAGCCAATCCCTATGATGGAGAGGTGGGTGTCGTAATTCAAAAAGAGGAGATCAAGATGGAGTTTCGCATTGAGGCGTCCAAGCGCGAGGAAGTTCATCGCATCATTGATCGGATCCATCCCTATGAAGTGCCGGTCATCAATTACTTGCCACTACTATAGGCATTAGATTAGAAGGGGGTACGGTATGAGTTACGAAGTTGTTCAAGGAGACATTACAAAGATGGCGGTAGATGCCATTGTCAACCCTGCCAATACCCAGCTAAAGCGCGGAGGTGGTGCCTGCGGTGCCATTTTTGCAGCAGCCAACAATCCAAAACTTCAAGAGGATTGTAACAAGCTTGCTCCCATTGAAACCGGGCAGTCTGTCATCACCATGGGCTATGATCTACCAGCCACCTATATCATCCACACGGTGGGTCCTGTGTGGCACGGTGGAGACAGTAGTGAGGAGGAACTTCTCTACAGTGCCTATGCAAGTGCCCTTGGACTGGCTCTTGCCCACGATGTAAAGTCCATTGCTTTTCCACTGATTTCTGCAGGTATCTATGGATTTCCAAAGGAGAGAGCAAGGGAAATTGCGGATCAGGCCGTTGAGGATTTCCTAGAAAATCACGAGATGGATGTGAAACTCGTACTGTTTGGTTAATCAAGGAAGAGTAATGAGGCCTGTTGAACCTGAAATACTAGAGAGAATCAAGGCGTTCCGTCAAGAACTTCACCGTCATCCGGAAGCTTCGGAAGAGGAGTTTCAGACGCGAGCTTCCATTAAGAAATATTTGGAGGAGCACACGGATGTGAAAGTGGTGGATAAGGGACGCTGGCTCTATGCGGTTAAAGATGAGGGGGCTGAGGAGACCATTGCCTTTCGTGCAGATCACGATGCCATCGTCTCAGAAGACGGTGGTGCCTTTCACGGTTGCGGTCACGACGGCCACACGGCAATCCTTGTTGGGCTAGCGGAAGTGCTGGATCAAGAGACCCTTGGAAAGAACATTATCTATATCTTTCAACATGCGGAGGAAAACGGCGTCGGCGCCAAGGAGGCAGTGGCAACTTTAGATTAAGTGAAGGTGGAATGAATTTATGGACTTCACAATCTTCCGGGACTTCGACAAGGTGAGGTGGCCACGCGAAAGGGCACGATGTTTTGTGCCTCGAAGGGCATGTCGATTAGGCTCACGGGAGTTCAGTCTCATGCCTCCGAACCTGAACATGGGGTCAATCCCGTCTATGCCATTGGCGAACTCATCGAGTTTCTAAAGCCACTCTCTGAATTTAAGGGATTTAGAGAAACTAAATTTGCAGATGAAGTTTACTCAAGTATGATCCTGGCCACCATCATCGCCATTCGGGTGGGCGAGGTCGGTGCCTATGGTGTCAGTCCCTCTCATGGAGAGATTCAACTGACACTGCGTGCCGAAAATTTGGAGGATTTAGATCATCTCACAGAGACGATTCAAAAGAAAGCTACAGAGCTTGCAACAAGAGATGGGTTAAAACTTGAAATTAATTTTTCGGATGAGTTTCCGGATACAAGTAATGACGACGGAGAAGTGGACCGCATGGTGAAACTTCTTGAACGCGAGGGCGTAAAAGTTCATATGAACGAGGCGCCCATTCGCGGAAGCGAGGACTTCGGGTGGTTTTTGAATGAAGTTCCCGGAGCGTATTTGCAAATTGGCAGCGGTCTAGATCAGCCGGAGCTTCACAGTGCAGAATTTAACTTCCCGGATGCGATTATAGAGTTTGGCATTCAGTGCCTTAGGACCATTGCAGGCGAATGAAAAAGGACTTGTCTTTGCAAGTCCTTCCTCTATCTTAGCCTAGCTAAGAGGTCGTATTTACTTGGATTCTCTTGATGAACTAGATTTAAGTGCATCTTGCTTTGCCTTGTTGTAAACTCTCACAAATACATAGAGCGCAAGACTTAAAACGGCAACGATGACAAGAGCAAGCAAGAGATATTCAATGAATAATAGGGCGCCAACTGCTGCAAATTCCATAAGATCCTTCATTGCGGTTCCTTAAATCTAAAAAACTATATATACCACAGGTGAGAAGCCTCAAACAGGGATGAACATTTATCGCTCCATCTGATCTTGAGATATGCATGTGGTCAGTGTAGGTTCATGGTTCTAAAAGGTGCGTTTATTTCATTGGAGGTGAAAAAATGAGAGGGATGAATCTAATAACTCAAAATCAAATGAAGTGGTGGCTTTGGGGTTGATCTACCTGGTGCTTGTGGCTATCTTTATAAAGAGTTATAAACCAAGTC
>CAYFQX010000053.1:0-815 GCA_964345405.1 uncultured Peptoniphilaceae bacterium
AACTTGAGAGCCCATGTTGATGGCTTCGATACCTTCGTAACGTTCAAGTCCGAAGTGACCTGCAAAGCCCTTCATGTTCATGATGGCGTCAATACCTACGGTGTGAGCGTCAGTACCGGTACAAGCACCGACGACAACGACGTCACGGCCGATGTTGTTTTTAATATATTCTTCAACTTCTTCACGAGTCATGGTTTCTTGTTCAACTTTTGGCACGTGGATTTCAGTGAAGTCGATGGTAGTGTCTGTTTTAGCATAGGCTACAAAGTAAGTGTAGTCCATACCAAGATCTTTTTGATAGATGATGGATGGTTCTTTAAAACCTTGCTTTAATAGTAGTTGTTTTGCAGCTTCCATTGCTTCAAGTCCTGCAGGGACTGGAAGTGTAAATGAAAATTGCATTGAACCGTCATTTAATGTGTCACCATATGGGCGAACACTTGTTAAATCAACTTGTTGTGCTTTTTGATTTGTCATACGAGCTCTCTCCCCTCTGTCATTAATTGAATGAATGGGTTGAAGTAATCGCCATCTTTTTCCACAACGCCTTCAAGACCCTTACCACCGGTACGTGAACGTTTCACATCACCAAACTTACCTTGTTCGATAGTTTGGAATAGTCCGATGTCTTCGATTTCTTCAAGAAGTTTTTGAGCTTCAGCTACAACTTCGTTGGCACGAGTTTCCATAATTCCACCTGATTTAAATTCAATGTCGTCGCCTAAATCTCTTGCGTTGTTGAATACATATTCTGCATTTTCAAGCGCTAGGTAACGGTCTTGAAGGTGAGGTGTATGAACTGCTTCAGTCATCAT
>CAYFQX010000053.1:825-3123 GCA_964345405.1 uncultured Peptoniphilaceae bacterium
ACCAAGTAGTTGAAGTCCTTGATGTGTCATGATGGATACCATGTTGAATAGTACGTTTTGTGCTTGACCTTTGATGATGTTACCAGTCATGAATTTAGTTGGTGGCATGTACTTTAATGGTGCATTAGGGAAGATTTGACGAGACATTTGTGCTTGTGCAAGTTCGTATAGGAATCCGTTGGTAATGTCTGGATCCATTTCAAAGCAGTGTCCCAGTCCCATTTGCTCTTCAGGTAGTGCTGCTTGAAGTGCAAATTGTTCGTTCATATATTGAGAAGCAAGTACAGTGTGAGCTTCTTCGTAAGCATCTGCAGTGGTTAGGTAGTTGTCTTCACCAGTGTTGATGATGACGCCTGCGAAACCGTTGATGATTCTTGAGAAGTATTGGTCAACAAGAGTACGTTGCATGTTGATATCTCTAAATAAGATACCGTAAAGTGCGTCGTTTAGCATAACGTCTAGACGTTCGAAAGCACCCATGGCTGCAATTTCTGGCATACATAGTCCGGAGCAGTAGTTACAGATACGGATGTAGCGGCCAACTTCTTCGCCTACTTCGTCCATTGCTTCTCTCATCAGTCTGAAGTTTTCTTGAGTTGCGTAAGTACCACCGAAACCGCCTGTTGGAGCGTGGTAAGGTACGAAGTCAAGTAGAGATTGACCAGTAGTACGAATAACAGCAATGATATCAGCGCCTTGGTAAGCTGCTGATTTTGCTTGGATAATGTCTTCGTAGATGTTACCAGTTGCTACAATGACGTATAGGTAAGGACGACGACCTTCGCCTAGTCGGTCAATGAGTTCTTCTCTTGTCTTGCGCATGTCAGCAATTCTTTGAACGCTTTCTTTTGCAACGTTTGTAACTGCTTCTTTAATTTCTGTTTCTGGATGACGAGGAAGATTGATAAGATCGAGTGATCCTGCTGCAATTTCTTCAGCAATTTCTTGTGGAGTCATGCCGGTTTCTACCATGGCATTACCCATCCAGTAACTTGCACCTTTTTGAAGTTCGCCAGCTTCGTGGATGTGTTCGATTACCACATTTGCCATTGGAACTTGCGCTTCGTCTTCTCCGTCAATTCCTAAAAGTCTTAATACTGCTCTCTCTGTAGATACTGTGGTATGAAGATCAATGAATTTTTGAACTTCATCAGAGATATTACGAGCAGAGGCTCTTGATTTATCAATTAAGTTTTGATCTAAATTCAGTTTGCCCATGTCATCACCTTCCATCTTCTAAAATTTCTTCAGCTTTCTTTGTTATTTCTTCCGGTAAGCCCATCATATGTGCAATATGAATGGCATCCTTCGGCACCTCTCTAAATTGAGAGACTTCCTGCAGACGATAGTCCATCAGTTGATTGATCTTTGCTAGGGGCTCTTTTTCCGTCTTTTTAATTTCTTCTAAATCCACTTTATTTAAACCCATCACCTGAAGATGTCGAATGCCATCAAGGCGCGTCACTTCATCAAAGTGGGTGGTGAGTAGGGTAATGGACTCTTTGTTCTGTAAATAATCTGCAATGGCGTAGGAAATGGCAAATCCTTCCTGAGGATTGGTTCCCCTTGCCAGTTCGTCAATTAAAATTAACCCGCGGTTATCCGCCATTTCCATGGCGTAGGTGACATTTGCAATTTCACCACCAAAGGTAGAGAGTCCGGAAGTGGTGGATTGAAAGTCCCCAATGGAGGTACGGACAAATTGATTGAGTCCGTAGACCATTTTCTTAGCGGGAACAAATAGACCCCACTGAGCCATAATGGACAGCAGTCCGACAATCTTTAGACTGATGGTCTTCCCTCCCATGTTGGCTCCTGTGATACAGGTTACCCCTTCCTGTAAATCAATGGAGATGGGAGTAAATTCTAAGCCATCTCTGACTAAATTTTCTACAATTTTCGGATAGACTCCATCAACTATGGAGATAATATGCTCATCGACAATCTCAGGGCGAACGGCATTCATGCGGTCTGCAAGTTCGGCCTTGGCGATGAACAGATCGATATTGCCCAGTCCATGAATATTTCTCTTAAGTAATCTGGTGTACTTGGCAATCTCTTCTGATAGTTCTCTTCTGACGCGCAGCTCATGATCAAACTCTCTGTTTTTAAGTTTTTCCACTTCCGCCTCTTGTTCCACAATGTCCATGGGCTTTTTAAGTGAAAAGACAATGGTATTAAAGGTCTCTGATTGAAAGATGAGATCCTCACAGGACTTTGCTCTTTCAATGCCGGCCTTATCCTGCTTTGAGAGGATGACGGTTTGCTCCGCATTGACACTTAAATTATACTCTTCCT
>CAYFQX010000053.1:3133-9225 GCA_964345405.1 uncultured Peptoniphilaceae bacterium
GTGCCCTGGATTCCTTTCTCAAGGTGTTTTCAAGGCGACTTCTCTCACGTCTGATATTGGCTAGACTTTGAGAAAAGCTGTCATAGAGATAAAAGCTCTGTTCGTTTTCTCCGGGAGGATTGAGTAGCTTCTCAAGTTCCGGAATTGGGTAAAGATTGATCTTTGGATGTGCCGGCAGATCTTTACTCTCCACGATGTCGTGGAGTTTTTTTACTGCAAACACAAAGGCTTTGATCTCATAGAGTTCCACTTCTGAGAGTGGACTTGAGGATTCGGCTCGTAGAATGGAATAGCGAATGTCCTTGACCACGTGAAGTGCGTTCTTGGCTTCGCCAATGCTGTCTCGATCTTTAACCCACTTTACAAAAGCCTCCAGAACATCCAGTTCTTTTATCAAGTAGCTTTCGGTCCCGGGTGGGTAAGCTTTCATGGCGTTTTTATACATTCTGCCATAACTGGTCTGAGGCTCAATTCTTTCTAAGATATAATTTATGTCAAGAACTTCCATTACCTGATTATCAACAAACATCTCAGTCTCCTAACATTAAGTCAATGACTTCTACATCCGGAATGGCTTCTCTCAACTGTTTAATAAATTCATAGCCATCAAAGTAGTATCCCTCGGGTGCAAACGGATTGGCGGTAATCGCCACAAGTTCTGAACGATTGAGAACTTCAATATTGAGTCCGCGACGTCCTAAGAGTAGGGCATTTCTCTGATCGATGAAAATTTTGGTAGGATCATTGACGACAATGGTGATATCGTGAATGCTTCCGTAGTTGGTAATAATGTCCTCTACGGTCTTCACAGTCAGTGCACCGGGAATGACCAAATAGCGATGGTGATCCCTGATGTTGTCGGCAATCTTCGCGCCGGCACCTAGACTTGTCTCAATGGGAACGATGATTCCCTCGCCCTTTTCATCAACCAACCCGCAACTTTCCTCTTTGATTAGGCGAGTTAGAATTTCTCTGTGGTTTTCCACTACAGGTAAATGAAAGAGACGAGCAATATGTGCTGTCTCTTTCACTACTGTATCCATGTTTCTGTTATAACTTGCTCCCGTTGCCAGGATGGTGCACTCTGTTATTTCAGGTGCAGCGGAAGTCTTACGATCCAACGCGCCGTCAATGATGACAAAGTCCGCACCCAGATCCAGCATCTCACGTGCTGCTATTTCTGTCTGACGGAGCGTCTGTGGTCCGGATATTTGTACATATCCGTCGTAGACCACTCTTCCCAAAATCACTTCACCAAGGGGTGTGTTAAAGGGAAGTACCTTCTCTAAAGCCACGGTAGCTTCAGAGATCTCAAGTAGACCGGAAGCGGTTGTAACAAAATTACCTTCAGGAAGAAAGATGGTGGGCTTATCCGTCTCAGTCACCACATCAATTCGCTCACCGTCCCGTCCAATGGAAGTGATCCCGATGGTCATGCCCTTGGCGTCGGCTTCATCAATGAGATGATTTAAGGTGAAGGTCTTACCGACATTTTTACTCATCCCGATAATTGAACAAGTCGAATATTTTGGATAAATTTTCTCGATAAGCGCCATCCAGTCCTCCTAAATTAATTCTCTTATTTGTTTCTTTGGTGACGAGCAAGATTGCTTGGTTCCATGAATCTTACGTCGTTACCCTTCATTAAGTTCACTACGCCGTTATCTTCTTTGCCATCCATTTCGTATGGATCTTCGTCAACCACATAGTTTGGTTCAATGTAAGTTGTGAGGATACCTACATAATTACGTAGGACAATCTTGTTTGGAGATTGAGAGATAATGTATTGAGGCATAACTGGAGTCTTACCGCCACCACCAGGTGCGTCAACAACAAATGTTGGTACACAGTATCCGGAAGTATGGCCACGAAGACCTTCCATGATTTCAATACCCTTGGAAACCTTAGTACGGAAGTGTTCGATACCCATAGAAAGGTCACATTGGTAGATGTAGTATGGACGTACACGGATCTTAACTAGTTCGTGAACAAGATCTCTCATAACTCCTACAGAGTCGTTTACGCCACGTAGTAGTACAGATTGGTTACCTAGTGGGATACCGGCATCTGCAAGTTTTCTACAAGCTTCAGCACTTTCTGGAGTGATTTCGCTTGGATGGTTAAAGTGAGTGTTTAACCAGATTGGATGATATTTCTTAAGCATGTTTACTAGATCGTCAGTAATTCTTTGTGGGCAAACTACTGGAGTTCTAGAACCGATACGGATGATTTCAACGTGATCGATTTTACGTAGTTCAGAAATGATGTATTCTAAGCGTTCGTCACTTACTAGTAGAGCGTCACCACCGGAAAGTAGTACGTCACGTACTTCTGGAGTGTTCTTAACGTATTCGATACATTTATCGATTTGTTCTTTACTTACACCACTGTCGTTAGAACCTGCAAAACGTCTTCTTGTACAGTGACGGCAGTACATGGAGCACATGGCAGTGATTAGGAATAGAACACGGTCAGGATAACGGTGAGTGATTCCTGGAACTGGAGAGTCAGAGTCTTCAGCTAGTGGGTCTTCAAGGTCAGAAGTAGAAACGTGAATTTCTTGAGCAGTTGGAACTGCTTGCATGCGGATTGCATTATGTGGATCGTTCTTCATGATAGAAGCATAGTATGGAGTGATACCCATACGGAATTTAGCTAGAACCTTGTTGATATCTTCTTTTTCTTTTTCATCTAGTTCGATGATTTGTTCAAGTTGTTCAACAGTTTGGATACGGTTTTGAACTTGCCAGTGCCAGTCGTTCCATTGTTCTTCAGTTACATCTTTATATAGTGGAATTTCATTATAATATTTAGACATTTATATATCCTCCAAATTAATTAAGCAAATAGCTTTTCGTATAGTTCTCTAAGTGGTTCGCTTTCACGCATTACGTTGATAGTAAATTCACCATGACCCTTGGTGTAGCCGTTACCAATCATCATGTTTACGTCTTTACCAACACCTTCTGCACCTAGGGCAGCCTTAGTAAAGCTTGTAGCCATACTGAAGAAGTAAACAAGTCCTTCGTCTTTAGTAGCTAGGATACTTGCCATTTCAGTGTTTTCTACGTTTACGCAGTTGATAACTACATCACATAGTTCGCCATTTGTGATTTCGTTAACTTTTTCAAGAGTAGCCACTGCATCTGTAGCGTCAACTTCGATACAGTAGTCTGCAATGCCCATTTCTAGGATTTCGTCGAAACGAATGTCTTTGTAGTCAGCGCAGATAACTTTACCGGTAGGACCTACGCGGCGTTTTGCTTCATATAGACAAAGCATACCTGCTTTACCTTGACCACCAATAACCATGACATTGTCGCCTAGGTTACAGATTTTAGCAGTTTGGGCTGGGGCACCGGCAACATCAAGTACAGAAAGTACTAAGTTTTCTGGAAGATCTTCTGGAATCACAGCGTAGATACCGGATTCAAATAAGATTGCTTGGCCGTCGATGTCGACTTGATCTTGCTCAGCACGGATTTCTTTAATTTCATTAATCTTAAGTGGAGTTAGAGATAGAGAAACTAAAGTAGCAATTTTGTCACCAACTTTTAAGTCAGTTTTGCCTTCCAATGCCGGACCGATTTCACGAACAGTACCGATAAGCATACCGCCGGAACCAGTCACAGGGTTTTGCATTTTGCCTCGATCTTCAACGATTTCTAGAATCGCTTCTTTTGTCTTGTCAATATCTTTACCTGCAGCATTATAGATTTGAGTAAATGATGCTGAGTCAATATTTAATGTCTGAACATCGATAAGTATTTCATCGTCGTAGATTTCCATGCTGTTGTCAATTTTAGTTGCAGGTTGTGGTAATACCCCTTGCGGTTGGATGACACGATGGATTCCGTATGGATTTCCTTTTTTCATATCTAATAAACCTCTTTCCTCTTACTTTTTACTTTCTTGGTGGTAGAGATAAAATTTCACGCGCTTCGTCTGGTGTAGCAACTTCTCTACCTAATAAGTTTGCAAGTTTTACGACTTTTTCAACTAACTCACCATTTGATTTTGCAAGTACACCCTTTTCAAGATATAGATTGTCTTCAAAACCAACGCGAGCATGACCGCCCATGATAATGGCAAGTGCAGCCATTTCAAATTGGTGACGTCCAAGTCCTGCGACAGTCCAAGTAGATCCTGCTGGAATACTGTCTACTATAAATGCTAAGTCACGAGCTGTGGCAGTCATTTGAACACCAAGTACAAAGTCAAAGTGCATTGGTGCATCAATATAACCTTGTTTGTGGTAACGAATGGCTAAGTCCACCATTCCCTTATCGAACACTTCGATTTCAGGTTTTACGCCACGTTCTTGCATGATTTTACCAAAGTTGATAATTGTGTTTTCAGAGTTTAAAAAGACTTCGTCTCCACCAAAGTTAACACTACCGCAGTCCAAAGTTGCCATTTCAGGACTTAATTCGGTTGGTTGAAGTCTTTCCAAGTCGGTCATTCCTACCGCACCACCTGTGGAGGGTTGGATGATTGCGTCTGGACAAACTTCACGTACCGCATCCATACACTCTTTGAAACGAGCCTTGTCTTGAGTTGGGGTACCGTCATCTTCTCTTACGTGAAGGTGAATGATACTAGCACCTGCATCATAGGCAGACTTGGCTTCTCTTTGAATCTCTTCAACGGTGTAAGGAACGGCCGGATTTTGTTCTTTTGTTACTTCAGCACCACAGATCGCCGCTGTAATAATTAGTTTTTCCATGAATCAATCCTACTCCTTATTTTCTTTGAGAGTCTTTTGGTACCACACAAACGCCGGAAGCCTTTGCCACGATGATTGGCTCTTCTTCATAGTCTGCAGAAGAAGCACTTACATCAGGACGTGCAGTGATGATCTTCTTAGCTACAAAAGTCATTTTTCTTGAGCTGTTACCAACTTCAACGATTTCGCCTTCAGCTTCGATGAAGTCCCCTGCAAATACAGGTGCCTTAAACTCAACATTGTCATAGCCTAGGAATAGACCTTCATCGCCGTCTTGCATAATAAGAAGTGCAGTTGCAACATCGCCAAAAAGACCGAGCATACGTGCACCATCTACAAGGTTTCCACCATAGTGTGCATCGCCTGTTCCCATTCTTACTCGAATTGTAAATTTGTTCATTTCCTACTCCTCTCAATTGTGCCCCGCTAACGGACACAATAGAAAAAACCTTTTTATTCACACACAAGTATTGAAAGTTCCACTTTTGCAAACAAAGATGAAAACAGTTCCGGGGGAACAAAAAAAGAGCCCCTTCTTAACCTTTCATCGTTAAGAAAATAGCTCTTCATACACCGGGTATGACAGTTGGATGAACCCTCCTCCATCACAACCTGAGAAAAAAATCCCATCGGCACCAGCAACCTTCACCTCAAACCTTCACAACTATTTGAAGCTACCCTACTAATGCACCTCTATTTTCAAATTATTTGCGTAAGTTCACCTTACATGGTTAATTTACCACAGCTTTCCGATAAAATCAACATTTATTTTGAATTTAATTAATTTTTTAACAATATTTTTAACACTTTTCCTTTATATATATGCCTTTTTATAAACACCAGCTTTTTTGTGTAAATTCCACCATGCTCTCCCGGGGCAACGGGCTCGCCGCCCTATTTCTCGTGAATTGTGAGAATTTTATCAATTTATGAAATTTGCCCTTGATAAAATAAATACAATCGTTTATGATATTAGTACACACAAGTATCAGAAAAGCGTTTTCACTTTTCTAAATTATTATTCACAATCATCTCATTATATGAAAGGAATTTGAAAAATGGAAAATAACAAAAGACCTTCAGTTGGAGTGTCCATCCTGAAGCTAACTCCTATTTTAGTGTTGGCTCTATTTATGATGCCTGAATTTACTAAGATCGGTAATGTCTCTATCGGTATGGAATACGACGTACTAGTTGCTGCTCCAATTGCTGCTGCCTATGCTGCAATTATTGCATTCTTTACTACCGGTTTAAAACCAAAAGATGCCATTGACATTGGTATCAATAATGTTAAACACATTCTTATTGCACTATTTATTCTTATGTTGGCAAACGCCATGGCCCTGTCCTTCATGCAATCCGGGGT
>CAYFQX010000054.1:0-7934 GCA_964345405.1 uncultured Peptoniphilaceae bacterium
CTCCAGTGTCACTCCCTCCATAAGTTTAAGCATTCTGGAAGAAGTTTCCGAAGAGATTACTTGGCGCTTAGTCACCGGTTCGTGACGCTTGATAATCTCGCCCTGCTGATCTTTAATTTCACTTACAATGTAAGGCTCCATTAAATAACCACCGTTGGCAACGGCACGTATGGCAGTGACCATTTGAATTGGCGTCACCGCAATGCCATGTCCATAAGACATCGTTGCTAGACTTACATCGCTGATATCCTCAGGTGATTTAGGCACAATGCCGCCGACTTCTGCCGGTAGATCGATGCCGGTAGGCTCGCCAAAGCCAAAGCCTCGAATGTATTTATACATATTTTCCTTACCCAATTCGCGGCTGATATTTACAAATGTAGTATTACACGAGGTGTAAAAACCCTGGGCCATGGTAATGTCGCCATGCCCATCGGGAAGCGACGTACAGGTAATGGTAATCCCCGGTAAATCTCTGATGTAACCGGTACAGTAATAGTGCTTATTATCCCGCGTTACATTTTCCTCCAAAGCAGCCGCAGCCGTTATGGTCTTAAAGGTCGATCCGGGTTCGTAGAGATCACTTGTGGAAAAGTTTCGCCAATTATCATACCATATCTTTTCTTTCTCGTCGTTTGTCAACTGATCCCAAGTTTCAATTTGTTTCTTTGTCTGGGGATTTCTCGGGCGATTGGGATCATAGTCATCCTTTGTTCCCATAGCGATGATTTCCCCGGTTTTTGTATTTTGAACGATGGCAGAAATTCGCTTTGCATTGTGAAGTTCCTTGGTCTCCACAAGGGTCTGCTCCAGTTTTTTCTGCACATTTTCACTTAAAGTTAAATTTAAATGATATCCCGCTTGAGGTGCGGTGAAATCCTCTTGCGCTCCGGGAAGTTTCTGATTACTTGTGTCAATGAGAAACACTGATTTACCGGATCTTCCGGAAAGTACCTCGTTGTAGTAGGCCTCTAAGCCATAGACGCCACTGTTATTACTGTTGGTAAAACCCAAGACATGCGATGCCAGTCGCCCATTGGGATAATACCTACCGTCATGATCTTCAATGAGAACACCTTGAAGACCGGCTCTGGTGACTTCCTGCGCCTTGGTGTGATCGATATTTTGAACCACGCGCACAATCCCCTTGCCGGAGAGCTTTTCTTGGAGATCATCCTTCGATATCTGTAAGAGTCCTGGCAATACTTCTAAGATTTCTTTCTTTAACTCTTTGGAGTTTTTTGAATTATTAATCGTGTCCATGTCAAAAGAGACATCGGAATGACTGACATTGGAGACAAGTTTTTGTCCATTGCGATCAAAGATCAGCCCTCGCTCCCCCTTGATTCGCTCCGTCTTTGTCATTCGCTTGAGCGCCTCTCGCGACAAATCATTGGCATTGATCACCTGTAGTGTGAACAATTTTCCAACAATCCATAAAAAAAGAATAACTAGAAAGCCCATCATAAAAAAGATTCTACGATTCATGTCTTTATAAGAAAAGACACGGCGCTTCCCTCTCTTACGATTGGAATTTCTAGTTAAATTTTTTCGTTTATTCTTATTACGCTCTCCCATGAAGAGCCCCCTTATGATTTATTGAAAAAGCTAAGCATGGAGATAATTGGATTTAAAAATACATTTTGATTGACATCATTTTCTTCTGTCTTTTCATCTACATCAATATAGACAATTTGCTCATCTTCAGGATAGTTCATTCCCAAACGGAAACGAGCACGGTTGATCACTGTCTCTGAACTGCGAATGCCGTCAATCTTACTGGCTAAATCTTTTCTCGTCTTTTCTAGATCCATGAGACTTTCTTCTTGGAGTTGAATTTCTCTATCCAAATTCCCCATGGTGGTACGTAGATAAAAAGTCCATGCAGAAATTCCACAAATCATGATACTGATTCCAAGAATTAAGGCAAGACTGGTCTTTCTATTCCTTCCCTTGGAACTATTTCTATGGATCTGTGGATTTGAAGTGTGCATCTTAGCAACTTTTTTCTTGGACTTTCTCATTATACCACCTCTAGACAATTTTTTCAGCTATTCTTAGTTTTGCTGAGCGAGCACGGTGATTTTGTCTAAGTTCTTCGTCTCTTGCTGTCACCGGTTTTCTAGTAATAATATTGATTTCTCTCACCTTGTCACATTGACATACGGGAAACTCCGGCGGACAGATACAGTCCTTGTTGAGATCACGATATGTATTTTTCACAATGCGATCTTCAAGGGAATGGAATGTAATGATGGCAAGTCGTCCGTGAGGATTTAAGTGATCCACCATCTTCTCAATGCTTTCCTTTAGTACATCCAGTTCTTGATTTACTTCAATACGAATGGCTTGAAACGTCCTTGTGGCTGGATGGGGCCCTTCCTTACGCGCACCTGCCGGAATGGCCGCCTTAATAATATCCACAAGTTCTCCCGTTGTTTGTATGGGCTTATCCTCTCGCGCCTTGACAATAAATTCAGCAATGCGCTTTGCCCATCTCTCTTCTCCATAATCTCTGATAATTTCTGTGAGTTCCCTTTCAGAGTAAGTATTAACAACTGTTTCCGCTGTGAGTTTTTGTTCTTGATTCATCCTCATGTCAAGGGGTCCGTCAAATTGATAGCTGAATCCACGATCTGCCGTATCCAACTGGTGAGAAGATACACCAATGTCCAGTAAAATCCCATTTACTTTGTCATAGCCCAGTTCCTCAAGGACTTTGTCAAAATTTCGATAATTTTCGTGAACTAACGTGAAATTATCCCCCATTTCCGACAAGACTTCCCTCGCCTTTTTGAGTGCCGCTTGATCTTGATCGATGCCGATGAGATGACCTTTGGGAATACGTTTTAGTATTTCACGACTATGTCCGGCACCACCTACGGTTCCATCTACATAGATGCCGTCCTCTTTAATATTTAATCCTTTGATTACTTCATCTAGAAGTACCGGTAAATGTGAAAAACTCAAAATGATCCCCCTAAATTCCAAGGTCACTTAGACGCTGTGCAATCTCATCATAGGACAACTGATCATCACTATTGTATTGATCCCATGTGTCTTCTGACCAAATCTCAAGTCGTGTTCCTACGCCAATAATATAAGCCCTATCTTCTAAACTGGCATAGTCCACTAAGTTTTGCGGTATGCGCACTCGTCCCTGTTTATCAAAAGTGCCCTCTGCCGCTCCGGAGAAGAAATAACGTACAAATGCTCTTGCATCTCGGTCTGTCATGGGTAGCATCTTAAGCTTCTCTTCCATGACTTGCCACTCGTGAAGCGGAAAGACAAAGATACATTTATCGAGACCCTTTGTCATGATAAAGTCTGAGCCCATGCGTTGGCGAAATTGTGCAGGAAAAATTAATCTTCCCTTGTTATCGATGGCATGATTTGCTTCACCAAAAAACACTTTTCCACCCTTTCTCGCCACATAACCCCACTTTCCTCCACTTCATATACAATTTTACACTATTTTCAGGTGAAATTCCACTTATTTTACAGATATTTTGAGAATTTAAGCACAAAAAAAGACCAAGTAAATCCTAAGATTTATTTGGTCTCTTGATTTAAATAATTCTATCTATTCTCTGCTTCCATGAAGCCAACGGCCTCCATAGTCACAACCTAGGGCCACAAGGTACCCAAGGATCATGGACGGAAGTGTCATAAAAAGACCTCCTGTCGCAAAAGTGGTGAAGCAGCCCATAAATGCACCGGGTGTAAAACTCAAGCGGTCCGATAGTTTTGTTTGAAAAACCATTAAAAACGAGATGACACCGGTGAGAATTGTGTTCATCCACAGGCCGCCATGAAATCTATTTAAGAGATAGATGCCCAAAGTCGCGTAGATGACCCCGGACGCATTGGCGTAAAAACACTTGGGAACTTTACTCAGTCCCTCTTCCTTTGAATTGGCAAAGTAAGATGTAGTTCCTGCAAAGCCTGCAAAAGCAATAAAACTGGGTACAAGACCTGTAAACAATCCCCACAGGCCGCAAAATATCCCCGTTGATACTGCAAGTGCCGTGATAAATCCCATGGCAACTCCCCTTTAGTTTAATCTAGAGCGCATAATCGCCACTCTTGTTCTTTTTAAGATAGGACATAAGCAACAAGCTCACCACAATGGTGACAATGCTGATCACCTGAGCCTGACGCAGCGGCCCGATATAGAGACTGTCTGTGCGAAGTCCCTCGATGAAAAATCTGCCGATGCTGTAGAGTACGCTGTAAGTTAAAAACAACTGACCACGGTAAGTTCGCTTCTTTCTCAAAAAGAAATAGATATAGATGAAGATGCCGATGTTCCAAATGGATTCATAGAGGAAAGTAGGATGTACCATCTGTCCTCCCACATTGATGGCCCAGGGAAGATTGGTAGGTCCACCATGAGCCTCACCATTAATAAAACTCCCCCAGCGACCAATAGCCTGACCCAGCGGAAGTCCCGGCGCTACCATGTCTGCAAGTTCAAAGAAAGGTATCTTTTTAACTTTACTAAAGATAAGTCCGGCAATGATCCCTCCTAGAATCCCGCCATGAATGGCAAGTCCACCGTTTCGAATGGCAAAAATCTCATTCATGTGGTGTTGATAGTAATCCCAGGAAAAGATGACGTAGTACATTCTTGCGCCGAGTACGCCAATTAAAATTGCATAGAGGGGGAAATCTAAAAAGGTATCCGGATCGATGACATCACTTTTTTTCGCCAAGGTTCCCCCTAGATAGATCCCCAGCGCTACGCCAATGGCAATGAGCACGCCATACCACATGACATCGATGCCAAAGATAGTAAAAGCTACGGGGTTCATAGCTCGCCCTTGACAATCTCAATAGATTTGGACGCACCGATTCTTGTGGCGCCGGCTTCGATCATCGCCTTTGCATCTTCAGTTGTGCGAATGCCACCACTTGCTTTGATTTCGCCGGTATCGCCAATGGTCTCTTTAATTAATTTAATATCCTCTACCTTGGCGCCACCTGTAGAAAATCCTGTGGAAGTCTTCACAAAATCTGCTCCGGCATCGATGACCATCTTGCTGACTTTTTTGATCTCATCTTTCGTCAATAGGCAGGTTTCAATGATAACTTTAACCACTTTACCTTCAGCTGCCTGGACTACAGCTTCAATGTCTGCTTGAACGATCTCATCCATCCCGGATTTTAATGCGCCGATATTTAACACCATGTCGATTTCATCCGCACCATCTTCAATGGCTTTGCGCGTTTCATAGACTTTAACATCCGTTGCATTGGCACCAAGCGGAAATCCAATGACTGTAGTAATGCCCACTGGTGCGTCACCTAGGGCCTCTCGCACTTTTTTAATCCAAAAAGGTTGGACACAGACAGTTTTAAAATGATATTCCTTTGCCTCTTTGACAATTCTCATCACATCGTCATAAGTGGCATCGGGATTTAAAATCGTATGATCAATCATTTGATTTAACTTCATAGATTACTCCTTACTTAATTTAAATATAAAGCCCAGTCCCAAAACTATGGCAAGGGAAATGAGCCCGTCTTTAACAATATTCAGTGCCATGCCAGAAAAAAAGTTTTCCGGAAGCATTTGAATCATTAGGTCCGTCTTGGGATCCAGTAGCCAAAGATCATTGGTAAACAACAACTCATGGAAGACAGTAAATGCCCTTTGGAAATTCTGTGATATGAAAAGGACCAAAGCGCCCAGGACTACGACGAGTATCATTAAACTTCTCAAGAGATAATTGAAGAATTCGCCATAGCCATAGATTTTAATAAATAGAGACACCAGTAGGACGACCAAGATTAGACTTACTCTTGTCACGATATCCATCCAGTGAAGTAGTTTGAACACATCTTTCATGTGACTTACTTCACGATCGTTAAACTGAGGTCTCAGTAAATTCTCGTCCCCTTCCCTAAGATAACTAGCTAGATCCCTATTGATGTCCATCAGTTCGTCGAGGGACTTTCCGGTCACTTCCGTAATATTATTTTCAACCATCTTGGCACGATAATATGCTAAACTTTCACTCTGTCTGCGCGTGCCAAATCCCAAGAGCGTGATAATAAGAAAGATAGCAATGAGTATACCCAGGGCATACTTTTTACTCTTCATCACTTTGTTCCCAGTTGGTATAGACGTCTTGAACATCGTCATTGTCTTCCAACATATCAATTAACTTTTCCATCTGCTTTACAGATTCTTCTGAATTAAGTTCTGTTGTATTTACCGGTAGATAAGTCAGTTCTGAAATAACAAATGAATAGTCTGACGCTTTCAGCGCATCCATGACTTGTGTAAAATTTTCAGGTGATGTAATGATGTCATAGCCATCTTCTAACACTTCAAAATCCTCTGCACCGGCTTCAATGGCTTCAAGCATTAACTCTTCCTCATCAATGGACGGGTCCTTTTCAATCCCGATCTGTCCCTTATGTTCAAACAGGAAGGAGACACAACCGGTGGTGCCCATATTGCCACCATTCTTTTCAAAGGCATGGCGTACATCGGGAGCGGTACGATTGCGATTATCAGTTAGAGCCTTGACCATAACGGCCACACCATCGGGACCATAACCTTCATAGGTCACTTCTTCAAAAGTCCCCATGTCATCTTGACCGCTGCCTCGCTTAATGGCTCTTTCGATATTGTCATTAGGTAGGTTTTCCGCCTTGGCACGTTCAATGGCCATCTTCAGTGCCGGATTAAATTCCGGATCCGGACCGCCCTCTCTTACTGCAACAGAGATATTTCGCGCCATCTTTGTAAATACTTTTGCGCGCTTGGCATCTTCCTTACCTTTTTTATTTTTAATATTGTTCCACTTTGAATGTCCTGCCATTCCATCCTCTTTTCTATTCTTCTAATTCCATATTATACATTTTTGCATAGCGACGTTTATGAGAAGTCACACGATGCATCCGTTGAATTTTATCATAGTTTGGACCTTGATTTCCATATAAAATGGTCTTATCCAGTTCATCATAGGTAAATCCCATCTCATTTTCGTCCGTTTGACCCTTGTAGAGACCGGCTGCCGGTGCCTTACTTACAATCTTTTCAGGCAGTTCCAAAATGCGACCCATTTCAAAGATATCTTCCTTTACAAAACTTGCAAGCGGCATGAGATCCGTACCACTGTCCCCGTGTTTTGTAAAATAACCGATGTAAAATTCACTTAAATTTGTGCCGCCGGCAACGAGATAATTTAAACTTTGACCGTAGTAATAGAGTGTTGTCATTCGTAGTCGCGGCTTAATATTTGCCTTTGCCAATTTATGATCACTGTCAAAGGATGCCTTTACAAATTCCTGATAGGTCTTTGTCAAATCCACCTTGGTCACTTCCAGACCAATTCGCTCTGCCACTAGTCTTGCATCGGCCTCATCTTCCGGATCCGATTCAATGGGCATGATTACCCCTAGTACATTGTCGCCAAAAGCTCGCTTGGCAATTGCTGCAAGAACTGCCGAGTCTATGCCACCACTGAGTCCCAGGACGATCCCCTTGGCTCCAGCTTCCTCTACAGATTCTATCATCCACTGGACGATGTCATTAATTTTCTTTTCCATAGTCACCTCGATATATCTTCAACTCAACTTTTAAGTAAAATCTTTAATATTATTCTACCAATATTAAATGCCGTCCTTAAAGATATTTTTGCTCATAATACTTATCTTTGTAGATTAACTTCCCATCGTAAACCGGCAGTATCAAAACTTCTTTCAACTGAATTTTATGAGTGGCACTGGTGAGGTCATTAAGTCTTTCAAGTAATTGCTCCACTTGAGCGATCTGTGCAACCGTCGTGAGCTTCACCTGATCGGTAAACTCTATCTCATCCATAGGATAGGCCTCGTTGTGAAAGAAATTTTCCAAAGTGCCGTGAAGACTGTAGTCGTAAGAGATCTCCAAGCTTTGAAACTCTCGCATCTCTACAATC
>CAYFQX010000054.1:7944-9166 GCA_964345405.1 uncultured Peptoniphilaceae bacterium
TTTTATTTTTAAAAATATCTTCTATTTTATTGTTCTTTGCATTTTCAAGTAATTGTCTTGCTCCGGCTGCATAGGCACGGATCAATCCACCGGCTCCAAGCTTTATACCGCCAAAATATCTAGTCACGACGATACAGATATTTGTCAGCGAATGATTTTTAATCATCTCAAGGATGGGCATGCCTGCCGTTTGCGAAGGCTCCCCATCATCATCAAAGCGTTGAATAAGCGCCTGCTCTCCTATGACATAGGCACTGCAGTGGTGCGTAGCGTCGGGATACATCTTCTTGATTTTATCAATAAATTCCAGTGCATCTTCTTCCGTCTCGCAGGGCACGCCGTGGGAGATGAATTTAGATTTGCGAATTTCCTCAGTAAAACTGGCCGGTTCTAAAATTGTCTTATACATAGTTATCACATCTCATAGTTCTTATAGCGCAGATAATCTTCCATACTTAGGAGGACATTGACATAGATGCCATCGGCACGGTACTCGAGTTCATCAGGCTCATATCGATTTAACATTTGATTTAAAACATCCTGTTGATTAAAGTTGAAAAAGAGCTCCACTTGAATGTGATCCTTCTTTAAAATATCACCCAGTCGCTCATAAAACTCACTTAGATCCTCATCGTTTTTCACGGAGAGATGAATCACCTCTTCGTGATGAGTCATCAGCGGCACATGACTTGACCCCACAAGATCCATCTTGTTAATTACAACAAGCATTGGAATGTGGAGCACCTTGAGATCTCTTAAAATTTCCCAAGTTGTGTCGTATTGCAGCTGAATATCCTCCCGCGATCCGTCCAAGACATGAATGATTACATCGGCGTGCGTCACTTCTTCCAGCGTCGAATGAAATGCCTCCACAAGTGCCGTAGGCAAATTCGATACAAAGCCAACGGTATCCGAAAGTAGGATATCCATCTCGCCAGGTAGTCGAATCTTTCTAAGACTGGAATCTAAGGATGCAAAGAGCATATCCTTGACAAACACCTGATGCCCCAGACTATCTCCATCCACTAACATACGGTTCATCAGCGAACTCTTGCCGGCGTTGGTATAGCCAACGAGAGACACAAGAGGCAACTGACTTTGCTCGCGCTGTTGTCTGTTGAGTTCTCGGTGTTTTTTAACTTCCCTTAGTTCTGCCTTGACGCGGTCGATTTGTCTGCGGATATGACGACGATCCGTCTCCAGTTTTTGCTCCCCGGGACCT
>CAYFQX010000055.1:0-9142 GCA_964345405.1 uncultured Peptoniphilaceae bacterium
ATGATTCTTGTCGATACGCCCGAGACAGTCCATCCCACAAAGCCCGTCCAGTACTACGGCAAGGAGGCCAGCGACTATACAAAGAAAATGCTCACAGGCCACACCGTCTATCTTCAAAGGGATGTCTCAGATACGGACCGCTACGGAAGACTCCTTCGCTACGTCTGGCTTGCACGTCCTACAACCGACGAGCCGGGAACCGATGAAATTGGAGAGTACTGTTTTAATGCCATCCTGCTAGAGTTTGGCTATGCTCAGCTCTCAACTTTTCCACCGGATTTAAAATATGTGGACGATTTTGAAAGACGAGCAGACATTGCAAGAAGCGAGGGCCGCGGACTCTACGGTGACTCCGGTGAAAAGGTGGCGGAAGATTTAGAGCAAAGCGACAAGGGGAGCGCTTCATCTAAGAGGGGAGAGGGACAGATTAAGGGAAATAAAAATTCCAAAGTCTATCATCTTCCCGGTGGCGCCTCCTATGATAAAGTAAGTGATAAAAACGCCGTCTACTTCAAGACGGAACAGGAAGCGATCGATGCCGGCTATCGCCGTGCAAAAAATTAAATGAGGAGGGAGTTATATGAATTTAACTGAGCGATTTTTAAACTATGTCAAGGTTCACACCACATCCGACCCGAAGTCAGGAACCCATCCCAGCACGAAGCGCCAATTTGATTTGGCTAAGATGCTTAAGAGTGAATGTGAAGCCATGGGACTTGAAGAGGTAATTTTAGATGAGCACTGCAATGTCATGGCGACACTTCCTGCCAACACAGACAAAAAGCTGCCCGTCTTAGGTCTCCTTGCCCACATGGATACTTCCCCTGCCATGAGTGGAGAAAATGTCAATCCGCGCATCGTTAAAAATTATGACGGCAAGGCGATCCAACTCAACGAAGCACTGGATATCTATCTCTCTCCTGAGGAGTTTCCCGAGCTTTCAACGATGAAGGGACTGGATCTGATTGTCACAGACGGCACCACGCTCCTTGGCGCCGACGACAAGGCCGGCGTTGCCGCCATTATGGATACCATGGAGACACTGTTAAGTAACCCCGAGATAAAACACGGGAAGATCCGCATTGCCTTTACACCCGACGAGGAAATTGGCGACGGAACGGCCACCTTTGATGTGGAAAAATTTGGCGCCGACTTTGCCCTTACCATTGACGGCGGACCGGTGGGAGAAGTCCAGTACGAGTGCTTTAACGGTGCCGATGCGGAAATTACCATCTACGGCAAGAGCGTCCATCCGGGAACGGCCAAGGGTAAGATGATCAACGCCATGACGCTGGCGGCAAAACTTGACCGAAAGTTGCCGGAATTTGAACGTCCGGAATACACCGAGGGCTACGAGGGCTTTTATCATCTCGATGAGATTTCCGGCAATGTAGAAAAAGTTCAGATGACCTACATCATTCGCGACCACGACATGGACAAGTTTGAAGAACGCAAGAAAGTCATGGAGGCTGCCGTCAGCGAGCTCAACAAAGAGACGGAGGGGCGTGTAGAAATTGACATGAAGGACAGTTACTACAATATGGCGGAAAAAGTAAAACCCCACATGGAGATTGTGGACCGCGCCGTCAAAGTCATGAAAGACATGGGCATTGAGCCCAATCTTGAACCCATTCGCGGCGGCACCGATGGAGCGGCTCTGTCCTGGAAGGGACTTCCCACCCCCAATATCTTCACCGGCGGTTACAACTACCACGGCAAATTTGAGTACATTCCCGTGCAGCATCTCGAACTATGTCGCGACTTTATCTTAAACTACATTCAGGAGATGGAGAGGGAAGTTTAAAATTAAATGAAACCTTATTGAAATGGCTGACATGTGTCGGCCATTTTTTCTTTCCCATCGTTATCGATGATGGAAAATAAATGTCACATGAACTATAAATTTATCGACGCTTCCTTAACTATTTACATAAAAAAATATTGACAGACTAAAATTATCGTAAAACAATAATAACCAGATAGAGTATTATTGTTTTACGATAATTAAATTGAGAGGTGTGGTATGAAAAAAAGTGGTCTCTTCCTAATGGTCATATGTATCTGCATGGGAATTCTGACTGCATGTAATGTAGTAAGCCCTATAGGTCAAGATTCAACTTCAAAATAGGACAAGCTTGAGATCTATAATTCAGACAATCAACAAATATTGGCCACAGATGATCGAGAGAGGATTGACTTTTTCGCCAATTTAGTTGGAATGAGTGCCGAAAATATTGATGATAAAAACTATGATGATTTTTTTAAAGAGATCCCTGGCGATGCAAAGAGGTCTTATCATTTCGTATGTACATCAAAGAGAATAGATAAAAAAGCCACCCAAATTGACTTTTATATTTATGAAAATTATCCTTACATTACCATGGAGGGAATGCCTTTGGCGCCGTCATCTTTCACTTGGCAACTTTCTAAAGAAGATTTAAATATGTTACAAGATTATGTTTACGACATTGAAGTAATGGAAAAAGAAAAATAAATATTGGAGATAATAATGAGAGAATCTATTTTTAAAATATCATCCGCCTTAGTTAAAGTTGTCAAAACCATTTCTTTTATAGGTGCATTCCTAATGAGTCTTGGAACAGCCTTAACTCTATATCATAAGAGCACAATCATTGGGATGATTCAATCGGGAGATATCACTCCACCCGGGACTTACGGCATTTCATTTCCCTTGATTTTATATGCTTGTACTATATGTCTTTTGATATTTCTTACCTTTGGGGTGTCTTTAAATAATTTTGAAAAAATTCTTGCGAACTTTAAAGATAGAGACTACTTTAAGGAAGAAAATGTTAGATATGCAAGAAATATTTTGATCGCCATTGCTATCTTAACGCTTGGTGAAATCCTATCCGCTTTCATCTTCCATTCTGTGAATGCAAAAAATGTCAGTCTTATCTATGACCTATCTATTAAAGATTACTTTGTCAATGGCGTACTGATGTTGATTGCATTTGCTTCCATGGTATTATTTCACAAGGGTAAAGAGTTAAGAGAAGATTCAGAGAGTATTATTTGATGCCTATGGATGAAATAATTATTAATTTAGATCATGTCCTTAAAGAGGAAAATATGACTTCAAAAGAGCTTGCCAATAGGATTGGTATCACGGAAGCAAATTTATCCATATTAAAGACGGGAAAGGCAAAAGGGGTACGATTTAATACATTGGCAGGCATCTGTAGAGAACTCGATTGTCAACCGGGCGATGTCTTAGAGTATATTGGAGATTAATTAGGAGATAAAATATAGTTTTCATAATAAAAGGATGCATGGAAATTTCCGTGCATCCTCTTTTATTTAGAGACTATTTTTTCTATAAAATAATTTCTTTGCCATCTCCAATGTCATGAGATACAGGATGACAATGGCGTAGAGACCTAGGACGAGCTTTAGAGGCAGTGCAGTAAAGCCCAAGATACTTGAAACAGGTGTGATGGTGAGAAGTAGGACGACGACATTGGCAAGTATAACTAAGATGAGCAGTCGTTTCCCCACATGGCTCTTAAAGGCGGATTGGCATAGCCTGTCTGAAGTTTGGCATTGAGATAGGCAAGGGTGGCGAGAATGCCGGAATTTTCTCCCTTAAAGTCCACACTGCTTACAAGATCGACCTCGCCCTTGGTGATGGTACCCGTCTTACCGGAGCAGAGAATATTCATGGAGCCGAAGTTTTCAATGGAGGGCAATTTCTTTACAATGACCTTTTTATCCGCCATCTTCTTGGCACCACTTGAAAGATTCACACTGATAATGGCAGGGAGCATTTGAGGTGTGAGGCCTACGGTAAGGGCCAGAGCAAACATAAAGGACTGGTACATGTCCTTTTCAAGTAAGATATTAAATAAAAAGATGGCCCCAATCATAAAGACGGTGATTCTTAAAATGAGCATGCCAAAGGATCGCACGCCCACTTCAAAATTTGTCGTACTTTCCTTTTTAAGTAGACTCTTGGTGATCTTGCCAAATTCAGAGTCCCTCGCCGTATTGACAATTAGAATTTTTCCGGAGCCGCTGATGACATGAGTCCCCATCCATAGAGAATTTCTCCGCTGACTCAGTTCCATATCCTCATCTAAGATAGCGTCCTCTTTTTCTACGGGGAAAGTCTCCCCGGTGAGCATGGATTCGTCCACCAAGAGATTATTTGACTCAATCAGTCGCCCGTCGGCAGGAATCAAGTCGCCGGCACTGAGCAAAACGATGTCGCCGCAGACAACTTCCTTCACGGGAATGGACTTTTCCTCGCCATCCCGCAGGACCTTTTCATTTAAAGTGACGATTTTCAGTAGATTTTTAATATTGATATCCGCCCGGTACTCCTGCAAGAAACTTATAAATGCCGAAAGAAAGATAATCACCAAAATGATGATTCCGTCGGTGTAGTCACTTGTGAAAAATGAAATCGAGGTGGCGGCAGGTAATATAAACATAATTGGGCTATTGAGTTGATTTAAGAAAATCTTAAGAGCGGAATTCTCGCTCTTTTCCTCCACAATATTCGGCCCATTTTCCTGAAGCCTCTCTTGCGCTTCCGTAGAACTTAGCCCTTCGCGAGTTGAACCCAGCGCTTTAAATAGGGCTTCCAAATCCATAGACCAAAAATTACGAGTCATACCATCATCTCCCGTTTATTGTTGATGTACTTATACCTCATTTAGGATCAATATTCACTTTTTATAAAATAATGTTTTCGTCTTTCTCAGTTTAAAACCGTTCCAATTCTCTGGCCATACTCCCTAACTATTAAGTGTCAATTTCTCTCTTTTTTTACCTATGAAAAAATTAAAAATATTTTCATAGGTAAAATTTCCCGGTTTTTGTCACTTATAGGGTGAAAGGTCTAAATAAAAAAACAGCCCCCGCAAGGGAGCTGTCTTAGTAATTTATTTTGCTAAGTTTGCATAAACTTGAGCTTGAACGCCGCGATTTACGAGTTGATCCGGTCCGAAGTTTCCACCGTGACCGTTGATCCACTTCATGTTCATAGAAATTCGAATGCCTTCGTGAGTCCATTCCGGTGCATAGTCAATGTCTTTTGCTTGAATCTTAAGTTCCGGAAGGTTAAGTTTGAGTTCCTTTGCATAGCCTTCAAGGATAAATGCCATGGTTTGACGGTTCATAATGTAGTTGTCCACAATGGCATGTTGTTCAAGTTTAGCTAGAACTTCTTCACCCTTGAACTCAGGATTTAGTTTGCGAAGTCCCTCTACAAATTCGCCTACAGTGACAAGTTTGTTTGGCTTGCTGAGTTTATCTTCTCTCTCAATCAGTCCCTTATCTACTGCAGCTTTTAAGACGTCCTTTGCCCAGTGGCCTTTAAGTTCTTCGTCGGCACTGAGTTGTTCGCCCTTATCAAGTGGTTGTGCAGATCCAGGTCCGGCAGAGAATCCAAGTTCCTTAAGGATTTCAACTCTGCGTTCCTCCCCTAATTGACTTGGAATAAACGGCTTAGTGCGTCCGTTTACTTTTACAGCGCCTTGATCTGAAGAGGCATCGAGGAAGTAAGTGTTAAACTCTGCATTGATGTCTCTTGCATTTTTAAGAATGCTCTCTTGATAGCCTAAGCTCACTTTGGTACCGTAATCTACAGCACTTTCCGGGCTCTTTGCATAAGCTTCCAGTAATTTCTTGTCGATTTCTGCCTGTTCAGCAATCATCTTGTCTTCAAGTTTACCATTGTATTCGCGGTAGTACTTTCCGTAAACTTCACGGTCAAGCTCTGCAAGGGCAGAGTTTTGACGGATAATCCAGTAGGCACTGTCTGCGTTAAATTGGTCACCCATGACTTGGTAGGATGGATTTACTTCGTTAATTGGTCCATAGATTGGGATGTAAGGTGCGTGTTCCGCATTGCCCAGTGCAACCCAAAGGACGCCGCCAAGTTCAGCAGGGTAGTTTTGTTTGATTTGGATGATGTGAGCTTCTTCCTGTTCAACGGTACCGATTGGTCTGACTTTTCCCTTGTTTTCAGGAAGGTCGGCCGCTTTTTCAGTTCCCTCGTAGCGAGTACGTTGAAGTTCCATGACATCCTTTAAGCTAATCTTCTTGTCGGTCTTTTGGAATAATTCAAATTCTTCCGCATCGTAAGGAATATTTTTATCTTTATCTAGGAAGTTGATTCCGCCCCATAGACGGTCGCGGTTTCCGCTTGTAAGTTCTTCTGCATAAGTCTTGCGTACGTGAATCATGCCGTCTTCTTCCACTAGGAAGCCGTGTTGGCGTGGAAGTTCCAGAAGGTTTTTAGAGGCAATGACATTTTCCTTGTCGTTGACATCGACTGTACCTAACATAAAGCAGTTAGGGAAAACGGAGTAGGCATCGTCCGGATATTTAACGGCAACATATTGATGGCCTGTTAAAAGTTCCATATACCAAACTTCGTCTTGGTCGGCAACGACAACAATTGCGCCCTCTTGAAGTCCGCGAGTGTCCATGATGTCTGCTAGAACTTCAACCCCTTCACGCGCTGTCTTAACGCGAGGTAGAACTACGCTGACAACGGAAGATTCATAAAGTCCGTGCTCTGTCAACGGATCGGCAGTAAGTGCCTTGTCATTGGCAGTAGCTGTAACGGTGGCAGTCATTGTAACGCCCATTTCGTTGATACCTGCAGCTTCAAAGATATCACCTTCATCTTGATAGCCGTCAGGTACAGTGATGGTGTGATATGTATGTGCCGGCATTGGATAGCTAAATCCATAGACATCCGTGTACATATCTCCCTCGTTCCAATCACGAGCCTCTCTTACATAAAAGATCTTGTTGTAGGCACTGCTCCAGTCCTCTGTACGTGCGATCATTGGATCACCGGACTCGGACACGCCTTTACCAATAATGGTTCCTGTGCAAGCGATTGCTTCGCCTGTGACGGAGAATATCATCAACAGCGCAAGCAAGCTGACTAAAAACTTTCTTTTCAAATAATCACTCCTTTAGTTTAATTATAAATTGACAGGCAAACATTTTTAACTCTAAATGATAAAAATATAACGATATATTTTATACAAAATAAAAGAACCCACGGGGGGTTCTCCTATAAACTATTTAATTTCCTGTGGCGGAACTTTCTTGAAAATTCCTGTCACCATCAGGGCAATGGCGCCGTCACCGGTGACATTACATGCGGTACCAAAGCTATCTTGAAGCGCAAAGATTGAAAGCATTAGAGCTGTACCGGCATCGTTAAATCCTAGGACGGAGATAATGAGCCCCAGGGAGGCGACGACGGTTCCTCCGGGCACACCGGGAGCTGCAATAGCAAAGATACCAAGAAGTAAAATAAAGGTGATCATGCTGCCCAGTGCAGGCAGTTGTCCGTAGAGAATTTGAGACACTACCATGACAAAAAATACTTCCGTAAGCACGGAGCCGCAGAGATGTGTGTTGGAACAGATGGGGATGACAAAGTCGCGAATCTTCGGATCAAGGGTCTTGGACTTGGCGGCACATTGAAGCGCCACCGGAAGAGTGGCTGCCGAACTCATAGTACCAAGGGCTGTGACATAGGCCGGTGGATAGTGTCTAAACACTTCCTTTGGATTGGTACCTGAGATGAGGCCCCCCAGTGTATAGAGCAGTGTCATCCAAATAAAATGGCCGACAATGACGATGAGAATGACCTTTAGAAAGATGGGAAGTGATTTGACAATGCTTCCCTCATAGGCAAGTGTGGCAAAAGTCGTACCAATATAGATTGGCAGCACTTTAATGACGACGCGGTTGACAAGGACAAGCACCATCTTATTAAATTCCATCAACAGATGGTCCCAGGTCTTGGAGTTTGTCCAGAGGACGGCCAGTCCGATGAGTATGGCCGTAATCAGTGCTGTCATGACGGGCATAATGGGCTCAATATTTAAGTTAAAGATGGCCTCGGGAATTTCTCTACCCGTCTGCATCAAGGGCTCGATATTGAGCTTCGGAATAATGGCGCGACCGGCAACGAGTGACATCAAGGCGGCCCCAACTGAGGACAGATAGCACAGGATCAGTGTCACTGAAAGTACCTTGCCCGCCTCCTCACGTAGGGAGACAATGGCCGGTGCAATAAATCCAAGGATAATCAGGGGAACCATGTAGCCGATAAATCCGCCGAGAACGGACTTAATGGCATCGATGACGACAATGGCACCTTCCCCTGCATAAGTACCAATGAGAATTCCTAGAATTAAGCCAATGGCCAGTCGAAAAATTAAACTGTCTGTAATTTTGTGTTTCATGATGACTCCTATAAATTAAATTAAGTATGAGGTTTACTTAAGTGAAGACGGCACCCTATGATTCTCACTCATAAGGTGCCTGTATTAAGTACATAATGCTAGATCAGGATCACAGGTCCAAATCCGAGTTCACCTGCCAGCTCCTTTAATTTTATCATCTTTTCCTCAGATGGTGCACGATCTTCTTTAAATTCTTCTCGAACACCAAAGGGACGATAGGAGATGAGTTTGTATTGAATGGGCTTATCTTGAAGATAGGGCTTTAAGTGCGCCGCCAATCCGCGAACGATGGCCTCATTGTCTGCACTCTCCAAGCACACGGTGCGAACTTCCGTGAGTTTTCCCTTTTCCGCTAGAAAAGTGAGGTTTTTTTTCACCATTTCCCCGGATTGTCCGGTGAGCTCCTGGTGAGTCGGTTCATCCCACGCCTTTACATCCACCATAAATCCGTCATAGACCTCCACTAGTGGTTGATATCTCTCTAGAGAGAGATCCAGGCCGCCGTTGGTATCTGCCAGTACATCCAGCGCCTCTTTGTGGGCAAGTTTGGCGACTTCAGTGATAAACTCCGCCTGTAAAGTACACTCTCCACCACTGAAGGTAATGCCCTGAATAAAGGGCACGTTCTTTAGAATTTCTTCCAGGGTACGCTCCGGCGTCCAGTGTAAAATTTTTGGAGAACTGCCGTGAGGACAGATCTGAATGCACCGGTCACAGTGAATGCACTTGTCCGGATCCCAATGGACCTTTCCCTCTTCCATGCTCAAGGCATGAGCAGGACAACCCGGCACACATTCACCGCAGGAGATGCAGTAATTTATGGTCTCAGGATTGTGACAATAGCGGCAGTTAAACTGACAGCCCTGCATAAAGATAGCGGTACGATTGCCCGGACCGTC
>CAYFQX010000056.1:0-2616 GCA_964345405.1 uncultured Peptoniphilaceae bacterium
TTTGAAGATTTTTTATTTCTCGCTTGTCGCTCTCTCAAGTGCAACATGAACTATTATATATGCGCTCACTGATTAAGTCAAGGGTAAATTTTAAATAATTTAAATAATTTTAACATTCCCTTCCTCTCTCAGAGGCGACTTTAATATAATATAACAGACTCCTTGCGAAGTCAATGGATAATTACATATTTCTCTAAATTAATTCACACGTCCTTTATTCAGGTGTTTTATCTCGGCGCTATATAATAGATGAAAGTCGACTCACACATCATACACCTCCGCACTCATAGCAGAAATTAAATAGAATCAAGCAACTGTGACTGGCAGAAAATTCTTCATACGCTTTCCACTTTCCAGGTAAGAAATCGAAGTAGGCCCAGGGTTCCCTTACGATAAAGGTAGATTTAAGTCGCTCTTTCTATTATACCGGCACCTTCTTTTCCCGATCCAATATCAAAAATTCATCTAAGGCCGAGCAATTACACGCACTTTCATGTATAATAATCATTGATATTGAAGGAGGATCCTATGTCAAATAAGTCAAAAACAATTGCACAGTCTACCATGATCATCATTATCTTTTCTCTCGTAGGGAAACTCATGGGCTTTGGTCGAGAGTCACTGGTCGCCGCTCACTTTGGTGCCAGTATGGAGAAGGACGCCTTTGTCGCCGCCCAAGCTGCCACCTCGACAGTCAGCCAGTTTATCGTCATGGGGATTAGTACCGTCTTTATCCCAAGTTTGCAGTCCGTCCTTTCGGCGCGTGGTGAAGATGGTAAGCTTCGATTTACTAATAATATATTCTTTATCGTCTCTATCTTTACGACCCTACTTGCGGTACTTGGCATCGCCTTTGCCCCGTATTTGGCAAAGCTCGTCGGTCCAAGATTTAATCAGGAGACAGCACAACTTACAGCCGAGCTCATTCGCCTGGGAATGCCGGTCATTATCTTCTCCGCTTGGCAGGGGATTTTCACAGGCTATCTACAGTTTGAAGGCCATTTCGGCGCGGCCGCTTCCGCCCCCATTTGGCTCAACGGGACTTATATCATCTACTTAATCTTCTTTGCAGAGAAGTTCGGAATTTATGGATTGACCATCGTGTCAGTTATTGGGATTGCGGCGCAGTTTCTCGTCGTTTACTTTGCCTCCTTTAAGGCAGATTACCGGATCAAGCCCGTCTTCGACCTCAGAGATCACTACACAAAGCAGACCTTGGTACTGGCCATTCCGGCAATTATCACCGTCAGTATCAATAACATCAACACCCTTGTCAACCGCGCCCTAGCCAGTGGATTACCTACGGGAAGCATGAGTCGCTTGGACTATGCCAACAAACTCAACCTCATCATCATCGGGGTCTTTATCACCGCGGTCACCTCGGTCATCTTCCCTCAACTTGCCAAGGCCTTTGATAAGGGCGACATGGACAAGGGCAAGCGCATTATGAACGGCAGTATCCGCGGTGTGCTTCTCATTACGATTCCATCCTTTGTAGGGATGCTCGTACTCGCGCGCCCCATTGTGGAGCTCGCCTTTATGCGCGGCGCCTTTACTCAGGCAGATGCCATCGCAACGGCAAGAGTGCTCCAGTTCTATACCTTAGCGCTGGTGTCCCTCTCCGTCAACAATGTGCAGAACCGCGTCTTCTATTCTCTTGAAGATACAAAGACGCCGTTCAATCTCGGGATCCTCAACGTCGCCATTAACGTCGGTCTCAACTTACTACTGATCAACGTCATGGGCGTCAATGGACTGGCGCTGTCCGTCTCCATCGCGACCACGACTGTGGCCCTTGTCAGTTTCCAACTCATTCGCCGAAAAATTGGGAATGTCGGAGGTAAGAGCTACATTAAACTCTTTATCAAGACGGGAATCGCCGTCACCATTATGGGCATCTTCTGCCACTTTGGATTCAACGGACTTAGCAATCTCATCCTAGGTTCCATGAGCCCGGGAGCCACTTACACCTTAGTTAAACTCTTCATCCTACTCTTTGTGGTTCTCATTGCCGTCATTATCTACTTTGGCATCCTCTATGCTCTGGGACTTAGAGAAGTTCACGATCTCAAAAAGATCATCGAAAACAAAATCAAAGGTCGCAAGGCCATTAAAAATTAAGTAAAGAAAAAGGTCGTATCAAATAGATGATACGGCCTTTTTAGTTGCATATTTTCACTCTACAGGTCACGAAACTACTTTTCCTCTTTTAATAAGATCCTGGCAAGTCCAAAGAGCACCATGCTGCGACTCCAAAGGGCAAAGAGTAAAATTAAGTTTTTATAATAGCCAACCCGCACCTGAAGATGCTGAATTTCACGGGCTTTTAGTTCAAGACTGGTTATCCTGTCTATATAGTAGTTTGTTACAGGAAAGTGGAGACTTGTCGTCCCAAGAATACTGACCAAATAAAGAATGATAACCCAAGGTATGGCTTCTTTCCTTTTATTACCATTCCACAATTGAAGAATTGCTTCAATATTGTAGACCGATAGATTAAAAACCCAAATAAAACAAAGTAATTTAGTGTTTTTCCTTGAACACGCGTTGTGGATAAAATAAATAAAATAGCTACATAGACACTTGAAATAAGTTGGATTTGACTGCAGTTGTCGT
>CAYFQX010000056.1:2626-5704 GCA_964345405.1 uncultured Peptoniphilaceae bacterium
GTAAACTTCGCGTCATAAGGAGCCTCTTATATGAAGAGGCTCTAGGTTATTTCATTCTTAATGTATAGCTTATTTTACCTAAAGGTTTTCATTGACTTACAGCATAAGCTGACCTACCTTGTGGCAGGTCGCTTAGCTTATGCTGCTTTTTCCTCTGAAATTTCTTGGCTCAGATTGTTGATAAGTTTTTGAATGGTTAATTCATCCATTCCAAGGACGTCTTTGAGATATGTCTTTGTTCGAGCCTGTAGATCTATATTTTTAAGCTCTTCGTCAGTCTCTACACCAGCAATCATTTTAAGGGATTTCATTACATTGGACGCGGCAATCTTCTCGTATTGAGCCGATCCCTTTTCCACAAAATAATAATTTTCATAGGATACCATATAGTCTTCCTTGATCTCCTCTACCGTGCCGCCCATCAGCGCTTCTAAGACAATGGCACAGAATCCGGCGCGATCCTTCCCTTCATTGCAATGGAAGGCGTAGGGACCCGGCTGATTTGCCAAGAATTCAAAGCCCTTCTTCAGCTTTTGATTGAAGTCCTCACTAGTAAAGTCCACCGTCATATCAAGATAGACCACGTGACCCCCGTCAAATAGATCCTTGTAATAAGACGAGTTGAAGTTCTCATCTTTAAAGTAGCCCTCAAGCTCTTCCAAACTATCCGCCATGTTCATCACGGTCTTCACGCCGTGCTTTGCAAGAAGTGCGTCGGCATAGACGGCACGACCCAATTCAGGATTGACCGGTGAGGAGGTACGGTACAAGGTGCCTGCCGGAATACTTCCCATGACGACTGGACGGAAGTTTGCAAAGACCTCGTCACTTGCGTAATCTTCGCGGACATTGGTACGATACTTGTCAATGGAGCGGATCTCGTACTCATCCAGGTAGCCCTCTTTCTTCATCATAGAGAGACCAATTTCCGAACCCATTTCCGCACCGTAGGTCTTGGCAAAATTACCCATATTGATGGCAATAACCACGCCACCCTCCTTGTCATTAATGACGATGACTTCCTTGCCATTATCTACATTGGAGTAGGTATCGCCCACAGGCGCCACCATCAGACTGTCGCCAACTTTCACATAGGCAAGATCCCCTTCCTTGAAGCCGGCCTTTCTAAAGAGTTCCGCATCGATATCCAGGATTATATTGCCATACTTACTGATGTCCTTCACCGTTGTCTTCACCGGCGGAAAGTTCACGCGGTGAATATTTAACAGAATGGTGTAGAGCTCCGCCCACTTGAGGGACTGATTTGGATTGAGACGATTTAAATCGTCCCCATTAATAATCCCAAGATCATAGACAAAGGTCATCGCCTCGGCGCAATCCTTAGGCACATCGGCAAAGTCGCGCATGGCCTCAATATTTCTAGGCTCAGGTTCTGGCAGGTTTTGATCCTGCTTTAGATAGGCATAGAGAATCTTCGCCGCCTCTTTACGATCCACCACGGCTTCTAGCGCCGCCGGATTTTTATCGAGTTTTTGAGACTTTACGAACTCTTTGCGGGTCTCTTCCTGGGGAATCAAGGCACTTAGCAGATCCAGTTTGCTAACTTCACCATTCCAGACAAAGTCTTCCTCATAGATCCCCTCATGCTTGGCAAAATTTACTGCCTCACTATACCACTCTCCCGCCGCCATCACCGGCACGGAAAACAGCAGCATGAACGCCAATAATAGGCACATTCTTTTTACTTGTTTCATACTTTCCTCCTTTGATGTTAAATAAAGTTTAGGTAATCTTTATTTTATCACGATACAAACATGCACCCTAGTTTTGGGAGAAGGTTTTCTTATGAAGAAATGGAATGGGGTGAAAGGATTTGAGAAATTCCCTTAAACGGAGAAGAAGGAAAGGGGAAGAAATATCTTGCATTTTGTAACATAGGACTGTCATCTCGACTAAGCGAGTTTACAAGCACACAGAGAGATCCCATGCCACTAAGAAGAGAGAGGCTGAAGTTTTGCCCTCATTGGTCCTCCTTCTTACTTTATTTTTAAATTATAGATAAGTTGCGCCACTTCACCTCGAGTGAGTGCTTCTCTCGGCGCAAATTGCCCGTCTTCTCGCCCCTGAATGACGCCGTGTTGGCTGAGTGCTACGATGGCTTCCTTTGCCCATGGATTGATGTGATGCTCATCAACATAGCGCATCGCTTCAGCATTCGAGGTCAGTTTTCCCTGACGATCTAAAAGCCTGTGAAGTGTCATTGCCATCTCTTCACGGGTGATGGCACGTTCCGGTCCAAAAGTTCCATCATCATACCCCTGAACGACTCCCTGCTCCACCGCCCAGTTGACATAACCTTCGTAATAACTGCCAGCCTCCACATCTTTCAGTGCCGATGAAGCGTAATCTTTCACTTTAACCTCTTCCATACGACCCAGAACCGTGACAAACTCCCCACGGGTGATACTGCGATTTGGTTCGAAGGTCGTCCCCCCTGTTCCCTTAAAATATCCCTCTTTCACTACAGCATGAATCACCGGTTCCGCCCAGTGATCCTGAATATCTGTAAACTTCTCCGTACGTTCCTCTTCAGTCTTCGAAGTCTCTTCACGATGCTCAGAATCAGAGCCGCTTGGCTTCGCGGTGCTCGGGAAAGTGATTTGATGGCGCTCCTTCACACCAATATGCACAACTTTAGGCACGGGCGCTAAGTACTTTCTCAGTGACCAACTTACGACCACTTTCCACCCCCTTAGTGAAAGTCACTTTCTCCTCAATGGACTTCTCGCCGTCTTGCCCTTCCTGTTTGACAAGCACCTTTCCCTTTTCAAGGGTCTTATCCTCAATTTTCTTCGTCTCAAAGGGAATCTTCTCTGTCCTCGTCTCAACCTTCACAGTGATGACCGGCTTCGTCCCAACGGTCACTACCTCATCCACCGGTTTTTTCGTCAGGTTCTTCGAAATGATCTCCCTGCTCTGCACCTCATCATCAACGTAAGTGACTTCCTCAACAACACTACACTTGCCGTCCTGCCCCTCTTGTGTGACCTCTTTATAATCAGCGTAGTTTTCATCATCTTTTACCGTCTTACTTTCAAAGGGCACTGTCTCTACCCT
>CAYFQX010000056.1:5714-8636 GCA_964345405.1 uncultured Peptoniphilaceae bacterium
CTCTTTCACGACTTTTTTTTTTTTTTCCTGAGGTTCATAGTCTTTCATCGCTTCATTTAATGCATCAACCGCGCGGTTGATCTCATCCTGCGTAGCACCTTCTTTTACCACCACTTCCTTCGCCGCACGTACAGCATCATCTAAAGCAATTTGAGCCGCTTCTGTTACCCATGTTTCACTCACATCTACATCCGTACCGTCGGCGCTCATCTTAACTGCAGGTTCAAGACTATCATAGTTTTGAAGGGCTTCTTGAAGTTTCGCTCTATCTACCTGAATCACGGCTTCCTTAATATCAAGTTTCAAGGTTCCGCCAAACTTGCCATCCTCCGATGTATAGGTTAGATCTAGAATTGTAGGAGACGGCTTAAGAACAGTAATCGTCGTCCCTTCAATGGACACATAACCTATACTACCACCATGCACATGATCTATTTTACACGGCTTCCCCTCTTTATCCAAGGCGACAAAGTCAAACGGAGATCCTTCAGGTTTGATCCTCACCGAATTATTTAGGCAATCAAAATCTCCACTAACAACTATTAAATCTTTCAAACCACTTATATCTGTAAAATCGTTACTTCCAATTCGGAGTTCCTTAAGCGGCGGAAGTTTAGCAAGGGAAGGTATAGATTCATTGTTCAAGTAATTGTTCATGAGATGCACGACCCTCAATTTTTTCAAACTCTCTATCGGCGTCAAATCTGAAATCCTATAGCCATTGATGCTGATTTTTTCCAAGTTCACAGCCCATTCCATGCCAGTTAAGTCAAGAGGCTTCCCAAATTCTGGCGTCATTTCAATCGATGTGATCCTTGCCATGTCGTCCTTTGTGATCGTATACTCTTCACTCTCCGCTCCCTGCACCCCCAGATTTGCAAGTTCTAACAATATCACCTTCCTGAGTTTTATATCAGGGATCTCTACACATTCTTCCAGAGATTCCGCCTTATTATTTGAGGGATTCACCTCCACCTCCGCCACCACCGGTAGTGGTAGAGACATCATACACACGACAACAGCCAATAAAACAGTTGAAATTCTCTTAAATATACTCTCCATGTTATCTCCTTAGTTCAGTTCTCAAATCCAACCCTACTACAAAGCTAAAGCTTCCGTCTAAAACTCTCTCTGAACAATTTGTTAAGAACAGTTGCGTTGCATACGTTTTCACATTACGCGTACTTAGCCGTATCATAATCATTTTACGAAATTTATAGGTTTATTTCAATGCTTTTATGATATCGTTTTCTATGAATTAGAAGATCCTTTAAAGAATTTGAGATTTTGATAGGTAAATAACGAGGGTTTTGACACTTATAGGATGAGGGAGATAAAAGATATGGGAGAGTTGTATTGCTTTGTGTAGGGGCTAACTAGGTTAATGGGGATCCCTCCTTGCGTGATTTAGTCGACTACTCGGGTTGGCAACATCCTCAAGACTTTCCTAGAGCATCGATAGAGTTTCTTATGACTGTCATTTCGAGGGAGGAAATTTATTTCCAATTCGAGAGATCCCACTCCGCAGAGAAAAAGGTGGTGCAAGGGATGATTTGTTTCATTGAATTATCTTATATTTTAATCTTCTAGGTTTAATTCATCCTATTTTCTGTCATAATTGAATTAGGAGGTATGGTCATGAAAATTAATACGAATTCTTTGGTCTCAATGACAGAGGCAAATCAAAATTTTTCAAAGGTAGCACGACTAGTTGATGAGATGGGTTCTGCCGTTATTTTAAAGAATAATCGCCCGAAGTATATCGTGATTGAGTATGATTCTTTTGAGGAGTATTCACAGGCAAGTGACGACGATATTATGAATGTTTCAAAGCGACTGATTGAGAAAAATCGAGAGGCTTATGAGGAATTAGCAAAATGATTCAATTAAGTAGGGCACAATTATTGAAGCTTCACCGGGCACTTATTGACGAGTTTGGTGGCGAAAGTGGTATCAGGGATTTGAAGTTGTTGGATATGTCGCTTCAAGCACCGTTTCAAACTTATGACGGACATGACCTTTATCCCGGCGCAATAATAAAAATGGTTCATTTGTCCTACTCAATTATCAAAAATCATCCTTTTTTGACGGTAATAAGCGCACCGGTGCGCACACACTGCTTGTTCTCCTAGAGTTAAATGATTATTATTTGAACTATGAGCAGAGCGAGCTCATTGAAGTGATCATGGATGCCGCTTCTTCAAAACAATCGGAGGATGATTTGTTTAACTGGGTTAAATACCATGTACTAGAGGACTGAATAAAGATGATGTAGCTAACGGCACTTCTTTATTCAATTTTTTTCTGAATTCCAGGGAGTAGAAAGTATAACTATTTCTCTATTTTCTCTTAGTAAAATATGACTGTCATTCTTTAAGCCCTAACAAAGTGAGTGGAGCGATCCGACTTCACAGAAAAGAAGATGATGGAAGACTTAACACGCTTTCTCCCCTCCTTTCCTCCTTTATTTTTAATCCAAATCTATCCCTTTTAATCTCTATACAACCCTTGAAACATTCGATATAATATTGTCAAATACATTAATAGGGCGTTTGCCCTTTATTTTATAGAATGGGAGTCATTTATGAAGGATAAGGGTTTTATTGAGTCGTTTGCAGGATTTCGTGGTCTTGCACTACTGGGTGTGGCGCTGTACCACTTGTATCCTGATGTTTTTGTGGGCGGAGGATGTCATTCGCGCCGTGGTCAGCGAGGGATATTTCAAGGGCACGAGCGAGACTTCCTTCGAGCCTAATCGCAGCATCACTCGCGGCGAATTTATCACTGTGCTGGGTCGCATGGAAGGTATAAGTGCTGAAAATTATCCAGGTTCCTTGCTCAAAGATGTAGACGCCAATAGTTACTATGCCAGCTATGTAAACTGGGCGGTTAAGGAAGGGATCATCAAGGGCTATGAAGATG
>CAYFQX010000056.1:8646-8969 GCA_964345405.1 uncultured Peptoniphilaceae bacterium
CTTTGGATCTGAACGCCCCATGACTCGCGAGGAAATGTCCACTACGCTTCACAGACTTTTAAATCAACAGGGAAAATTAGAGACGAAGGTTCAAGAGGTGAATTTTACAGATGCGCATCACATCAACCCATGGGCGTTAGAAGCTGTCACTGCCCTCAGTCAGCACGGAGCGGTTCAGGGTCGCGACGGCAAGCAATTTGCACCAAGAGAAGCCCTCACTCGCAGCGAAGTTGCACAGCTCATCTATAATTTAAAACTAAAATAAGAGAGGACTTCGGTCCTCTTTTTTACGCAAAAAACCTCCTGCACCGCAGTACAGAAGG
>CAYFQX010000057.1:0-4580 GCA_964345405.1 uncultured Peptoniphilaceae bacterium
CCTCGGCAGTATCTCTGTCCATTCTATGTTTTGTAGGACAACTGATTTTAGTTATCTTCGAGAGATTGTTGTGGCTTTTCATAGGAGTCTCTGTCATTGGTTTTGTCATGGGGCCCTGGCTTAAATCTGCCCTTGGCACTTCACTCATTGCCTTAATTTTATTTAGTATCTCACCAAGACCCCTTGGTTACCGGACGGATATTGAAAGGAACTGAAATGATTAAAAAGGCTTTAAAAAAACTAATGGAAATGGATCGCTTTGTCTTTTTCAAGCGATTTATTTTAGTGTTTCTTTTTATCCTTCTATTTCAGCTATTTAATCTGACGATTTTGCAGGGTAGATATTACCGTGAACTCTCAGATAAAAAGCGTGCCAAAGATATACAAATCACCGCCCAGCGCGGGGAAATTCGAGATCGAAACGGAATCTTACTTGCGGGAAATCGACCGGTATTTACTGTTCAACTTCGAAAAGATGAAATTGATCGATTGGATATTGAAGAGAAAAATGAAAACTTTCTAAAATTGAGCCGCTATCTCTTGGAAGATGGTGTGGACTTTCAGGATGATTTTCCCATTGAGTTCAATGTCTTTGTTTCCCCGGGAACGGATGCCACAGGACGAGTGATTGAGGCGTTAATTGAAAGTGAAAGCTTAGATAAACTTTTAAACAAACGATTTAAAAAGCCATATCAAGATCACTTTGCCTATTATTTTGGCGAGGATGTCTTAAATGCTCTGAACATGGATGAGCAGGGGCCCATACTTTTTGATCCTCAAAAGATGGAATTTGAATATTTCAGTGAGGAGGCCGCGCAGAAGTTTAAACTTAAAGAAAAGTTACCTAAGGACACGTCGGCGCGTCAAGATATCATTGCGCTCATGGAGTCAAGACCGGTGTTGCTGCGCGATGTATTAAATCATCCGGTGGCACGCCTTGAAGCTTATGAAGTGTTAAAGTCCTCCGGTGCGGCAAAAAATATCGAGCTACAGGATATGAGACTGACTTACTTTAGAACGTATAAGGATCTCAAGTATCATCTCATGAAGAGCTACCCGAAGATTACAAATGCGACCACAGCAAGGGAGGATTTTTACACTGTCTTTTTAGAGGAAGGCTGTTTGAAACTCTTGCAATCGGAACCGGCGTTTTACGATGCGACCGTGGATGCGCTAAAGGATGACAAAAAAGTTAAAGACGCCGAGGACTTAAGTCACAAGGAGATTGTTAAGCTTATGGATGATGAGGTGCTCGATCGAATCTTTAAGTCTCAGGAACTTAGAAAACTTGCTCAGCGAAAACTCATTGACGAGGGAATTAACTTGGGTATCAGTGTATCCGATGGATTCCAATATACGAGTTTAAAAAATGCGGCGGATCTCTATGAGCGCTTTAAAGTGCCCATGGATGCCGGCGTACCAAAACTTTTTGATGCCATGGTGGAGCGCTATGAAATAGATCCTAAATTATCCAATTATGAAAAGAGAAGTGTTCTAAATATTCATGAAGAGGTTCGTAAACAGGGAAACTACGCTTACATTCCACTAAACTATGCCTATGAAATTAAAGATAAAACTGTAGGGCGCATTGAGGAAAATTTGCCCGTCAGCAGCGGGATAGAAGTGTCCATTGAGCCGATTCGCGACTATCCGTTGGAAAATTCTGCAGCGCATATCTTGGGTTACATCGGTAAGATTGCATCCGAAGGTGAAGTGAAAAAATATATAAAGGAGAAGGAGTACGACCGCAATGCACTCATTGGCAAGACCGGACTTGAAGAGACCTATGAGGAGTATCTTCACGGAATCAACGGCCATCAACTGGTGAGTGTAGACTCTCTTGGAAATACGACAGAGACCTTGGAGGAAGTGGCGCCTTCACCGGGGAAAAATGTCCGTTTAAGTATTGATGTAAATCTACAGCAAAAGTCTGAAGAAATTTTAGCTACGGGACTGGCAGGGATTCGCCAAGGGGGTGTCTTTGAAAGTCCGTGGGGAAATTATAATTACATTGGCTCGAAAGACAAGGGACGTCCCTACACGCAAGCACAGAGTGGTGCAATGATGGTGGTCGATGTCAAGACGGGGAAAGTTCTGTCCATGGCATCTTATCCTGCCTACAATCCAAATCTTTTTTCCACCGGCATTACAGCTACTGACTGGGATAGTCTAAAGCCGGAACATGAAGAGGATCAGTTGGCGCCAAGACCGCTCTACAATATTGCAACGCAAATGGCAGTTCAACCGGGAAGTACCTACAAGATGATTACAGCATTTACTGCCATGGAAGAGGGGCTCAATCCAAATCTTAAGATCAATGATGGTGGCTTTGTGGAAATCAACCATCAGATCTTTGGATGTTGGTTGTGGAATCAAAAGCGCGAGACCCATGGTGAAGTCGATTTATCAGAGGCGATTCGCGACAGTTGTAACTACTATTTTTATTCCCTTGGCTTAGGAAAGGATCAAAAGACAGATCGAGAAGTTGGCGTAAAATTATCGGTGAAAGATCTCACCGCTATGTCTCATCAATTTGGACTTGGTGAATCGACCGGAATGGAAATTAACATTCCAAGAGAAAATACGGGGACGCTACCGGATCCTGAGGCAAAGACGGTGCTCTTAAAGAGTTTGCTTACAAAGCATTTACAAGCAAACATCGATAAATTAAGCCTTGCAGACAAGCCCTTGACCAAAGCGCAAAAGGACGAGAAGATTAAGGCCATTGTTTCAACACTTGAAAATGAAAAGCCGTTGACGCGTCCAGAAGTGTATGAACTTCTCATGAGTTTAGAACTTGATCCGGACAAGCGACTGCCGGAGGACCGCGTTCCGATTACAGATCTTGTCAAATACACCTATATTGATCAGGCACATTGGAATTTGGCGGATACGATGAATGTCGTCATAGGTCAGGGTGCCAACTCCTATACACCGGCACAGATGGCAAGATATACGATGGCGATTGCAAACAACGGGTTGCTCTACGATTTGAGTCTTGTCAATGATATTGTGGATCCTGAAACAGGACAGACGCTAAAATCCTTTACATCCAAAGAGCGAAAGGTCGAACTTAAAGATGACCGCGCCTATCAATACATTAAGTCGGGCATGCGAAAGGCGGCGCTTACAGGTGGAAATAAAGGACTGTTTGAAAATTTCCCGGTCAGTGTCGCATTGAAGACAGGAACTGCAGAGCGAAGTGGCGTAAATCCTGCTACGAAGGACACCTATGACAGTTTTTCGTGGGAAGTGGCCTTTGCTCCCTTTGAGGATCCTGAAATTGCAGTGGTTGTTGTTGCGGTGCAAGGGGGAAGTGGCTCCAATGTAAGTCCAATGGTACAGTCCATTATGGCTGAATATTTTGGACTCAATAAGAAGTTTGTGGAAGACGATCTTCCTTTAGAAACCGTATTAGATTTATACTAGGAGAATTATGATAATATTAATGATACCGGCAAAGGGCGGCGTAGGTAATTCGTTACTTACACGCTTTTTTGCTCTCAATAGAAAAGCGGATTTGCTCATAGATGGAGCTTTTGGAAGAAGAGGTCAGGATCTTCATCACGGAGTGGAGGATGAGATCCTATTTGATCTCTTTGACTATCTCAGTGACTCCGCAGAAATTCAAGAGGCAAGATGTCAGGCAAAACACTATGATCTCTTGCTTGCTTCGCAGACAAGAAGCTTAATTGAGATTGCACCTGAGGATTTTTGTGATAAAATAGAAGAATTAAAAAATCACTATGACGCTATTTTTGTGGATCTCTCTCATTGGCAAGTGCAGTACTTGAGATACTGGCTCAGAGTGGCAGACCAAATCATCATCGTTGCTGAAGATGATGTGGAGGCTTACCGAGGTATCGATCAAATTGAGTTTCTATGTTGGCAGGAAAAATTAAGACCTAAGATTGAGATTTTATTTAATAAAGTTCCAAGTCGAGAAGTGGAAGCTAAAATTCAAAACTTTGTAGAGGAGAAGGAACTGGACCTCATTGGAATTGTGCCAAAGCTTGAGGATACTCAAGAAGTGAAACTATATAAATTAAATGAATATACATACAGTGAAGAGAAGAGATCCTTCATTGATCGTCTATTCAGAGGAGTTAAGAATGATTAATCATAATACTTTAGAAAAATGTTTGAAAAAAGTAGATAAACCTGCGAGGTATATTGGCGGCGAAGTCAATCAAGTGGTGAAAGACTTTGACAAGGCGAAGGTGCGCTTTGCCTTTTGCTTTCCCGATGTCTACGAAGTGGGGATGAGTCATCTGGGACTTCAAATTCTATATTATCTTACCAATCAAGAAGAGGACTTTTTATGTGAGCGCGCCTTTGCGCCCTGGCCGGATATGGAGGAGCAGATGCGTGCATCGGGGGTACCGCTCTATTCACTCGAGTCTAAGATGCCCCTTAGTGCCTTTGACATGGTTGGATTTACGCTGCAATATGAAATGAGCTATACCAATGTCTTAAATATGCTCGATCTTGCAGAGATTCCCGTATTAAGTAGCCAGCGAACGGACGATGATCCACTCATCATTGCCGGCGGTCCTTGTGCAACTACGCCGGAACCGATG
>CAYFQX010000057.1:4590-8897 GCA_964345405.1 uncultured Peptoniphilaceae bacterium
TAAGGAGTCCAAGGCACTTGGCGAGTCGAAGGAAGAATTTTTAAAAAAGGCCTGTACCATTGACGGCATCTATGTGCCTCGTTTTTACGAAGTTGAGTATCATGAGGACGGCACCATTAAAGAGCGCAAATCACTTATTCCTGAGGCAAGGGAAAAGATTAAGCGAGTTCGTGTGTCCAATGTAGATGAGATGTTTGTCAATGAGCAGCAGATCGTTCCTTTCATTCAAACGGTTCACGATCGGGTCGTCATGGAGCTGTTTAGGGGATGTACTCAAGGCTGTAGATTTTGTCAAGCGGGAATACTCTATCGCCCCATTCGGGAAAAGAGTAGAGAACATCTGGGAGAAATTGCAGAGAACCTCCTATCAAGTACCGGTTACGATGAAATTTCTCTAAGTTCCCTCTCCTCCTGTGACTACACCAATATCATGCCGCTGATTCATGATCTTGTCGATCGCTATGAAAAAGATTATGTAAGTATTGGACTTCCATCTTTGCGTTTGGACAGTTTTCTTATTGATACATTGAGGGAGATTGAAAAGGTGCGCAAATCGGGTCTCACTTTTGCGCCAGAAGCGGGAAGTCAGAGACTTCGCGATGTCATCAACAAGGGCGTCACGGAAAAGGATCTTATGAATGTGGCACGCGATGTGTTTAGTGAAGGCTGGAGTCGTATGAAACTCTACTTTATGATTGGACTACCAACGGAGACCATGGAGGATGTGCTGGCCATTGCCGAATTAGGTTATAAGGTGAAGGAAATTTTCTTTAACAGACCACTGGAGGAAATTAAGGGAAACTTTACCGTGACGCTATCCACCTCTTGTTTCGTGCCAAAGGCCTTTACGCCATTCCAATGGTATCCTCAAGACCGCATTGAAACATTTGATGAAAAAATCGCAGCTCTAAAAGATACCATTCGTGATCGTAAGATAAAATATCAACATCATGAACCTCAAGTAAGTCAGTTGGAGGCCATCTTAGCTCGCGGGGATCGACGTGTAGGAAAGTTAATTTACACTGCCTGGAAAAAGGGTCAGGTATTTGATGGATGGACAGAGTATTTCAACTACGACAACTGGGTAGAAGCAATGAAAGAGACGGGCATTGATCCGGAATTTTATATCTACCGCATGAGAAAATTTGATGAGATTCTTCCTTGGGACTTTATGGATATTGGCGTGACAAAAGACTACTTGTGGAAGGAATATCAACGAGCTTTAAAGGGCGAGCGTACCAAGGATTGCCGCAATGGATGTAATGTCTGCGGTATTCAAAACTGTGAGATGTGGGAGGTTTTTCATGAAAGTAAGAATTCGCTTTAAAAAACTTGGCATGATTAAATTTATTTCCCATTTGGATATGGTTCGCATGTTTGGTCGTGCCTTTAAGCGAGCCGGGGTTCCTGTGAAGTGGTCTCAAGGATTTAATCCGACCCCACTGTTAAGTATTGCCGTGCCATTGTCGGTGGGTCTTGAGAGTGAAGATGAATTTATGGATATCGATCTGGAAGATGGATACGATCTATCTAGATTAAAGACCGATCTACAAGAGCATCTGCCTGAGGGAATTGAAATTACACAGGTGATGACTGATTTCAATCCTACATCAATCTTTCAGCGAGTAGAGACCACAGATTATCAGATGATCTTTCCCCAAGAAGCTAAAGTTACACTGGATGCAATGACTGAGGCAGTGAGACGACTTCTTGATTCAACGGAAGTCATCGTACCTCGCAAACGTAAAAAGAAGGGCAAGAAGATCGTCATTGACGAAGACATCCGTCCGCTTATCAACAAGGTGGATATTAAAGAGGGTGAACAAGGATTGACTCTCTTCGTCAATCTTTCCTCCAACGCCGAGTCAAATCTAAGACCGGACAGATTCCTAATGGGACTGCAAAATGTTTCAGATCTTGAATTTGACCGGGATCTTGTTCAAATTCGTAAACTTAAAAATTTTGATGCAAAAGGTCTGAGTATTGATGATTAATCGCTTTGATTTTATTGATGGCGAACAGCCGGCCCTTATAGGCAGAGTAGAAAGAGACGTACTAAGCAGCCTTGAACTCTTAGAGGAGAGTCAAGGGACGGGCAATATCTACCGAGGTCGCGTGACAAATATGGTCGAAGGCATGAACTGCTGCTTTGTAAATATTGGCCAGAGCCAAAATGCTTACTTGCCTTTTAAATTCATGAAACAAAGCGAGAATCAAAAGGTCAAGCAGGGAGATACGGTTCTCGTTCAAGTCAAACGTGAGGCAAAGGGCGAGAAGGGTGCTGTCATTACCATGGATATTAGTCTAAAGGGACGATACTTGGTGCTGCTTCCCATGAGCCGTCAAATTAAAATATCGAACAAAATCCAGGACAAGCAGACAAGAGATGAACTCTACCACTGGGCCAAGAGTCTAAACTATAAGGGCGGGATGATACTTCGTACTGCTGCAGTGAATACGGATTCAGCTACACTTCATGCAGAGTTTAAATCGCTCTTTCAAGAGAGTGTGACCCTGGACCGGGAACGCCACTATCTGCCAACGCCGAAACTCATCTACAGTGAAGATAGTTTTAATAAATATTTTTTAGATCGCAAGGAGAAACTTCCCGTCATTACAAACAGCAAGGTCTATGAAAAGAGACTTCACTCCCTAGGAATTGAAAAGGTCATCTATGACGAGTCCTTTTCAATACTTGGCGAGCCAATCTACCGAAGACAATACGATGAGATGTTTCTCAAACAGATTCCATTAAAATCAGGTGGGAACTTTGTCATTGAGGCCTTTGAGGCGCTGACTGTCATTGATGTAAATTCAGGTCAATACACAAAGGCAAGTAATCTTAAGGATCTAAAGTGGGAGCTCAATTTGGAGGCCGCTCAGAAGATCTGTCAGCAAATAAAGCTTAGACAACTGGGTGGAATGTTTGTCATTGACTTCATTCATATGGAGGATGAAAAGCTCAATTATAAGTTAAAGACAGTGATTGAAGAGTTTTTTAGGAAAGATCCCCTCACCACCGTGATCTATGGCTTCAGCCCCATGGGTCTCTTTGAGATGTCTAGAGAAAGGCAAAGTTTGCCGCTACCTGAGCGGATAAATAAACTTAAAACAAAATCTTAAAAAGTATTGAAATCATGGGAAAAATGTGTTAATATATATCACTGTAACCGCACTAAATAGGTTTCTAAGTTTATCACCTATGCAGGCGAGTCTTGTAAAAGAGGAGGTGCTACAAATGTATGCAGTAATTGAAACTGGTGGAAAGCAATACACCGTACGTGAAGGTGATGTTGTTAAAGTTGAAAAACTTGATCTAAACGAAGGCGATACTTGTGTCTTTGACAAAGTACTTATGATCAACAAAGATGGTGAACTAGAAGTTGGCCGTCCGTTTATCGAAGGTGCTAAAGTTGAAGGTAAAGTTCTTCGTCAAGCAAAAGATAAAAAAGTTGTGATTTACAAATATAAATCTAAAAAGAACTACCGTAAAAAACAAGGTCATCGTCAACCATTTACTCTTGTAGAAATAGGCAAACTAGCGTAATGACTGAAATTACTTTCTATCTTAAGCAGGGAAATTATTGTGGATTTCAATCCCAAGGGCATGCAGGTGATGAAGATGACGACTTTGGTCCCATTGTCTGTGCCGGTATTTCCGCTCTCACTCAAACGGCAGTGTTGAGTATATTAGAGATTGCAGAGGTGGAAGAAAGAGATCTGGATGTGCTTCAGGAAGATGGCTATCTTCACATGCATTTGCTAAATGAAGAGGACATTAAAAAGACGGAGACGCAAGTGATCTTTAAAATGTTAGAACGTGGATTGCAAGAGATGACGAAACTCCATGGGGAGTATTTAAATTTAATAAAGCAGGAGGTGCAAGATGATCTTATTTGATTTACAATTGTTCGCTTCTAAAAAGGGAATGGGTAGTTCTAAGAACGGCCGTGACTCCCATGCAAAACGTCTAGGCGTTAAAAAAGGGGACGGACAGTATGTTTTAGCAGGAAACATCCTAGTTCGCCAACGTGGAACTAAGATTCATCCTGGTACAAATGTTGGAAAAGGCAAGGACGACACTCTATTTGCTTCAATTGACGGTCATGTCCGTTTTGAAACAAAGGGCAAGAATAAAAAAGTTGTCAGCGTCTATCCAGTGGAAGAATTAGCTTAATGAAAGTCGCAGTTTTCTGCGACTTTTTTTCATAAAATTAATGGAGGTGAGATTATGTTTATTGATGTGGCACATATTTTAGTACAAGGCGGTAAGGGCGGCGACGGCGCCGTGGGTTGGCGACGTGAAA
>CAYFQX010000058.1:0-8856 GCA_964345405.1 uncultured Peptoniphilaceae bacterium
GTCATAGGCCCAGTGATCTTTAGAGACATCTGAAAACTCACGTCCACCTTCCACATAGATGTCGGAGTGAGTATTCTGTGGATTTTCCCTTCTACTTGCTAATTCAATTTCTACAATGAGCTTTGTTGCCTCGGCTCTTGTCAGGGTGGAGCCCAAGTCCAGTTCTACTGTTTCGCTGGACTTCCCATGGATAAATTTGTGGTCCAGTAGCCACTGAATCTTCTCCCCATGACTTGCCTGTACAAAATTAGGAATTAATAACACTAGGGACAGGCAGATAAGAGCAATTTTCTTGATTGTCTTTTTCATTCTCTCACCCAAATTCATTTAATGAATAGCTTCTATTTATTAGAACAAACCCCGAGGGCTGATATCAGCCATTGGACATTTTGAAATAAAAAAGACATCTCAGTTGAGATGTCTAATACTCAATATCCATCAGATAGAGTCCGGCAGCAGGTGCTGTCGGTCCTAAATCCTTGCGGTTTCCGGTCAGTGTAGCTCGGTAGAGAGCATCCTCTGCCATGCGCCCCATGCCGATTTGAATGGCAGTGCCCATGATAATTCGAATCATGTTTTTTAAAAAACTCATGGCATAAAAATCTACATAGATCAGATCGCCCTCGCGCCTTAACTCGATCTTGTCCAAGGTGCGAATGGGCTGCTCCTTCTGCCCGTGCCTGCCGATAAAGGCGTGGAAGTCGTGGGTGCCGAGAATTTGTCTCAAGCCACGCATCATCCGCTCCTCATCGAGAGGTCGGAGCACTTGTGCCGTACGATTTTGAAAGAGGGCGTGCTCGTACTTTCCGTTGTAGATGATGTAGCAGTAGTGCTTTTGCTTGGCGCTAAATCTTGCATGGAGATGGTCCTCGACGATTTCCGCTCCAACACAGGTGAGATCCTCAGGAAGATGCTGGTTGATCACTCGCGGCAATTTCTCAATTTTAATCTTTAGATCCACCTTGATATTGGCGCGCTGTCCAAAGGCATGGACGCCTGCATCGGTTCGTCCGGCAGAGGTAATCTCTACCGGTTCCAAAAAGACCTTCTCCAGCGCCTCCTCCAGTGTTCCCTCCACTGTCCGCAGGCCCGGCTGTATCTGGTAGCCATGAAATTTCGTGCCGTCATAGGCAAGTGTCAATAGTACATTTTTCATGGAAGTGGAAAGAGTCTCAAGCAGCAGATGAAGATGAGAAAGATCATGTTTCCGGTAAAGAGAATCTTGTCCTCACTTGTCATCTCGAGTTCGTTGAGTCGGGTACGAATTCCCTCGCCCTGATAGCAGCGCGCTTCCATGGCATTGGCCAGTTCATCGGCGCGGCGCAGTGCATTGATAAAGAGGGGGACAAGTAGCGGGATAAGTCCCTTGGCACGCGCCATGAGGGAACCACTGTCAAAGTCCGCTCCCCTTGCCATCTGCGCCTTCATGATCTTGTCTGTCTCTTCAATCAAAGTCGGGATAAATCTCAGTGCAATGGTCATCATCATCGCCAGTTCATGAGCGGGAAAGCCAAAGCGCTTTAACGGTCCAAAGAGCTTTTCAATCCCGTCGGTCAACTCAATGGGGCTCGTGGTAAGTGTCAGCAAACTCATTCCCACGACTAGCAGGATGAGTCGAATGGCCATAAAGAGCGCCTGATTGAGTCCCTCTCGTGTAATGGTGATGATCTTCCACTGCCACAGAACTTCCCCCGGAATAAAGAGCATGTTCATGACAAAGGTGATGAGGATTATATACCGCAGTGGTCTCAAGCCCTTGATAATCCTGGCAAGGGGCACTTGAGACACTTTAATCACAAGTAGAAGCCAAAGCACGATAAAGAGATAGGGCGTATAGGATTTTATAAAAAATAGACTGATGATAAAGGCAAACATGATGACGATCTTAAATCTCGGGTCGAGCCTGTGAACGGCGGTGTCTGCCGGATAGTATTGCCCAATAGTAATGTCTTTAAGCATGATGTTGCTCCTTTAGATAGCGGAGAAGTTCTTCTTTGGCCTCTGCCACTGTAAGGCAGTTGGGCTCAATGGGAAGTCCGCGCTCCTTCAGTTCCTCCATGACGCGGCGAACTTGAGGAACGCCCAGCCCCACAGATTCCAGCTTCTTCGGTTGGTTAAAGACCTCGCGAGTCGGACCGTCCAGCGCCACCTGTCCGTGATCCATTACAATCATGCGAGTGGCCAGTCGTGCCACTTCCTCCATGGAGTGACTGACTAGGAAGATGGTCGTATCCTCCGTCTCAAAGATGTCTCGAATCTCCTCGAGAATCTCGTAACTTCCGTGGGGATCGAGCCCTGCTGTCGGCTCATCTAAGACGAGAACGGCAGGTTTCATGGCAAGAATCCCCGCAATGGCCACGCGGCGCATCTGACCTCCGGAAAGTTCAAAGGGACTCTTATCCCCCATCTTCTTCGGGTCAATGGACACTTTCTCAAGGGCCCAATAGACGCGTTCCTTGACTTCATCTTCACTTAAACCCAGGTTTTCAGGCCCAAAGGCCACATCCTTTAATATGGTCTCCTCAAAGAGTTGATACTCCGGATATTGAAACACAAGGCCTACCTTTTGACGCAGGGGAGCAAGACTCTCCTTGCCATCAAGATAGTTCTTGCCATCAATGATAATCTCACCGGAGGTTGGACGAATCAGTCCGTTTAAGTGCTGAACCAAAGTGGATTTCCCACTCCCTGTGTGTCCTACAAGACCAATAAACTCTCCCGCTTCGACGGTGAGATTGATGTCCTTGAGCGCGTGCTTTGCAAAGGGCGTTCCCGGGGAGTAGACATAGTTTAAATTTCTGATTTCAAGTAATGGCATAGTCCCTCAACAAACTCCTTTTCATTTAGTACTTCAGGATTCAGTTCAATGCCTGCATCAATTAATTCCCGAGTAAGTTCTGTCACCTGAGGCACTCCAAGTCCAATCTCCTTCATCGTACCCACATGGACAAAGACCTCACGAGGCGACCCCTCGAGGATGATCTTTCCCTTCTCCATCACCACGACACGGTCCGCCTGTACCGCCTCCTCCATATAGTGAGTGATGAGGATGATGGTCTTACCCTCTTCTCGATTTAAGCGAGTCACCGTCTCCATGACTTCCTTGCGACCACTTGGATCCAACATGGACGTCGGCTCATCCAGGATGATGTAGTCCGGATTCATGGCAAGAATCCCCGCAATGGCCACACGCTGTTTTTGCCCCCCGCTGAGTAGATGAGGTGCGTGGCGCTCGTAGCCTGTCATATCCACAACACTGAGGGCCCAGTCTACGCGGCGTCTGAGTTCCTCTCGTGGCACGCCCAAATTTTCCGCACCAAAGGCCACATCTTCCTCCACAATGGTAGCAACTATTTGATTGTCGGGATTTTGAAAGACCATGCCGGCGCGAGAGCGAATATTCCAAATCTGCTCCATATCCTTCGTGCTTAAACCGTCCACAAGGACCTCGCCGGAAGTGGGCTGATGAAGCCCGTTGATGCACTTCGCCATGGTACTCTTGCCACTTCCGTTGTGCCCAAGTACGGCGATAAATTCTCCCTTTTCTATATTTAAATTTACCCCGTCTACCGCCACATTTCCTACCGCTTCCTCGCCACTGGCAGGGTATTGATAGACAAGGTCTTTAATTTCAATCATGGCGTCTCCTTTATTGTTGAAATACACATAATCAATCTAACTTACTATACCATAGACTGCCCATGGTAACAATATTTGCGAACTAAGAAAGCTGTAGTATTTTCAACTACAGCTTGTGTTTTTTATTCAAAAGTATTCAGTCCTCTATGGGATCTTTGAAAGACACTTGTAAGGAGTAATCCAATGGCCACATTCATGGCAGCCGTTGGTAGGACGATCATCGCCATCATCGCGCCCACACTGACGCCGCCTGGAAGACCTACTAGAGCGGCAGCAGAAGATAAAAATGCAAATCCACTAATTACAGTACCTGCAAAAAATAGGGCGCCCTTACCGAGATTTGTATTGACCGGTAAGACCTTAATCATGGCATAGACGGCAAGACAGGCCACCACTTTGTCGATGATGGATGGAACTTGTCCACCGGGGAAGGTGGTTGTCATGGCTGCAAGAATGGCAGAGGCCCCTGCAACAGCCAGTGTATTTTTTAAATCCAGGGACAACAAGATGGCTAGAAAGGCCGTAGCAAGCAAAAAGTCCGGCTTCACTCCGTTGACAATTCCCGGTACCACATAGTGTAAAACTGCTCCCAAAGCTAAAAGCATGGCGCTCATCATTAAATTTTTAGTTTTCATTATTTTCCTCCATGAAATGATTAATCTAAGTTACTCTCCAATCTTCTCTAGAGGAAAACGCCATCGATGGACGCGTAAATTTGTAAACAACATAGTGGACCTCCTGCATAAAAAATCCCCATCACTCCCGAAATAGGAGCAATGGGGTTGCGGTGCCATCCTAAATATGCCCGTAGGCATGTCTCAACTTACTCTGTAACGGGAGTTCCCGGCGCAGCTACTTGCAGTTCACCTTGCACTCATGAGCCCATTCCCACATCGACTTCCAAGGCCTTTCACCAGCCGGCCTCTCTCTACAAGTCCTCGATAAGGTACTCTTCTCATTCATCGTTTTCTAAATATACGGTCATTATACTCCTCTATCAAGGCTTTGTCAACGGGAATTTAAATTGATTCTTATTTTAATGGGAGGTTAATGTACTAAAGTGTCACTAAGTTCTTAATATGTCTGTCTGACTTTCTGGCTCAATTGATAGATCATCAGTCCAATCATGGCGGTGACCGTAGATAGAGCCAGTAGTTTAAATTCAGTTTTCAATTGAAAACTGCCGGTCTCGTAAAAGTTCATGCCTAGGAAGAAGCACTGAAGCAAGATAAAGGTCATCAAGCTCCTCAGGTTCTTCTTTATAAGTTTTAACATTGTTTCTCCCTTTACTATTACACATGCCCCTGTCACTGACAGGAGTCGCAATCAACAGTCTTCAATTTCATCAGGTTATGTATAACCTCCCCCATGATTATTTTAATTAAACTTGAAGACTGTTTCAAAAAACACAATCTTTCCAATTAAAAAGCCTCGAGATCTTCTCGAGACTTTTCATCCTTGAGCCGGCTATGTACGGAGGGAGTATAGTCCATAGCACACTATTTGAGGTATTGAAATGATTGGACTTAAATCTCCAAAGTTTCCCAAAAGAGCAGCTAGGGATTACTCTTTATGAACCTGGAGTCTCAGTTCCGTTCTGAGATCAAGCCCCTCCTCTAGACCATAATTAGGTTAGAGGTGTGAAGAGGCTTGAAATTTAAGTTATCAGTGTATAATTGTTAATGTATCATTTATCCCTTATCTGACCCATATTGATATGTCGGTACAAATTTTGTGATCTATCTTAGGACTTGTCTGTATTATCATCTCATCTAATCACTAGGAATTTCCGGCCTGTCAATGGTCAGTCTTAATACTGTAGTAAAGGGGACATGTTGTCTATGGATGGTAGATCGACTCAAAAAATCTACATAAGTAGCTCCCTCCACTATTCATTATAGACCCAATGTGTGGATAAGTTCAATGTCTATTTGATTTCCGCTTTCAATTTCCCTCGTCCTCACGCACAAGAAAGCGTCCGCGATGTCCATCGACGATGTCTCCGCGGTCCAGTGCAAGCTTACCGCCAAGATAGACCTTTTCAATGCCCTGGTTTGGAATGTCCAAGGAGGCAAAGTCCGGTCCATCCTCAATGGTCTCAGGATCAAACAGGACAAGATCTGCGATATAGCCCGGTTTAATTTCGCCGCGACGGCCCAATTTAAATTGACGCGCCGGAAGACGGGTGAATTTATCTAAGGCGCGAATCAGTTCCATGGCCTTTTCCTCGCGGACGTACTTCGCAAGGGCGCGCGGGAATGTCCCGGCGGCGCGCGGATGTCCCTTGCCCTCTGTAATGAGGGCGTCACTGGCAATCATGCCCACTTCATTGATTACAGATTTACGAATCTCATCCTCTTCCATGGCAAAGGCAATGACCAGCGTCTCAGGTGCGTCTTGGCGAAGTTTTTTAAAAATTTCAGGGGTACAGCGCTGACCTTCAAATTCGCCGGCAGGAATCAGTAGCGCCGATTCGTCACAGCCCCAGCGCTCAAAGCAGCCCTCATCAAAGACGGCAGATCCAATTTTAGTGGAGAAACAGTTGTAAGGATAGGTGTCGTAGTTTAGTCCCGGATTGCGCTTCATGGCTGCACCGATGATCTCAAGGGCCTCATCCATCTGTCCCATGGCGGAACAACTGCTCAAGTGAGAGATTTGGAAGGGAATGCCACTTTCATCGGCAATTTCAATCATCTCTTCAATGGCTTCAATGGCCTCTGTGGCATCGCTTCGGTAGTGCGCCGCCGCCAGGTGTTTTTTCGGATCAAGGAGTGTGAGGATTTCTAGAATTTCTTCCTTGGTCATGCCGGGATGATACTCGATGCCAAAGGAGATCCCCATGGCGCCCTCAGCAAGTTCCTCTCTCACTCGCGCCTTAATCTCTTCCATTTGCGCCTCGGTCACGGTCTCGTAGCGATCCACTCCCAGCGCCTCGCGGTGATGATTGTAACCGGTGAGCATGTAGTAGTTCACCGGCGCACCGCCGAGCTTTTCAATGGTATGTTTAAAATCTCTAAGATCCTGGCGATGATTGCCACAGTTGCCACCGACGCAAGTGGTGACGCCCATCTTCAGCATATAGTTTGAAATTTCGTAGCGCTCCCCTTGCAAGGTGAAGTCATCCTCGTGCATATGCACGTCAATAAACCCCGGAGACAGCACCCTTCCTCCGGCATCTAAAACCTCCCTTGCCTCCTCACTCACTTTCCCTACGGAAACGATGATGCCGTCCTTTATGCCTACCTCTGCCTTCACCATCTCGCCTTGTTCAAAATCAGGAATCATTGCGTTTTTGATGATTAAATCTAACATACCAATCCTTCTTTCTATAATTTTCATTTACTGGTTAAAACATTTTCTTGTGGGTACAATATGACTAAGAATTAATCAAACTGAATATACTTAAGGAGGCCACTATGTTTAAAAAAATTTTAGTACCCATTGATGGCTCTGAAAGCTCAAAAGCTTCTCTAAAACAAGCCATGATGCTTGGCGAACGCTTTGGTTCTGAACTTATTGTATTTACTGTCGTACCGGAACTTGCCGTATTTGAAGAATATCCAACCAACTATCCATTTAGCGAAGACATTGTCAAGGCCAACACCCAACGCGCTGAACAACTTCTTGCACAGGTCAAGGCTGAAATGGTCTACGAAGGTGACATCACCACTTCCTATGAAACCGGCTCGCCGGCAACTGAAATTGTCAACTATGCAGATGAGCACGGGGTCGATCTCATCGTCATTGGTAACCGTGGACTTGGCGCCTTCTCCAGAACCCTTCTTGGATCTGTTTCCAACAAGGTCATTAACCACGCACATACCAACGTCCTAGTTGTTAAATCTCAAGAAGAATAGATTTTAAATTTAGCGAATTTATTTCTCCATATAAATCGGCATGAAGTAGAACTTTGTGCCGATTTTATATTACTATTTTACACCATCCTCTTCAGAGATCCAATCCTTGGCGAGCTTTGCAGATACAAGATCTGACTGAACGACCTTGGACTGGATATGTATAGGAGACATGGTATTTATCCGTATCAAGAGGTAAAAAGTGAAGAGAGAAAAGATATTTGACATGCCCTTTGCAAAGGTCTATCCCCTACTTGTAGCAAAGGTTGAGAAAAAGGGGAGGACGCAGGCTGAGGTGGATGAAGTCATCTACTGGCTGACCGGCTATGACCAGGCGGGACTTAAAGACGTCTTGGAACGAAAACTGTCCTATGAGGCGTTCTTTGCCAATGCACCGCAGATGAACCCAAGCGCCAAGAAGCTAAGGGGATCGGTCTGTGGCATTAAAGTTCAGGAGATTGAAGATCCACTGATGCAAAAGATTCGTTGGCTGGATAAACTTGTGGATGATCTTGCCAAGGGAAAGAAGATGGAAAAGATTCTCCCAGAGGAGGTAAATCCCTCTGCTATTCATTTAAGTGACACAAATCCATAAAATTTATTAAAAAGGCTCATGACCTCTATTCTGCATCTAAAGTCATGAGCCCTTTCCTATTCTATTCATGCAATAAAAAAACTCCGCAATGTCGGTCTTTTTTTAATTTAGCCCCGCGTATGTGCAGGTGGGTGACCTGCTCCTAAAATTAGACACCCTTTCAACGAAGGTTCGTCTGCCCCTAGGAGACTCCGGTCTCCCATATTAATAGTGTCGGTTAAATTAATCTAAGATATCGATCATCGCAGAGTTTTATCATCTCTTTGATAAATTTATTTTATCATCTTATGTTCATTTTTACAAGTTCGTTAATTTTCTGTCTAGAATTGTTTGAAATTCTTCAGGAAGTGACTGCCGAAGCTGGATTCTCTCTCCGGTTCTTGGCTGTGTAAAGACCATCTCTCCCACGTGAAGTGCCGGCGTATCCAAGAGATTTGTCGGGCCCCCATAGAGTTCATCCCCAAGAAGTGGATGGCCCATGCTTGCCATGTGGACGCGAATTTGATGGGTGCGTCCCGTCTCCAACTTGAGCTTCACATAACTTAAATCCTCTGAAGATGCCACCACCTGGACACGTGTCACTGACGGCAGTCCCCCCTCGCCAATGGACCGCACCATCGTGTGCTGCGGTGTGATAATGGGCTTATCAATGGTCATGTCCTGTAAAATTTCCCCATGGACAAGGGCCTCGTAGGTCTTCTTCCTCGTCTGATTTTCACAGAGCTGTGCGTGGGCATAGGGGTTTTTTGCCACCATCATAAGCCCCGT
>CAYFQX010000059.1:0-8827 GCA_964345405.1 uncultured Peptoniphilaceae bacterium
TGTAGAGCCAAACGGGAAGATAGGCCGCGCGCCACTATTGTCCTTCCAGAGTTAAGTCCTTGCGATACCAACGCACACCGCGGTCGTAGTGCTTTAGTGTATCATTGATTTTATACTTTGCAATGTCCTTGGACTGCGCAAGAACCAAATGCTCCAATTGCTCGACATCGGTGTCCCGCTTTTCAGAGGTGTAGCCCTTGAGATAATTTGCATTCCACTGCACACATTTGTCCGTATCACAAGGCATGATGGCGTTGATGAGATTATTTGTCTTTTGCCTATGATTCCTGTTGAGTTTATCGGAACTGGACTCAATGGAGAGTTCCTTAATAGCAATGTCAAACTTTCGCTCCACATGGTAGAGATCCGCATCGTAGCGTGTCTCCTTATCGTCGCCAAATTTAACCTCATATTCCCGCACCAAATGCTCGCCTTCGCCGGAAAAATTCGCCTTGCCGTTTACATCGACGAGCATATAGGGGAAGTACACTCCCATGACATTCTCAGTTGTAAATTCCTTTTTGAAATCTGGATGGGCAAAAAACATTCTCGAACCTACAAATTTTTCAATCTCCTGCTTTGCCTCGTCGCGCTTGACTGAAAATGGCAAGACCACATCGGGCACACTTCCATTGGGTACTTTTTCATTGATGGACAGTGTGTTTCGGCACCAGTGACATCGAGCCTGTGCCGACTCCTTGGTGTCAATGACAACTTCCGAACCACAACTATCGCACTTTAAGGTGATGATGTCATCGGTTCCTTCCTGAATCTTACTTGCTCCTGAGGCCACCAATTTTCCCTTGAGCTTTGTAATATCTTGCTCCAAATTTTGCGCGGATTCCGGCTCAAATTCATATCTACAGAACTCGCATCTCAGCTTCCCCGTCTCCACATTGAAAGAAATATCGGTTGCACCGCACTTGGGACACTTTTCCTGTCCGCCCTTCTTGTGTCCGGTCTCTACGACAACTTCTGTTACATCTTCCGTTGGTGTCTCATTTGTCTTAAGCTTTTCCTCAACTTAAGATTTCGCCGTTGAGTTTGGATTTCCTGCCGGTTATAAACCGCCTGCCATCCTTCGATATTAGAAACCTAGGAGCTGCTTTTTCACTGTGTCAAACTCTTCCTGAGTAATGACGCCGGCATCCAAGAGTTTCTTCATTTGAATTAATTTTTCAGTGGGATCTGCCGCTTCCTGTGCCGGTGGTGCCTCTTGTGCCTGCACTTCAGTTTGCGCACCAAAATTAGGCTGATGGGAACTTTCGCCGGGCTGTTGCTGCACACCGCCCATGACATTGCCTGCAGCACCCATGACCATCCCCATAAAGGCCATGTTGGCACCGCCGCCGTTTTCACCGGCGGACTGCATACCGCGTTCAACGGACTGTTGCATAAAAGAATTGCCGCGAGCGCCTGAAAGTGCATCTGCCCGCTTCACATCCTTCATCATTTCTCTCGTGTCTTCATCATATTCAATGGCCGAGATGGCGGTCTTGACAATTTGAAGTCCGCGATCGGTTCGCCACTGATAGGCATCTTCCACTGCCTGAGTAAGAGACTGCGCAAATCCGATCTGGTCGCCCTGAATCTTACTCATGCGATTGCCCTTGGAGGGATCGTTGGTATAATTTGAAAAGGCAGCGGACAGAGAGCCCACCACTTCATTAAACATTTGGGCGCCGGCGTCATTGTCAAGATCTGCAAAGTCAAAGATTGGCGCATTCTGCATCAAATATTGTTGCGGTACAAAATTTTTCACAAAGAGAAGGGGATCTACAATCTTTAAGGTGTAAGTTCCTCGAGTGATGGCGCCAACTTGAGTGCCAAAAAAGGCATCGTCCCAATAGATTTCGCTTTGAGTTCCAAAGCGATTGTTTGGAATTTCCTTGAGATTGTCTTTATTTAAATTTATATAATTCATAGCATTAATTAATGCAAATAAAAAGGACTCTATTTCATACAAGAAATAGAGTCCTTTTCACTGATATTTTAAAATCCTATAATACATCCATCGGTTCTTGGTTCGGTGCCACCGACATAGACGCCGTTGTCTTGACGGAGGATGATTTGTCCGCGTCCCATGGTGATGGAGTCGTGGAAGATTTCCACTTCATGACCACAGGATTTTAAATAATCTACGATCTTGTCATCATAGGCTGCTTCTATGCCGAGTTTTTTGTGCTCAAACCACTGCCAGCGCGGTGCGTCTAGAGCCGCCTGAGGATTGTAGCCCTTGTCTATCATGTTTAAGAGCACTTGGAACTGTCCCTGAGGTTGCATGAATCCACCCATGACGCCAAAGGGACCGATGGGTTTGCCGTCCTTGGTTAAAAATCCGGGAATGATGGTATGGTAGGGGCGCGTTCCCCCGACAAGTCCATTAGGATGATCCATGTCCATGCGGAAGTTACGCACGCGATTGCTAAGTGCAATGCCCGTTCCCTCAACGACGACGCCGGATCCGAATTCCTGATAGTTGGACTGAATGAAGGAAACCATATTTCCATCGCCATCGGCAGTGGCAAGATAGATGGTGGAGTTTTCCTCCGGTGTTCCAATTTGAGGATCTGAGGCCGTCGATGCGATACAACCACAGCGCCCCTCAAGATAGGCATGGGCAAGGAGCTGTTCCATACTTGGTCGCATACGACTGCGCTCGGCAACATATTCGCGCGTATCTACATAGGCGTGTTTAAGTGCCTCAATGGCGTAGTGTGTCTTTTCCTCTTCCCTTAAGTCTTCAGTTGCCAGTCCCTTAAAAATTTCCAGTGCCATCAGCACGGTCATGCCGTGGCCATTGGGTGGCATTTCCCAAACATCGTAACCACCGTAGTTGACTGAGATGGGATCGCACCACTCCACTTCGTAACGGGCGAGATCTTCGTAACTTAGGACACCGCCGTGAGATTGAACGTAGTCTGCAATCTCATGGGCCAGTTCTCCGCGGTAAAAGTCTTCGCCCTTACTCTTTACAATCTTTTCCAAAGTTTCGGCATGGTGGGGAAGTACCATCACATCACCTGCCTGTGGCGCCTTTCCATCTCGTGTGAAGGTGTCGAAAAATCCTCTAAAGGCGGGGTCCTTACGGTACTTATCTAAATTATCAACTTCCGATGCCCAAATTTGCGAGATCATCGGGGTCACGGGATCCAACCGGCTACAGCACCGGGCACATCAATGGTCAAGGGACCGCGCTCAGGAATATCGTCGTAGCCTTTTTCTCTTAAAACATTGGCAGTGAGTGCCTTAGGTGCGGGACCCGATGCATTGAGTCCATAGAGTTTGCCATCAATACTTAGAATGGCAAAGGCATCGGAACCAAGGCCGTTACAGCATGGCTCCGCTACGACATGAGCCATGGCCATGGCAATGGCCGCATCGACTGCGTTGCCGCCGGCCTTTAAGATGTCTATACCTGCTTGCGTTGCATAGGGATTGCCTGAAGCGCAGATTCCCTCCCGACCATAGGTGACACTGCGCCGACTTGGGTTTGGATAGGCTAGGGGATTTAAGTTCATGACTACTCTCCTTCTCTTTCCACAGACATTAAAAGCTGTCCGGTACTTTTAAAATATTTTTAATTTCAGCAACATCTACCTCTTCAATAGTGGCTGGGATGAACTTGGGTTTTCCGTCCTTGTCCACCATTTGAGCACGAATGCCCTCTCTCATGTTCCCCTTATAGTAGAGATAGTCCAGGATGATTTCATCCATATCAAAGCACAGATCTCTGCTCCACTTCTTCCCTTCAAAATACTTATAAAAGATCACCTGAAGTGCTACGGGATCGCGAGCTCGAAGTCCCTCTGCCGTCGTCTTTGCAAATTCCGTATCGCTGGATTCCAAGGATTTTATAATCTCCTCTAATGTCTCAAAATTAAAGTGAGTCATCAACTCCTCGTGAATCTCAGAGAGATAGGATGGCTCAAGGGGTGCCTTATATTTTTCTAAAATTCCGTCAATGGTCTCTTTATTTTTATCTCGATTGCCAATATAGATCTTTGCCTCTTTCAGTTCCCTCACGATGTCTTCCCAGTCTTTCGATGAGATCAAATGTGTCGCAAGCCCCAAACTAATGAGTCCATTGCCGGGAAGTGTGGGACCCAGGAGGGTGAGATAGAGTCCGTAGGCCTGGGAAAGTTTTGAAATATAAGTTCCCAAGCCGACATCCGGTGTCATACCAAGAATTGCCTCAGGCAGTGCCCATTTAGTGCGTTCGTTGACAATGCTGTAGTCGCCACCAATACTTAAGCCAACGCCCCCTCCCATGGCAATGCCATCGAGATAGGACAGGACGATTTTGTCCGTATGCTCCACGAGTTTATCGACTTCAAACTCCAAGTGAAAAAAATCTCTAGGAAATGAGCCACGCTCCTCGCCCACTTTGTAGACTTCCACGACATCGCCACCGGCACAAAATCCGCGGTCGCCGGCGCCGGTAAAGACGATGACTTGAATCTTGGGATCTTCAATCATCTCACTTAGCCCTACTTTTAAATTTAAAAGCAGTTCGTGACTTAGGGCATTTAACTTTTCAGGTCGATTGATCTCGATAAATCCAATATGATTTTCTCTATGATAATTTACGCTCATACTACCTCCTTAGAGTCCGCGCCAAGCTTCCGGCTTGATTTGATTTGTGTTTAAGGCGTGGGCAATTTCTGCCCGAAGACGAGATATGTCCTGAGGCAAATTCCCCGCCAGTGAAGCATAGTTTGATGCATGATTGGCTCGAAACACGGACATTTCCTTGCCGGTATAATTTTCTAAAAACAGATCGATTTCCTTTAAAACTTCCTGAGGAGTGAGTAAGGTCATGTGACCGGACTGAATCTCTCTCATAATCGGTGCGGAAGGATCCAACATCAGCGTCAAAAAGGATGTGTACTCCGGCTCCATTTGAGAGATCACATCAGCAGATTTCACCGCGTGATCATAGCTTCCCTCACGACCGCCAAGGCCTGCAATTAATGTGACAGATAGGGGAATGCCCGCTTCCTTTGTCTTTTTTGCCGCCGAAATATATTCCTCTACCGTAATGGTCTTTTTGATCTTTTCAAGTAACTGGGGATCCCCCGTCTCAACTCCAAGATAGATGATGCCAAGACCTGCATCCTTAAGTTCTCTAAGTTCTTCCACGGACTTGTTGTTGATGTCCCTTGCCGTACCGTAAATTCCAATGCGCTTGGCATAGGGAAAGAGTTCCCTTAATTTGTGAAAGAGTCTTAACAGGCGATCTGTCGAGAGACACAGAGCATCGCCATCGGCAACAAAGATGCGCTCGTAGCCATTAAACTGAGCTGCCGTCTCTTCCAGTTCCCTAAATAACTTTTCCTCATCCTTTACATGAAATGAATCTTCCTTATACATAGTGCAGAAAGTACAGGTGTTGTTGGCGCAACCAACGCTGGCCTGTACAATTAGACTTTTCCATTCAGACGGAGGTCGAAAGACCTTCCCCTCGTAACTTAACAACTAAATCATCCTTTCTATCATTGAAGGCCAAGGGCGGTAAAAGTATCCCCTTGACTTAAATCTCCGGCTTCATAGCCCTTTAAAAACCACTGGGTCCTTTGGTCGCTGGTGCCGTGAGTAAAGCTGTCCGGTACGGCACGGCCCTGGGCACGTGTTTGAAGTACATCGTCACCAATGGCCTCGGTGGCACTGATGGCCGACTGAATATCGCCCACATCCAAATAGCCACTTTCCTCCAGTTTTTTTGACACCACGCCGGCAAGATAATCCGCTTGAAGTTCCGTAGCCACAGACCAGCGGTTTGCTTGCACATCATTTACTTGAGATTTGATCTTTTGAACTTGACTTAAAATGCCCAGTTCATTTTGAACGTGATGGCCCACTTCATGGGCAATGACATAGGCAAAGGAATACATCCCCTTCGCCCCAAGTTTTAACTGTAGATCTCTATAAAAATCTAAATCCAAATAAATCGTCTGATCGACGGGGCAGTAAAAGGGCCCCACTTGCTCAGAGGCCAAACCGCAACCGGACTGAGTGGCATCTTGAAAGATGACCATCTTCGGCTCCGTGTACTCTCGGTTCATCTTTTGAAACTCCTCGTGCCAAATATCTTCCGTATCTGCCAAGACCACCGATGAAAACTCAAAAAGCTCATCCTCTTGTGCAGTGGCCTCATAACTTCCCTGAGATTGCCCGGTAGGCGGTGCAATTTGCTCAATCACATTGCCCACATCGCCACCGGAAAGCAGTGTAAATAAGATGACAAGTATGAGCCCGCCAATGCCAAGTCCACCGATGGGAACGCCGCGCCCCCTTCTGTCCTCCACATTGCGACTCTGTCTGCGACCTTTATATTTCATACAAATCTCCTTAAAAAAACCAGATTTATTCCTTACTTACCCATTTTAACCCATGTTATGGTAAACTTTTCTACATAGTATCTATTATATCATGGAGGAAGAATATCTTATGGATTATATACTGTCCCTTGATGCGGGAACTACAAGCAATCGTGCCTTTATTTTTAATCGCGAGGGAGAAATCATCTCCATGGCTCAAAAGGAATTTACACAGTACTTTCCTAAGCCTGGTTGGGTGGAGCAGGATCCCTCTGAAATTCTATCGACAATGATCGGGGTGGCTACGGAAGCCATTGTCCATGCCGGTATTGAGCGAAGTGAAATTCGCGCCCTGGGCATTACCAATCAAAGAGAGACCACCATTCTTTGGGATCGCAAGACCGGAGAGGCGGTGCATCCGGCCATTGTCTGGCAGTGTCGTCGCACGGCAGAACTTGCCGACGAGTTAAAGGCTCGGGGACTGACCGAAGCCATTCACCAAAAGACAGGACTTGTCATTGACGCCTACTTTTCTGCGACAAAAATTAAATACATTCTTGACCATACGCCGGGACTCCGGGAGCGTGCAAATCGCGGCGAAATTGCCTTTGGTACCGTGGACAGCTATTTGATTTACCGCCTAACACGCGGCAAAGTCCATGCCACCGATGTCTCCAACGCCTCCCGAACTATGCTCTTTAATATCAACACCCTCGATTGGGACGAGGAGATTTTAGATTGGCTGGATATTCCACGATCCATCTTGCCGGAGGTGCGACCCTCAAGCGGTTCCTTTGGATATGCTCATGAGGATTATTTCGGAGAATTTATCCCTATCACCGGAGTGGCCGGCGATCAACAGGCGGCCCTCTTTGGTCAAGCTTGTTTTGATGTCACTGAGGCAAAAAATACCTACGGCACCGGCGCCTTTGTGCTGATGAATACGGGAAGTGAACCCATTTTTAGCGAACACGGTTTACTTACTTCCATTGGCTGGCAACTTGGCGAAGAAGTGACCTATGTACTGGAGGGTTCCATCTTTGTTGCCGGCAGTGCCATTCAGTGGCTGCGTGATGAGCTGAAATTTATGCACGATTCCTCCGAATCTGAAGCAATGGCACTTTCAGTAAGCGATACCCACGGCGTCACCGTCGTCCCTGCCTTTACAGGACTTGGCGCTCCCTATTGGAATGCCTACGCCAGGGGAAGTATCGTCGGACTTAGTCGCGGCGCCAACAAAAACCACATCGTCCGCGCAACTTTGGAATCCATTGCTCTACTTTCCAGAGATGTCATCGAGGCCATGGAAGAGGACAGTCAATTGATGCGCAGCACTTTAAAAGTCGATGGCGGCGCTGCAAATAATGACTTCCTGCTTCAAGCGCAGGCAGATTTTTTAAACACTCCGGTCATTCGCCCGGCCTGTGTGGAGACGACGGCCCTTGGCGCAGCTTACTTTGCAGGACTCGGCTCCGGAGTTTACAAGGATCTTGAAGAAATTCGAAGTCTCTGGTCTGTGGAACGTGAATTTAAACCGCAGATGGAGGACGCTATCCGTCAGGAAAAGTTTAAGGAGTGGAAACGCGCCGTAAATAACTGCATCGCCTGGGCGGAGGACAAGTTCTAGCCTTACCCACTCGGTGAAATTTCCAAAAAGACACTCTCACCCTTTAATGTAATAGAGAATTAACAATTTTACAAAGATTTTAATTGAATATAGTCTCAGGCTATGATACAATAGTTAAAATTTTTAAATAAGGAGGGTTCATATGGAAATCACCGCCATCATGGCACTTGTCGTCGTTCTATTTCCAATGGTGATTGGGGATATCGTATCTACAAAGTCTAAAGCCTTTATCCCATCGGTATTTGTAACGGCCATTTTATTTCTTATCGGATTTTTAACTTTTTTACCAAAAGACATAATCCAAATCGCCACATTAAGTCAACCAGTTGCAGGGATGTGCATCTATCTGCTGATTACTCACATGGGCAGTATGATGAATGTCAAAGAACTCCTGTATCAATGGAAGGCAGTGCTTATTTCTCTAGCGGGGGTTGTGGGCATTATTGCCATCCTTATGACTCTCGGCGTTGCGATTCTCGGTCGTGAAGTGGCCATTGTTGGAGCGCCACCACTGACAGGGGGAATTGTCGCAGCCATTATTATGAAGGATGCCGCCATTGCCTCAGGACTGCCAAGTCTTGGACTGCTTGCCGTCCTTGTCTATGTCGTGCAGGGATTTATCGGCTATCCACTGACTGCCATCTTCTTAAAGAAAGAGGCCGCTCGACTGTTGGATAATTACCGCGACGGCATCTATGAAAATGAAACTGAAGACGGTAAAGTAAATCTAGAAATGAAGACACTTCTACCGCCACTACCTGAAGAATACAACACCACCTACATGGTGCTTTTTAAACTTGCTCTCGTTGCATTTCTTGCAGACATCTTTACAAAATTTTTAAATGTCAATGTATTCCACAATCCGACGGCACTATCACCC
>CAYFQX010000060.1:0-6394 GCA_964345405.1 uncultured Peptoniphilaceae bacterium
GCCCACTTCGTCCACTTTTCCCTGAAGGTTACTACCACAATATTCAAGTGGTGGCCACTGTGCTTAGTTATGATCCTGATTATCCTACAGACATTTTGTCTATGATTGGATCTTCCATTGCACTATCTATTTCAGATATCCCATTCCTAGGGCCAACCGGCTCTGTTCGCGTTGGACTTAAAGATGACGAGTTTATCTTAAATCCGGGTATGAGCGAACGTTCAGATTTAGATCTTGATCTTGTCGTAGCAGGAACAGCCAATGCCATCATGATGGTTGAAGCCGGCGCAAACTTACTTACTGAAGAGCAAGTACTAAATGCAATCTTATTTGGGCATGAAGCAATTCAAAAGATGACTGCTCAAATTGATGAAATTATTGAAGCTGTTGGCAGAGAAAAAATGGATTTCGAACCTCTTGCTATTGACAGTGAACTTCGTGAGGAAATTCGTGACTTTGCCTTTGACAAAGTGAAGATTGCTCTTGATAACAAGGATAAGACCGTTCAAGGTCACGCACTGGATGTCGTTCGTGAAGAAGTTAATGAACTTGTTGAAGAGAGAGAGATCGATAGCCTTGTCATTAACCAAATCATGGAAGAATTGATTCAAGACATCTTTAGAGAACAAATTTTAAAAGAACATAGACGAAGTGATGGAAGAGATTTTGATGAAATTCGTCCATTATCTTCTGAAGTAGGTCTTTTACCTAGAGCACATGGTAGCGGACTGTTCACAAGGGGTCAAACTCAAGTATTAAGTGCCTTGACACTTGCAAGCTTAAATGATGGGCAAATTATTGATGGTCTAGATCCTGAATTTATCAAGCGTTATGTCCATCATTACAATTTTCCATCTTTCTCTGTTGGGGAAACGAGACCACCACGCAGTCCGGGTCGTCGCGAAATCGGTCACGGTGCTTTAGCTGAGCGTGCACTCATTCCCGTGCTACCATCCAAGGATGAGTTCCCTTATTTTATCCGAATTGTATCGGAAGTTTTAGAATCCAACGGTTCGTCTTCCATGGCCAGTGTCTGTGGTTCTACACTTTCACTAATGGATGCCGGTGTGCCAATTAAAGCTCCTGTTGCAGGTATTGCCATGGGTCTGATTAGCGACGGTTCAGAACCTATCGTCCTTACAGATATTCAAGGATTAGAAGATCACTATGGCGATATGGACTTTAAAGTAGCCGGTACTCGATATGGAATTTCCGCACTACAAATGGATATCAAGATCGATGGTGTAGATAAGGAAATTCTTGAGCTCGCTCTTGAAAAGGCGCGCCGTGCTCGCGTATTTATCCTTGATCATCTTCATGGAACCATTGAGGAACCTCGTGCTGAACTATCACCTTATGCACCTCTCATTACAACCATTCAAATTGATCCCGACAAGATTGGGGAAGTCATTGGTAGTGGCGGTAAAATGATCAACAAGATCATTGAGAAGACAGGCGCAGAAATAGAAATTGATGATGACGGCAAGGTATCCATCCTTTCTCAAGATCGAGCAAAGGGAGAGGAAGCTAAGGAAATCATCTCTCAAATTGTCTATGAAGTCAAAGAGGCAGATGTCTTTACAGGAACTGTAAAAAATATCGTAAACTTTGGTGCCTTTGTGGAAATCATGTGGGAAAAAGAAGGTCTACTTCATATCTCACAAATTGACAACAAGCGCGTCGAAAAGGTTGAGGATGTACTAAAGGTTGGAGACAAAGTCGAAGTCAAAGTTATTGGCGTTGACAAAGGCAAGATCAGTTTGTCACGAAAAGCTCTACTACCTAAACCTGAACGTAACTAATAATAACTAGAATAGCCGCAAGTTTTTGCGGCTATTTTTATATGGAGGTTATAAATGGAAGTTAAAATATATAATGAATCCGATTTTGAAAATCCCAAGTTTCAAACAGAGGGCGCTGCCGGTGTAGATTTATATGCAAATATTGAGGAAGAAATCGAACTGAAAAGCCTTGAGAGAGTTCTTGTACCAACGGGAATTTATTTAGAAATACCTAACGGTTACGAAGCTCAAATTCGCGCTCGCAGTGGACTTGCCTATAAGCGTGGACTTACTTTAGCAAATGGCATTGGTACCATTGACTCCGACTATCGTGGAGAAATTAAAGTCATGATCGTAAATCTAAATCATGAGCCGGTTTCTATAGCACCAGGTGAGCGAATTGCGCAGATGGTCTTCGCTAAGTATGAAGCAGTGGAGTTTGTAAATGTGGATTCGGTTGAGGATTTAACTGCAAGTGACAGACAAGCAGGAGGATTTGGTCACACTGGTGTATAAATGTAACCATCTATGTTATAATAATAAAAGAACATATGATTGAGGTGAGAATGTGTCCAATAAACGACGCACCAAAAAGAAAACCAAAGCAACGGAAGTGGAAAAGGCTCAACAACAGCGTCTCCTAGGTGCAGGACTTATTGTCCTGGCCGTGCTTTGCTTTTTTAGCTTAATTAGTTTTGAGATGGGTTGGCTTGGCATTGCTTTTAGGTTTTTATTTAACTTTTTATTTGGTGTAAGTGGAAAGGTCTTTGCCCTGGCTATGGGGCTTATTGGCGTTCTACTTATATCAAACTTACAATCTCAAGTAAAGACCAGATGTCTCACATCTATTTTATTATTTTCATTTATCAATTTAGTCTATACAGATATCAATACACTACATCGCTTTACATTTGATCATCAGATCAGTTTCTATCTAAATTCACCAAGGGATGCAGGGGTTCTGGGACATTTCTTTTCCAGTGCATTTTTAAGTCTCTTTGGTCGTTTGGGAACGCTTATTTTGCTTGGGTTTTTGGGTCTAATCTCTGTATTTATCTTAATACATCCCAAAAAATGGAAGGAACTTGCTATTCAAATGGGTCAGTGGATAAGCCAGTTAATTCAAAAATTTAAAAATCGAGCTCATGATAAAAAAGCGGTGGAAGAGAAAAAGGTTCAACCAAAGCCTAAGAAAAAAACAATGCCGAGTCAGAAACCGTTTGAAGTTGAAATTCGTGACTATAGACCAAAGTCGGCGACTGAGCCTACAGATACCCAAGTAGATATTCCTTCGGAACCTGCTCCTGCCAGCGAGCAAGTTCAAGTCAAGGCAACGCCTTTAAATCAAGATGAAAAGGAAGCTTTCACTAAGGAAATTAAAAATGAGGAAATGGAGGAAAAGTATCACTATCCACCACTTTCACTACTTAAAAAAGTCTCTAGCAGTGAAGGCGTCAGCGATGAACTTATGCGTAAAAACGGTCGTATCATTGAAGAGACGATGGCAAATTTCAATATAGACTCAAGAATCACCGCCATCAACCGCGGACCGACGATCACATGTTATGAATTGGAGCCGGCACCCGGAATTAAGCTGAACCGAATTGTTGCACTTCAAGACAATCTGGCCTTAAGTTTAGCAAGTTCAGATATCCGCATTGAGGCGCCGATTCCAGGGAAGCGAGCCGTGGGAATAGAGGTTCCAAATCATGTAAAGGACAGTGTGAGTTTACGTGAAATGATTGATAGTGAAGAGTTTAAAACGCTAGACAGTAATGTCCCGCTGGCTCTGGGAAAAGATGTTTCTGGCGAGACAATTATATCCACCATTGATAAAATGCCTCATCTTCTCATTGCAGGTGCTACCGGTTCAGGGAAATCCGTGTGTATCAACGTCATATTGACAAGTATTTTATATAAATCGAGTCCAAAGGATGTCAAATTAATTTTAATAGATCCAAAAGTTGTTGAACTTAGTATTTATAACACGATTCCACATCTTTTAATTCCAGTGGTCACGGATCCTAAAAAAGCTGCCTTTGCACTGAGTTGGGCAGTGGATGAAATGGAAAAGAGATATAAACTCTTTGCCGAAGAGATGGTACGGGATATCACTTCCTATAATGAAAAAATCGAGTCCCAAGGTGATCCGACAAAGACGACACTACCAAAGATTATGATCGTTGTCGATGAATTGTCGGACCTAATGATGGTCTCTGCCAACGAAGTGGAAGATTACATTACAAGACTTGCTCAAATGGCACGTGCCGCGGGCATTCATTTAATTTTGGCGACACAACGCCCCTCAGTCGATGTTATCACAGGAACCATCAAGGCAAATATTCCATCGAGAATTGCCTTTTCAGTTTCATCACAAATCGACTCCAGAACAATCTTGGATATGTCCGGCGCTGAAAAATTACTAGGTAAAGGGGATATGTTATTTTATCAGGGTGTTTACTCAAAGCCTAAGCGAATTCAAGGTGCCTTTGTAAGTGATGAAGAAGTAGATAAAATCATAAAATATGTATCGGAAGGACATGAAGAAGAGACTCAATTTAATGAGGAGGTCCTCGATGCCATTGAAACTAAGAAAAATACGCCACTTGTAGAGACAGATGAACTATTAGAGGAAGCGATTCACCTTGTGTTGACACAAAACCAGGCCTCCATCTCTTTCTTACAGAGACGATTGAAAGTAGGCTATGCACGTGCAGCACGAATGGTAGACCAGATGGAGGAGATGGGAGTTATAGGACCTCATGAAGGTTCAAAACCGCGTAAACTCTTGTGGTCTGATGAGGAAATCGACGCGTATTTAAAGGGAGAGAATAATTAATGAAAAATGTTTCAATTGTTACCTTGGGTTGTTCGAAAAATGATATCGACACTCAACTTATGAAGAGTATTTTAGATAGGGATCACTTTAATCCGACAGAAAATTTAGAGGAATCTGAGGTAATCATTGTTAATACTTGTGGTTTTATAGAATCCGCAAAAGAGGAATCGATTGATACAATTTTATCCATGGCTCAGTTTAAGGAGCACGGTAAACTTGAGAAGATTCTCCTTGCCGGTTGTCTTGCAGAGCGCTATCCTGAAGAACTGCTGGAAGAACTGCCTGAGGTGGACGGAATCCTTGGTACGGGAAATATCCGCCAAATCAATGAAGCGCTACTTGATATCTATAAGGGGCAACGAGTTCAATTTACCGGCGAAATTGAAGCAGAGTATATTGAAGATAAACCACGTGAGGATGTGGGCGTCACTGAATATGTCCAAATAGCAGAGGGTTGCAATAATCAGTGTACTTACTGCATTATACCTGCTCTGAAAGGCAAAAATAAAAGCCGTGCCATTGAAGCTATTGTCCGTGAAGTAGAAGATCTTGTGGCTCGCGGGACTCGCGAGATCATCATCATTGCTCAAAACATTACCGACTACGGAATCGACCTCTATGGCAAGCGACGTCTGGCCGATTTACTTAGAGAATTTCGAAGCATTGAAGATTTGAAATGGGTTCGACTTCTCTATGCCTATCCGGAATATTTTACACAGGAACTTGTTGATGAAATGAACACAAATCCTAAGATCGTACCCTACATTGATATTCCGCTTCAACATGTCAGTGACAATATCTTAAGAGCGATGGGACGAAAGAGTCGCAAGGAAGACATCATCCATCTCATCAATACCCTAAGAAGAGATGTAGATGATATTTCAATTCGATCGACATTTATTGTTGGCTTCCCCGGAGAAACTGAAGAAGACTTTGAAGAGCTATTGACATTTTTAGAGGATCATCCCCTTGACCGCGTTGGCTCCTTCACTTATAGTCCGGAAGAGGGAACACCTGCCTTCTTAATGGATGGGCAAGTGGATGAAGAAACAAAAATTTCAAGACAGGAACGTCTTATGCTACAACAGGAATTAATCAGCGCTAAACTTTTAGAGAGGAGAGTGGGGCAAACGGTAGATGTCCTCATTGAGGAAAAGGTTGAACCGGGTCTCTATGTTGGTCGTAGTCCTTATGACGCTCCTGAAATTGACGGCGTAGTCTATGTAGAGAGTCCTGTTGATTTGACATTGGGGAATTTTTATCCTGTTAAAATTCAAAAGGCTTTGGAACATGATTTTAGAGGTGAGCTGGATGAATATAGCAAATAAACTCACTATTTTTAGAATTTTACTCGTTCCCGTATTTTTGGTGCTCATGGTTTTAGATTTTCCAAATCACCAGCTCTATGCAGGCATCGTCTTTACGATTGCGGCACTGACAGATATGCTCGATGGCCACTTAGCTCGTTCCAGACAACTTATTACGACCTTTGGTAAATTTATGGACCCACTAGCAGATAAGATACTTACCTGTGCAGCTTTTATTGCCTTAGTGGAACTTAAAGTTCTGCCTGCTTGGGCTGTAGTTATCATCATTGCCAGAGAGTTTATCATTACCGGTTTTCGTACTTTAGCGGCATCTCAAAATATTACCATTGCAGCTAGTATTTGGGGGAAGATCAAGACGATTTTTCAGCTGGTATCCCTGGTTTCTCTCCTATTCTCGCCACCAATTCCTACTAAAATTGGTCTTGTCTTGTTTTATATCGCCGTAC
>CAYFQX010000060.1:6404-8701 GCA_964345405.1 uncultured Peptoniphilaceae bacterium
GCGGCGTAGATTATATCAATAAAAATATACATGTACTGGATTTAGAAAATATTTGAGGTGATCTATGAAAGCAGAAGTAATTACTATTGGCACTGAAATTCTCATTGGAGATATTACAAACACAAATGGACCCTATGTATCAAAATTACTCACAGAAAAGGGGTTTGAAGTTGAATTTCACACCTCCATTCGAGACAATCGAGATGACATGTTAGATGCATTTAAGCGCTCCTTTGACCGCAGTGATGTCATCTTTATTTGCGGAGGACTCGGACCTACCAATGATGACATTACCCGAGAAGTGACAGCAGAGGCCCTGGGACTTAAAGTTATAAAGAGTGAGGAAGCCTTTCTAATGTTAAAGGAACATTTTGAGGCCAATGGCTACACTTTCAGTGAGAGTAATTTGAGACAGGCCAATGTCATTGAAGGTTCGACGGTCATAAAGAATTTTCATGGAACTGCTCCCGGTTTATTTTTAAATTTGGATGGTAAAAATATTTTCCTCGTACCTGGACCTCCAAGTGAATTCAGACCCATGATTAAGGAAATTGTAAATAAATATCTTCCCATTCAAGAAACTGAGATCTTGTCCCATTCACTCTATATTATGTTACTTGGAGAGAGTAATGTTGAGCGAAAGATTCGCGAAATGAACTTAGAAAATGATCATATAGAGATCAATACCTTTGCTAAATCCGGTGAAGTCGAAGTTAAAATTATTGCTACATCAAATTCCGCCAACAATCGAGATGAAGTTCATAGAGAAATGAATGAGATTATCCGTGCTCTAAAGGAAGAATTTGGTGCCTATATATTCGGCGAGGGTGATATTTCAATTGTTGCTCGCTTAATTCACGAACTTCGCGAAAGGGAACAGACTGTCTCTTTTGCTGAATCTATTACAGGCGGCTTACTTGCTCACAGATTAACTGAAGTACCGAACTCATCAAAAGTCTTTGAAAGTGGTTTTGTCACATATTCTAACGAAGCAAAGATGGAGACGCTTGGTGTTTCCGGTGAGGTACTTGATACCTATGGAGCCGTAAGCTATCAATGTGCCAGTGAGATGAGTCGTGGTCTATATGGACGCACAAAATCTACCTATGCCATTGCTACAACCGGCGAGGCGGGTCCTGTAACAAGTGAGGATAAACCGGTGGGACTTGTCTATTTCAGTATAAGAAAAGATGGCGTTGAAATTGTCAATGAAGAGTTACATCTTGGTGGCAGTCGCAATGAAATTCAATCGAGAGCAGCTACCAAGGCCATCAGTACTTTGCTTTATAAAATTTTAGGAGGTTAATCAATGGATGAGAACAAAAAACGTGTCTTAGATGAGGCCATTGCCAAAATTGAGAAGGAGTACGGCAAGGGCGCCATTATGCGCTTAGGTGAGGATAGTAATTTAAATGTTGATACCATTCCTACTGGTTCTTTGGCACTGGATGTGGCTCTAGGCGTCGGTGGAATTCCAAGAGGACGTATCATCGAAATCTTTGGACCGGAATCATCGGGGAAGACAACGCTAGCACTTCATTTTATTGCTGAAGCACAAAAACAAGGTGGCGTTGCCGCTTTTGTGGATGCTGAGCATGCTCTGGATCCTAGTTATGCTCGTGCCCTTGGCGTCGACACGGAAAATCTTATCATTTCTCAACCTGACACTGGCGAACAGGCACTTGAAATTACAGAAGCTTTAGTTCGAAGTAATGCAGTGGACATTGTTATTGTGGACTCAGTTGCAGCTCTAGTTCCAAAGGCGGAAATTGAAGGGGAAATGGGCGACAGCCACATGGGTCTTCAAGCGCGTCTGATGAGTCAAGGACTTAGAAAACTTACTGGTGCCGTCAGCAAGTCAAATTGCTCCGTAGTATTTATCAATCAACTTCGTGAAAAGATTGGCGTCATGTTTGGCAATCCGGAGAAAACAACAGGTGGTCGTGCACTAAAATTCTTTACTTCCGAGAGTTTAGATATTCGTCGCAAAAAAAAAAAAAAAAAACAAGATGAGGTTATTGGTAACCGAGTGCGTGTGAAAGTAGTTAAAAATAAAGTGGCACCTCCTTTTAAACAGGCTGAATTCGACATTATGTACGGCACAGGAATTTCAAAAGAAGGAAATATCCTAGATGTTGCCGTAACGACAGATGTGGTGGATCGTGCCGGTTCTTGGTTTAGCTATGGCGATATTAAGCTTGGACAAGGTCGAGAAAATGCAAAACAATTTTTAACTGAAAATCCTGAAATTATGGAAGAGATTGAGATGAAAGTTAGAGAAAAGGTCGAGCTACCAG
>CAYFQX010000061.1:0-8671 GCA_964345405.1 uncultured Peptoniphilaceae bacterium
ATCACCCGGGTTATCTTGGGTTTCTCTGATTCACTCTCCATGGTCCGATCGGCGAAAGCTCACTTTCCCATCGATGACATATTCTTCAGACCTACCTCTGTCATCTTCCCATATCCTATGAGAAATCTCAGGCTCCCTTATCATCTCGACCATGGCCTCGTATTCCCCGACCTCCCGGTCCCCGATGAAAAAATTGGAGGGTTCCCCGTGGGTATTGAGTACATAACTGTCAAGCGCTTGTTGACTAACAAACTTCGAGAATATCTCCTCTTTATTCAGCGGTTGGTCCGCCGGTCCTTCGATCTTTTTGCCGGTATTTGCCTCATCGGCCTTTCCGCACCCCACGAGTAACAGTAGGAGTAGCAATGGAATCAACAAATATCTTTTCATACGCACCTCAATTATAAAGCCTCACGTATATTAACCATGTAATAAAAGCTTTACCACATACTTACAGTCTTATTAAAATAAGCGGTAAAATATATCGCCCCATTTCCAATGCCATCTTGACCAAGATATGACCTTGCGAGCCTAGCTTTATTAGTTCCAGTATAAATGGGTCTGAAACTGAATTTTCCATAACTATCAACTATGGATACATTGATCCCCACAATAGTAACTCGTTGATTCGTTAAATTTCTATCAACTCTCACCTTAGCAATGCAGTTTGCAAAAGCCGTTCTATCATTGGTAACCCTAAATCTTTTACTGGAGATATAAGTGTCAGTGTCATATGCATAAGGAGATATTTCATATTTCTCTAATTTAATAGAATCTCCATTAAATTCACTGTCCATTCCCAAAATATCCTCTTCATTCCCAGATTTTTGTATAATAATATCTAATTTAGGATTTTGATTTTTCATTTCAATAATTTTATCGTTTTCATTTTTGGATAAATATTCAAAGACCTCATTTGTTTTATCTTCTAAGAATTTTTCTTTCTCTATTTCATTCAGACCGCTAAAAATAACTTCCTCGTCTTTTTCAGCATATCCTATGATCACAGTGTACTTATCCAGCTCTTCACTTTTCTCAACTTCGCCAATGACTTCTGCACTCACAGAAGTTGAGAGCAATAAAACAAATATCAAGGAAAACAGTGTCGCAACATTTTCTGATTTTTCACAAAACTCACCCTATATCCATTTTTAATTTTAAGTTTAATCGTTTTCTTAGTGAGCATGAAGTAAAGTACACAGTTTAATTCATCTTTTTCAAGTTTTACCTCTTTATTATAACAGAGTCCCAGACATAGGATGAAATCGTTTTTATAATAAGGTTTTTTTGCTATTATTCGAACATTGGAATCACATCCTATGAAGTTAAGATAGCAGCTTGTTCTCATTCCAGCTATTTACCTGTATTTAACATGCCCTTTAAGAGAACTATTAAACTGATGATAAGAAAATAAAAAAGGTAGATGTATCTCCAACATCTACCTTTCGCTCTGTCGATTTTATGAAATATTTATAGATAGCAATTTTGTCTCGTCCTCGGTACCGGAATGTCGGCCAGGACAGAGTCCATACTCGATCCATCCTCTGTAATTAGTAAGATATAGTGACCTGCATTAAATTCATCGCGATAGAAGGACAGACCTTTTACATCTTCATTAAAACGAATATCATCTTCCTTCCACTTATCATAAGTGAAGCCGTCTTTTGTTCCTTGCCACGCATAGAGTTCTTCTACGGAGCGCACCTCCACCTTAAAAGGGTTCTTTCCTACAACTTTTATGTCTTTCTTGTCATATCCACAACAAGTGAGAAAATCAACTTCTACTACGGCATCCTCTTCGGTTTCATAGGCACCGTATACACGCCAGGACATCTCATGCTCCTTTATTTAGTTTACAAGTTATTTCTTAACTCTATTGTACGACATCTTAAAATATATTCAAGTAAAATCATGATACAAATTCATGACAATACAAAATTATTAATCACGCACTCTGCCGTCGGTCACACCAAAGTCCTCTGTATTTAAGAGCACCTCAAACCTTGGATCCTCAAGAAGCCAGTGGTACTCCTCTAAAAACCAGCGGACCAGCACATCGCTTCGCTTCACATGGGTGGAGTTGTTGTGGTAGATATTGATGGTCGCGTGCTCAAAATGCTCCTGAATAATCTCAATATCTCTTGCAATCATCTCACGCGTCTGCCCCTCAATCCCAATCATAAGACAGGGCGAGTCAAAGTACTCCGACACTTCTTCCGGCGTCTGAAAACCCGCGCCCTTTTTAAGAATTTTCTGCCTAAAGTCGTTGTCAAAGGTCTCCACACCGGTCTTATAAAAGATGGGGATCTTAAAAAATTCTCGCATCTCATCCACGCGGCGTCGGTACATCCAGTGCGCTTCAAAGACGAGCTGTTTAATTTTTTTACTCTCGACAAGATCTCCAATGTCCTCGAGGGTCTTCTCAGGAAGTTCAAAGACACTGCCGGAGTTAATCACTTCAAGCGTACCGTACTTCCCCGTCACCTCACTTAATGCCCTGCGATTTTCCAAGATCATCAGATCCTCATCACAGGAATTATCTAAGATATAGTCACAAAAGGTACATCTGCCCCACTTGCACGGCCGTCCCTTCAGTAGCACAATCTCCCTTGGGAATTTCTCTGTAATCTCACTGTATCGATTCACCTTAATTCACATCCAAGAGATCTCTTGGAATCTTTTGTAAAAGTAAAAACACAATCACAATAGAAATCAATCGATCGGCGTAATCCGTAGCAATTCGCGTTAGAAAGACGCTAGAGATAAGATTCAATCCCATCTTATTTAAAAATTGCGCAATCACAGAGGATCCACTGGAGGTCTGTCCGCCAAAGAGTTGCGCTGCAATCATGGACGCGACAATCGTTGAAGGCGCTATAAAATAAAGCTCCAGGGGCGTTTTCTTTGTCCAGTGCGCCGGACGCCATTTAAAAATCATCCCGGCAATCCAACCGCCAATAAGCGCCACCGGCATAAAATAAACGGCGTAGATATCGTACATTCCATTGACCAGCGCACTGATGACTGCTGTTGCAACCGCTGCACCGGGGCCAAGCGCCACGGCAACAAAGAGTGTGCCGATCATATCCAGATAAATGGGAAGTCGTAAACCAAAGGCAAGGATTCCCCCTAAAATATTGATCGCCGCCGCCAGTGCCCCAAACACCATTCGTCTCGTGCGTTGACTATTCATAATGGCGAGTCACTTTATGGCTAAGTTGCGCAGGCTCCATCTTCTCTAAATTTTCTAAAATTAAATCGTAAGACTCCCCTGTGAGAACCGCAAGCATCTCTGCCATGGCGCCGTTGCGATCAATTTCGTCATAGACGCGGCAATTTGGATCTTTCTTATAAAAATCCATGGTATCTACAAGCGTCACACCGCGCGCCGCACCATCTTTAGCCACTTCCACAAAGGTGTCAAATCCACCGGCATATTCCGGATAGAGCGCAAAGATGGGCACGAGCACATCATTGATGACGCAGCCAATGACTTTCTCATACTCCCAGTGGAAATCTAAATAATGCCTTGTGAGTCTCCCGACAAGCTCGCCCATCTTGGTATGAATTCGAGATAAGTAGGACAGGATATTTGGCGTAAACAAAAATTCTCGCGTTACATCCAGTCCAATCATGTGAAGAATCAATCCGTGTCTTGCACATTCTTCAAAGACAATGGCTGCTGCATCGGGATCGCACCAATAGTTAAACTCCGCCATGGATGTGGTATTGCCATGTGTGCGGTAGTTTCCACCCATGGAATAAATCGTGCCGATGTTTGAGACAACTTCTGGATACTTCGTAAGTAATTTCGCAATATTTGTCAGTGGCCCCAGGGCAAAGATATCCATAGGCTCTATAGCGGCAAGTAAAATCTCCGCCATTTTCTCCACGCCGTTTTCCTCAAACACGCGCTCAGGCATGTCAAAGCCGCTGTCACCCAGACCATCCTTGCCGTGGGTTTCCTCCGCATCCTCAAAGGGCTTTTCAAGAGGCACCGTACTCCCTACATAAATCGGCAGTTCTCGCCCCGTCATCAAAGTGCCAATTAAATTTGCATTCGTCGCACTCTTGTGGGCGTCAATATTTCCACACACCGTCACAATCGCCTCAACCTCAAAGCGTGGATTCTTCAAGATATACATCAGTGCCAGGGCGTCATCAATCCCCGGATCACAATCTACAATAATTCTTTTCGCATTCATTCTCCAATCTCCTTCATCAAATATTTGAGATACTTGGTTTTTTATCCTGGGAAGTTCTCGAACCAGTCCAAGTTAAACTTGATTTTATAAATGCACGACAAGTATTATAACACGCCAAGGGAAAATAACCTATCGATTATCGATTTGTTTAGAGGCTAGATATTGCTTATAGATTTTTTTCACATTGAGTTTTTTTGTAAAGATAGGCGCCAGCACGATGGAGGTTTCCGCCGTAGAATAGCGCACAAGTTGTTCCAAGATTCGATTTAAATGGCTCACATCCACAGCATAACCCTTCAATAGATAGGATCGACTGCCGGTCAATGAGTAGCACTCTGTAATCTCATCAAAATTCTTTACTCGTTCTTCAAATTTTTCAAATTCTATTTTCAATCCAGAAATTTGTATATAAAAAGACAACAAGTTCATTAACTTAGGATTGATATCTATTGTATAGCCTAGGATATATTGATTCTCCCTAAGTCTCTCCATTCGCTCTGCCAAGCTGGGCCTACTTAAATTAATCTTTCTAGAAAGCTCTGTCACACTGATCCGAGAATTTTCCAGAAGTTCTGCTAAGATCATAATATCGACTTCATCCATTATGTAACCCCCCTGTTGTAAAATCATTTTCAAAGTAAAAGTTCATTAATTTTATCAACTTTATTATCTAGTTACCTCTATTTTAACACAGCACAAACCATGCAAACATCAGAAATATTTGTCTTGACCTTATTTAAATTGTTAGTGCAAAATAGCATAGGAATGAAAAGGTTTTCATTTTGTTATAAATTTCTCCAGATTCCATTCGTAATATAAAGATTTTTATCGAATTAACTCCAATTGTACATTTAGTATAAACACCTAAGTTTGTATAATGTATTAAAGTTTAGAAGTAGTAAAGTTTGAAAGGAGCAAATGATGAAAAGAATTTTATTAACTGGCGGAACTCAAGGTATTGGTGTTAAAACTCTCGATCTATTAATTGAAAAGAACTATGAAGTACATATTACTTATCGTAGCTCTAAAGATGTTGCTGATGAATATATGGAAAAATATCCAGATCAAGTATTTGCTCATCAATTAGATCAAGGTAAATTCGAAAATATCGAAGCTGCTGATTGGCTCAATGAATACGATTGGGACGGAGTCATCTTTAATGCAGCTCTTGGATCCGGCACCGTTTTAAATTACTCTGAAGATACAAATAAAAACCACTATAAAAAAGACCTCGCTATGATGAATGTCAATGCCATGGGCCCACTGTTTATTTACAATAAGATTGAAGAAAATCTTAAGAAGAGAACCAAACCTACTAAATTAATCTTCCTCTCTTCAGTTGGTGGCGGTATTGCAGCCTTCCCTTACTTCACTCTAAGTGATGGTATGAGTAAAGCAGCTGTTGCATTCCTAGCTAAGCAGCTTGCCGTTGAAAATGCACAAACTTTAATTGATGTGTTCTGCGTATGTCCTGGTGCTACTGAAACTCCAATGTTTGAAGCTTCCACTCTATCTAAGATGACACCAGAAGAAAGAAAAATATTTGAAGATAAGCAAGCAAAGAAACGCCTTATCCAACCGGAAGAAGTAGCCTACTGGATCGAACAACTTCTAAGAGATGAATCCACTGTATTACATGGTGCTAAAATTGATGCGACTATGGGACTTGGTAGTAGACCTGGTCTACAGACAGAAGGTGATAAATAATGAAAGAAAATTTATCTAAAAGAGGCAAGTCACTGGTAAGAGATATGTCCATCTTAATGCACGCCGATTTCAGCGTACGCGATCAAATGTATGATCCTGAAATTAGACCCAATGGATATATCAACTTAGGTACGGCAGAGACACTTCTTGTCGATGACGAAGTCATTGCCGTCCTCACAGATATTCAACAAAATTTAAAGTTAAAGCCCAGTCATCTACACTATGAATATTTCCATGGTAGCAATGAATTTAGACAATCCATTGCAGATTACTGGACAAAACTAAGCTATAAAAACAGCGGTCGCGCCTATACTCGCGACGACATGGTACTGGGAACGGGCTGTTCTCTTGCCCTTGGTATGTTTGCTCAAATGCTGGGCGATCCCGGCGATGTCGTTCTCGTTGCTGCTCCATTCTACTCAGGTTTTTATGATGATTTCCAAGATCATGCAGGTCTTGAATTAATTCCAGTTCACAACGCCGAGGATCTTGATGTAGTGAAATTTGAAGAAGCTTATGAAGAGCAAATTGCTAAAGGCAAACGCGTTTGCTGTATCCTATTTTCAAATCCGAACAACCCCATCGGTACTGTCTATTCAGAAGACCAACTAAAGAATGTCATTGAGTTTGCACAAGCTAAGAAACTTGACATTGTTTCCGACGAAATCTATGCACAGACCATTCATAACAGAGACTTTACCTTTACATCCTGCATGGATTTAGTGCCTGATGATTATATCGAGCACGTTCACATGACTACAAGTTTTGCAAAAGACTTTGCACTTTCAGGATTTAAGACAGGAATGGCCTTTACTAAAAACGAAGACATGATGAAGGGTTTAAGAAACTTAGCTTTCTTCTCCCCTGTCTCAACCCATACCCAAGCAGTTTTAAATGAGCTTCTCAAACATCCTCAGCTTCCTGATTTAATTGAGAAAAACGTAGATATGCTACACGAAGGACATGCTCGACTAGTAGAAGCGCTTAAAGAACTTAATGTCGAGACACTTCCTGCCGCCGGCGGAATCTTTGTCATGGCAGACTTTAGAGACTACTTAGAAGAAAATACTTTCGAAGCAGAGAATAAACTCTGGAAGACCATCTATGATGATCTACACATTAATATTTCACCAGGCGAAATCTTCGGAACTTCTGAACCTGGGTGGTTTAGAATTTGCTACGCAATTCCTGAAACTTCATTAAAAGAAGTTATTCGAAGACTTCAGACATTAAAAAAATAAGTAGCTGATTCAGGAAGGAGAAAGCTATGAGCACAAGCTCAACCAAAGATTTAAAAAGAGAACTTGGCCGTAAGGAACTTATGGGCATGGCCATTGGCCAAGTCATTGGCGCCGGAATCATGGCTCTTGTCGGTATCGGGATTGCCATGACCGGTCGAAGCGTTAACTTTGCATTTGTTTTGTCCGCTGTGTGGGTCATCTTACTAAGTATTCCTTGGATATTTATAGGAAGTACCGTCCGTCTACGTGGTGGCGAATATACACAGAGTGCCGTACTTGTCGGTGAAAAATTTGCAGGATTCTACATCTTTATCTATTTGATCCGAAATGTACACACTTCAGTTTACACTCTAGCATTTACAGACTATCTGTTGTCCTTAATCCCTGGGTTGAATTCAACATTAGTTTCCATCATCGTCGCAACGATCTTCTTTGGAATTAATATATTCCCAACAAAATCAAGTGCGCGAGTTCAAAACATTATAGTAATCCTCTTGTCGTGTGCTTTAGCATCCTTTATCGTCTTCGGATTCCCTAAAGTACAACCCGGATACTTTAGTCAACCTGGATTTATTACTCATGGTTTCAGTGGATTTTTAGCTACTTCAGCTTTCTTAACTTTTGCTACCTTTGGAGCGACCTCTGTCTTCCAACTCAGTGGGGAAGCTAAAAACCCAACACGAGACATACCATTTGTACTAGTCACTGCAACTCTATTTGTTGCTGTAATCTACGCACTCGTTGCCACTGTCGCAGCAGGTGTACTGGATGTAGAAGTTGTTGCAGGTCAAAACCTAACTCTTGTCGCACAGGAAATTCTTTCAAAACCACTCTATCTTTTCTTCATAATTGGTGGAGCTCTCGGTGCCTTGGGTTCAAGCTTAAATGCAACCATTGCCTGGGTAACTAAACCTGTCATGCAAGCTGCGGAAGATGGTTGGTTCCCTAAAAAACTAACCTATTTACATCCAAAGTACAAGACACCGGTCTACTTAGTCTTACTATTTTACATCGTAACCATCATCCCAATTATCTTAAAGATTGATATGGAGCAAATCACAAGCTCCGTTCTCGTGTTAATGTATATATGCATGATGGTTACATCTATAGCGACCATCAAACTTCCACAAAAGTTCCCAGAACAATGGGCAAAATCTCCTTTCAAAGTTAGTCAAGGTACGTTAAATGTACTTTGCGTCCTAGCAACTGTCGTCTTAGCCATCCAAGTATACTTTAACTTGACCTCTCTAACTAAAGGTCTAATCCTAGCAAATGCGGGATTACTCTTCCTCGGACTCATCTTTGTCCACTTCAGATACAAGTCCGGAAAAGTTAATATGACTATCTCATATGAAGATGAATAAAAAAGGGTCTCCTTACGGAGACTCTTTTATTTTAGATTTATTCCTAAAACTTATCTGCAAATTTCCCAACATCAACGATTTTACAGATATTTACTTGCTTCTCTGATACTTAATGCAGCCATTTGTTCTCTATTGGTTTTGATAAAATCTCTTA
>CAYFQX010000062.1:0-8525 GCA_964345405.1 uncultured Peptoniphilaceae bacterium
GTGAACATCGTCCACATAGGGGCGGTGAAGATCAATATCTTCTGAAATATCTTCAATGGCCTTCTCTACAAGTTCCTTACGTGAACCGACACTAGTGGTTTCGCCACAATCTTCACAGCGCCACACCGGCAGTGGAGTTCCCCAATATCTTGAGCGAGAAAGTGCCCAGTCATTGAGATTTTCAAGCCAGTTTCCAAAGCGACGTTCCCCGACAAAATCAGGGTACCAATTGACGCCCTTGTTGTTTTCAATTAACTTATCTTTAAATTTAGTCACTTCAATATACCAGGATGGGTGCGCGTAGTAGATCAGCGGAGTGTCGCAGCGCCAACAGTGAGGATAGTTGTGAGAGATGGTCTCCTTAGAGAAGACAAGATCCTTTGACTTCATGTAGTCGATGATTTCCTCATTGGTGTCGTGGACAAACTTCCCCTTCCATGGGGTATCTGTAAATTTACCCTCGTCATCTACCGGTTGAATAAATGGCAGATCATATTTGCGACCGACATTGTAGTCGTCCTCACCAAAGGCCGGTGCCGTGTGTACGATCCCGGTTCCATCTTCAGTAGTAACAAAATCTGCTAGGACAATGTAAAAGCCCTTTCCTTCCGGCTCAACAAAAGGTAGGATTTGTTCATATTCGCGGTACTCTAAGTCCTTGCCCTTTAAAGTTTCAAGCACTTCATAGCCTTCACCCAGCACTTTATTTGCTAGAGCCTTGGCAAGGTAATAGGTGTTTCCGTCTTCATGTTTTACTTTTAAGTAGTCGACTTCAGGATTGACTGCCAGCGCCACATTGGACGGCACTGTCCATGGGGTCGTAGTCCAAGCGAGGAAATAGGCATCCTCGTCCTTGACTTTAAACTTCATGACAATGGTTGGCGTCTTGACTTCCTTGTAACCTTGAGCTACTTCGTGAGAAGCTAGACCGGTACCGCAACGTGGACAATAGGGAAGGATCTTGTGTCCCTCATAGAGAAGTCCGTCCTTGTTCATACTGTCAAGAATCCACCAGACGGACTCAATATAGTCGTTGTCCAGTGTAATGTATGGATGATCTAAGTCGATAAGATAGGCCATGCGCTCTGTCATTTCGCGCCACAGACCTTCATATTTAAATACAGATTCACGGCACTTTTCGTTAAACTCTTTAATGCCGTAGCGCTCAATATCCTGTTTGTCCGCTAGACCTAGAGACTTTTCAACTTCAATTTCCACAGGGAGACCGTGTGTGTCCCAACCGGCTTTACGTTGAACTTTAAAGCCCTTCATGGTCTTGTAGCGACAAGTTAAGTCCTTTAATGTTCTTGCAATGACATGATGAATCCCCGGACGACCGTTGGCCGTTGGCGGTCCTTCATAAAATACAAATGAAGGATGATTTTCTCTAGTTTCAATGGATCGCTTTAAAAGATCCAAATCGTTCCAATAGGAAGCAATTTCACTTTCCCTCTCCTTGACCGATGCTTGGGAAAGACTTTTAAATTCCGTCATGACATCTGACTCCTTTCATATAAAAAAGTCCCTTCGCCATGCGAAGGGACGTGTTAACCGTGGTACCACCCAACTTATAGTACAATACTATCACTTAAGAGCGTTAACGGGCTGAACCGGTTTTACTTTCATAAAACAGCAGGGTCGGTGATCCAAAGTAAGTCTCGTGGCAAGTTTTCACTTCATCTTGCTCCCTGTACTTGAGTTGATTTACTTCCGTCCGCCCTATGGCTAGATACAATCTACAATTTTTACTTTTTTAAATTGTTGAACGATATCCGATTGAATACCACAGAGTGTCCTGTGTAAATTGCAATGGCTCATACCATCTTCATTAAATCGATTACAGTAGGGACTGTCCTCATCTAAGCATCGATTAATGACAATTGGTCCATCCAGCGCTTCAATGACATCGTATAGTGTCAATGTCTCACGATCCGCCTTTAGATAATAGCCCCCATGAGCCCCTCTCTTAGCATCGGTAATACCTGCCAGATTGAGTTTTCTAAGAATGCGCAAGGTAAAACGTTGAGGAATCGTCAACTCCTCTGAAATAATCGGCGCACCTATCACTTCTCCCTGATGCGCACTGAGATAACTTGTGATCCTAAATCCGTAGTCAATTTCCTGTGTCAATCTCATGTATATTTCACCACCATATTATAACAATTGTTGTACACACTGTAAAGATAAAAGGTTTAAATACCTATATTTCTTACATTATAGCACAATTTGTATCTATTTAATAGATAATGGAAAATTCTTTATAACTTTAAATAGATTTCTTTCTAAAAATACTCTCAATCCCATAAGTTTTTAGTAAATTAAGTATTTTTAGGGTACAATGTAGGATAATAGAAATATAGGAGATGATGATTTGAATTCAAATTATTTTTTAAACATAGAAACGAAGTATATTGACGCCTTGAAGGCAAATGTGTCTTTACTTGAACATAATGAAACAAAGGCACAGGTGCTTATTTTAGATAATAAGGATCAAAACAAGACCTTCTCCATTGGCTTTCGTACGCCACCGGAGGACTCCACCGGCGTGGCGCACATCGTCGAGCACTGCGTTCTGTCAGGATCGAGAAAATATCCTACAAAGGAACCCTTTATGGATATGATCACCTCCAGTATGCAGACTTTTTTAAACGCCATGACCTACCCGGACAAGACCTTGTATCCCATTAGCTCTCGCAATGACAAAGATTTTCGCAATTTAATGGATGTCTATCTCGACGCCGTCTTTTATCCCCGCATCTATGAGGAGAAAAATATCTTCTATCAAGAGGGCTGGCATCCGGAAATTCAGGACGGCAAACTTATCTACAACGGCGTCGTCTACAACGAGATGAAGGGCGTGTACGGCGATCCTACCAATCAAGTGTCGGACATCATTCGCGAAAAGCTCAATCCTACGGGCACTTACTCTCACGATTCCGGCGGAAATCCATCAGTTATTCCTTCGCTAAGTTATGAAGACTTTTTAAACTTCCACAAGCGCTACTACCATCCCTCCAACAGTTATCTCCTTCTTGCGGGCGATATGAATTTTGAAGAGGTACTAGACTATATTCACGAGGAGTATCTGGCAAACTTTGAGTATCAGGATCCAAAGAGTGACATTATCCTCACTGAAAAGTTCAGTAAACCGCTTGAATTTAAAGAAACTTACTCCATCTCCAAGGAGGAGTACAAACCTGAGAAATCCTACTTTGCCATTGGATACAACTTTGGCGATGCCACTGATCCTCTGGACTTTTTAAAGCGCAGCTTTTTAGCGGAAATTCTCGTCAACTCAGATGACGGTGTGCTCAAAAAGCGACTGCTGGAAGCGGGCATTGGAGAAGATGTCTATGTGGAACTCTCCTCCTCTCAATGTCTGGACTTTAAGATCGTTGCTCAACACGCCGATCCCAAGGACTATGACAAGTTTAAGGAAATCATCACGAAGACACTGGAAGATATTTCTAAAAACGGCATGGATGAGGACGTGATTTTAGCCAATCTCAACAAGTTTGAATTTAGCATTCGCCAAGGTGGCGGCGCCATGAAAGATCTCATTGCCTATATTCAGTCCCTCAACAGCTGGCTCTATGGCGGCAGTCCCATTGAGGCACTTTCACAAGAGGAAAGTCTACAGGAACTTCGCAAGGAGGCCATGGAAGGCAAACTTGGCCAGTGGGTTCAAGCTTGGATGCTCGACAATCCAAACAAAGTCGAGCTACTCATTGAGCCGGAAATTGACAAGCAACACAAGCTAGAGGAGCGTGAAGCCGCAGAGCGAGCTGAGAAACTCAGCCAAATATCCGAGGATGAAAGAGCGCAAATCATCCGTGAGCAAGAGGCCCTTGTCAAATTCCAAATGTCTCCGGACAGCGATGAAGCCAAGGCGATGATTCCTAAACTCGAACTTGAAGATTTGGATCCAAAGGTACAGCCCATTCCTCGCCAAATGGACACCATCGGTGGGACTGAAGTTGTCATTAACGAGCAGCCAACTCAGGGTATCAGCTACTACACCTTTGCCTTTGACTTAAATCACTTAAACCGAGACGAGTTGGTCCTTGCTTCAATTTTATCTGATCTCTACGCACTTATTGCCACTGAGCACAAGACAAGTTCCCAGTTAAACACCGCCATCTATTTAAACACCGGCGGCATGAAATTCAGTACCGATGTCATCAACAAGATGGCACACGATACATTCTTAGCCATGTACAATGTTTCCACAGGAATGTTAGATCACAACATCGCAAGTGGTTTGGAACTTCTCGGCGAGGTCATGCTTGAGACCATCTTTGAAAATAAAGGTGAGATCCTAGAGGCACTATATATTGCTAAAAACGATATGGAATCCAATATGCTCTCCAGCGGACACTCCGTCATCTCTCACCGCGTGACATCCTACTATTCTAAATCTGCCTACATTCGCGAGCTGATAGACGGACTCGATCTGTATTTTGAACTTGCCAAATTACTGGAAGATTTTGATATCGATGAATTTAAATTGAGAGCGGAAGCCCTTGTAGGTAAATTATTTACAAGAACACGCCTTGTGGTCAACTATGTGGGCGATCCAAAAGTTTACGAGGATAATAAAGCGCATCTCGAAGCGTTCCTCGACCGACTTCCTCGCGAAGCCTTTGAGGACACAGACATTCCATTTGAAGTCGAGGCAAAGAACGAGGCCTTCACTACCTCAAGTCCTGTGCAGTACGTCTCTGCCGGCTTCGACTTTACAGCTTTTGGCGCCGAGTACTCCGGAACCATGGATGTCCTAAGTAATGTCATCTCCAATCAATATCTGCACAATCACATTCGCGCCAAGGGCGGAGCTTACGGCAGCGGCATTCGCATGGGACGGACGGGACAGACCATCACCTACTCCTACCGCGATCCTCATTTGAAAAATACCTTGGAAGTATACCAAGGCATTGGGGAATTTATTCGCGAGATGGAAATTTCAGAGCGCGACCTCAAGGATTTTATCATTGGGGTTATGAACAATTTCGATCCACACTTGGCGCCGGCCACTCGCGGTGCGCTGGACTTTAAGCGCTATCTTGCCGGTGTCACAAATGAAGACATCAACGCATGGCGTGAAGAAGCTCTTGAAACGACAGTGGAAGATTTAAAATCCTACGACAAACTCTTTGATGACATCATGGACAAAAACTTCTACGCCGTCATTGGAAATGAGCGAAAAATTGAAGAAAATCGAGAGCTCTTTAAGACTATTGAAAATTTAAGAAGATAAAAAATACCCCCGACACACAGTCGGGGGTTTTCTTTTTCTCTCCACTCTCTTTGACATAAATCATTCTATTAAATCGGTTTAAATCTAAAGCTGAATAAAATTTACAATTGACTATAACCTTATGTGATCTATGTCTCAGTGAAACAATGACTAAACGTCTTGATAACGTTTCACCTAACCTGCATCAAAGTTTTATGCTATCAATGAAAGGATCCTTCCATGAAAGAAATAAAGCTAAAGTCCCAAAGACAGATCAAGTGGTGGTTTTTGATTGGTGTAATTTTTGGTATCGCCTATCTCATCAGTCTTTCCCTTCTTATTAAAGACCATCTTCCAAGCCGTAGACTTATTATTACCTATAGTTTCTTTTTTATCCATGGATTTTTCTACGCCATGTCCGTGTCTTCAATGGCACCAAGTCAGATTAGGTCTCTTCTTGGCTGGAGTTTTGGATTATTACACTTTGGTTTGTTCATCTACTTAAACTATCTCTTTGTCTACGTACCTCGCACTCCGGATATGATTGAGAATCAGTCTTGGATGAACTCTATTCGGTCAATTTCCAGCAAAGAAGTTATACTCTCTCTTGGCTCTTTTCTTTATGACCGATCTTGGTGATAAATTGCGGGCAAAATTAAACGAGTGAGTAAAGAATTTGTGACTCTAAACTGAAGTTACGCTTATTTAATCTATGGCTTCCACAGAGAGTTAACTAAGTTTATTTAACCAATCTTACAATTAATTTGCTTCAAATAAAAAAGCGTGTGTCAATAAGACGCACGCTTTAATTTTATGCAAGACCAATGTCTCTTCGGTAATTTAGATAGTCGCATTTGACCTGCTTGACATAGTCGTAGGCCTTGGTGCGAGCTTCCTCTAAGGTGTCGCCCTCACCAATAACTACCAGCACGCGGCCACCGTTGGTGGTGAGTTTGCCATCTTCAAGTTTGGTTCCGCTGTGAATGATGTAGGTATCTTCACGATCTTCAGGTAGGGACTCAATGAGTTTTCCCTTGGTTGAAGTGGCAGGATAGCCGTCGGATGTCATGACGATTTTTTTTTCAATGAGACGGCGACAGCCGAGATCTACACCGGTCAGTGTGTGATTGTTGGTCTTTTGAATGATTTCAACTAGGTCGCTTTCAAGGCGAGGAAGCAGGACTTCCGTTTCAGGATCGCCAAAGCGCACGTTAAACTCAAGCACCTTTGGACCTTCTGCATCAATCATAAATCCGATAAACAGGATGCCTGTATATTCAAGCCCCTCCGCTTCAAAGCCTGCAGAAATCTTCTCTACAATGGCATCAATGGCCACTTGATTTTCATCTGAAATCTTACGTCCCGGTGAGAAACATCCTACACCGCCGGTGTTGTCGCCGGTGTCGCCCTCGCCGATCTTCTTGTAGTCTCTTGCAGTCTCCATGGGGAAGATCTTATTGTTTGAGACAAAGCAAATGAGGCTCATTTCCTCGCCGGCAAGGAAGTCTTCGATGACGACGGTATCGCCCTGATCATCAAAGATTCGGTCCACAAAGATCTCCTTGAGAACTTCTTCTCCCTCTTCTAGAGTATGGACGATAAAGACGCCCTTTCCTAGACAGAGTCCGTCTGCCTTAATGACAGTGGGTAGGCTCTGTGTCTTTAAAAATTCCAGAGCACGGTCGAAGTCTGTGAATCTTCCGTAGTTTGCCGTAGGGATGTCGTATTTTTGCAAAAATTCTTTAGTAAAGTGCTTGCTCTTTTCAAATTGAGCACATTCACGGTCCACACCAAAGACTTCAATTCCCTCGGCTCTGAGTTCATCACTGAGTCCGTAGCAGAGAGGATCTTCCGGTCCAATGACGACAAGATCCATGGATTCTTCCTTGGCAAAGGAGACAATGGACTTGAAATCCATGATGTCAATATCTACATTGGTGCCGATTTTTTCAGTGCCACCATTTCCCTTGATAAAATAGAGTTCGGGACGGGCATCTGATGCTAAGAGTTTTTTACCAATGGCGTGCTCTCTACCACCATTGCCTAAAATTAATATCTTCATAGATCCTCCTTACCTTCTTCAATGACTTTGTTCACTGCCTTTACAAGTACCTCATGCTCCACTTCAAGAACTTTTTTCTGAAGGGTCTCGGGAGTGTCTTCCGGTGCCACCGGGACTACTTCTTGAAGTATAATCTTTCCATCGTCATAAATTTCATTGACAAAATGTACCTTTGCTCCGGTAAAGAAGACGCCCTTATCAATGACCGCCTCATGAACTTTCATGCCGTAATATCCCTTGCCGCAAAAGGCAGGAATAAGTGAGGGATGGATGTTGATGATGCGATTGGGATAGGCGCGAACCATCTCAGATGAAACCTTTCTCAAATAGCCTAGAAGTAGCACATAGTCCACTTCGTGCTCTTGTAACTTTTTAAGGATGGCCTCGTCGTCTTGCGAGACGAAGGTCGGGACGCGAGCATGCTCTGCACGAGTTAAGCCATAGACACCCTCTTTATTTGAAATGACAATCTCGACACTGGCATCCATCTCGCCGCGATCAATGGCATCTAAGACGGCTTGCAGATTGGTTCCGCCACCGGAGATTAAAACACCTAATCTTGCCACTTTAACTGAACTCCTTCAAACTCATCGGTCACTTCGCCAACTATGCGGTAACTGGTGCCAATCTCAGATAGAATTTCCTCAGCAAGTTTGAGGTCTTTCTTGGAGATAAAGAGCACCATGCCAAGTCCCATGTTAAACGTATTAAACATCTCAGTGGTTTCAATGCCACCAAGTTCTTGGAGTGTCTTAAAGATCTGCGGTACATCATCTTTTGCCACTTCCACTTCAAGGCCCAATCCCTCTGGAAGTACGCGAGGAATGTTTTCATAAATTCCGCCACCGGTAATGTGAGCAATGCCGTGAATATCCATCTTATCGAGTAGAGACAGTACTTCCTCGGCATAGATTCTTGTAGGTTCAAGAAGTACTTCACCAATGGGCTTGTCGTAACCTTCCAATGTATCTGTTAATTTAATATTGTTTTTTTCTAAAACAAGGCGGACAAGGGAGTAGCCGTTACTGTGCACGCCACTTGAATTTAGTGCAATGGCCACCTGTCCCTTTTCAATAGTTTCTCCGGTGATGATGTCTTTTTTATCGACAATGCCGACGCTGAATCCGGCCAAGTCGTAATCATCCTTGCCGTAGAGTCCGGGCATTTCTGCAGTTTCGCCGCCAATAAGTGCAGACTTACCTTGCACGCAGCCCTCAGTGACACCGC
>CAYFQX010000063.1:0-8495 GCA_964345405.1 uncultured Peptoniphilaceae bacterium
TACCTGACTTTTTTGCCGTAGGAAAAAATTCAATATCCATGAGCACATATAGACGGCTCACAAGACATATAAAAGCTACATCCAACCAAGTCAAAGGAACGCTATATAGAAAAATAAATTTGCCCAAAATTAAAAATAAGAGAGCTAGTGCACCATAACTTCCAATATTTGGATCAGCCATGATGCGTAGGGTTTCCTCTCGGTCCCGATTGGCTAAAAATCCATCAAAAGTATCTGTAAATCCATCGATGTGCAGGCCACCTGTTAAAATGACCCATAAAATCAAACTAAAAAAGGCGGCCATGATGGGATTTTTGGGATGAAAAAACTCCAAAGTCAAGCCTACCAAGGCCCCAATGATGAAACTCACCACGGGGTAGGTAGCAATACTATGGGTCACGAGTTTATCATTGACCTCCACTTCAAGGGGAATTGGAAAACGGGTGAGAAATTGAAGGCTTAGTATCAGCGCTTTCATTTGATCTTCATCTCAATTCCTGATACCACAAGATACACTTCATCGGCAAGCTTTGCAACGCGTTGATTCACGCGTCCCTGAATGTCTCGAAAAGCTCTGGTCACAGAATCCATGGGCACCGGTCCCATTCCAATCTCATTGGTGACGATGACTAAATCTTGTCCATGAGTATTAACTTCATCTATGAGCTCTGAACATTCACGCATAATCTCATCCTCCACGATTTTCATATCCTCATAGGAGATATCATCAAGCTCTGCCGTATGATCAAATAAAATTCGCGAACACAAAATAGTGATACAATCGAGAAGATAGCCACTGTAGTGATTGCTCACCTGATCTTTTAGATGGTGATAGCCTTCATAAGTGTCCCAAGTTGACGGTCTTGACGCTTGGTGCAGTTTCACACGATCTTCCATCTCTCGGTCTGTCACTTCGGCTGTGGCAAGATAGAGAATATCGTCTCGTCCCTCAAAGATACTCTCTGCATAACTGCTCTTGCCACTTCTTGCTCCGCCGGTCACTAGTGTAATCATTCATTCACCTGATCTCTGATATTGACCTGAACGGAAGCATTGATATCTGTCTCTTCAAAATTTCCCATCTTATTCATGCAGTTGATGCCACTTTCTAGAATTAGGAAAGTAAAAGGACAACCGGAGCCTTCCCCTAGGCGCATTTCTAAAGTGACTAGCGGTTTCAGCCCGAGAATTTCAAGAATCTTACGACTCGCGACTTCCTTACTTAAGTGTGAGGCACAGATATAGTCCCTTACATTTTCGTTGATCATGACAGCGCAGAGTGCAGCTACTGAGGAGATAAATCCATCGAGGACGACGGGTACTTTATTTTTTGCGCCGGCTAAGAATACACCGGTTAAACCGACAATATCAAGACTGCCCACCTTGGCAAGTACATCAATGACATCGCGCTTACCTGATTTTAAACCATATCTTTCAACAGATTCTTCAATGACTTTTTTCTTCTTAGCAAATTGAGTGTCACTAATGCCGGCACCAAGTCCAACACACTCTTCAATTGTCAAATCTGTCAGTCCATAAAAAACGGCACTGGCAGTGGTAGTATTTGCAATACCAAGTTCACCGGTACCTAGGATATCGCAGCCTTCATTTATTTTTCTTTCAGCGACTTCAATCCCCACTTTTAAACCAGCAATGACTTCTTCCCTTGTCATGGCCGGTTCCTTGTAGAAGTTTTTGGTTCCGCGATTGATGGGTTTTAGACAAATCTTTTCATCGCGATCCATGGTATTTAACATACCGATATCTACAACTTCAACTTCAGCGCCTGCATAATCTGCTAGAGCACAGACACCGGTCATACCATTGGCCATGCTGTTAGCCAAAAGTTGTGTAAATACTTGCGGGCTGGAGCTGATATCTTCGTCAAAAATTCCGTTATCAGAGCACATGACGATGATAGCCTTTTTATTGATCGTTGGAATCTTCTTTTCTTGAATTTCTGCCAATTTAATGGTCATTTCTTCCAATAGTCCCAATGAACCTATGGGATGTGTCAAATGATCCCAGTGATCAAGTGCCTGCTCGCTGAAGTCCTTGTTTGATGGTGTGATGGATAGTATATAGTCGTTTAATTGCTCCACGTTAATCCTTCTTTCTTAATTTTTCATTGTGTTCCTTAATCTTCTTGTTAATATAATCGTAGCCTTTTGGACTGTGTGGAATGACACAGTTGATACAGTTTTTAATCCCGTCTTTCGTAGTGTAGTTGCCACCGCAATCCTCTAAAAAATAGAGAGGACAGTAACAAAAAAGACAGTTAAACATCTCCTCATTTCCCACCTTATGACATGGGAAGTACTGACAGTCTGAATTTTTAAAAAAACGATAGGAATTATCCATGATATGCCTCTCTTACAAGCTCTTCTAAGCGACTCATGTCAAGGATGCCCTCTTCTTCACTTCGCTTAATAATAATTGGCGTAATGCCAAGATCGATGGACGCTTTGATCTTTTCATCCGTTCCGCTATTTTCTCCACTTTCCTTTGTAACAAGATAATCCGCCTTGTAATTATTTAAGAATGCAAGATTAAGTTCATAGGAAAAGGATCCCAACATGCCAATTAAGTCTCTCATGTGGACGCCGGCATCCTTGGCCATCTTAATGCTACCTTCACTTGGCAACATCCGGTAAATAAAGCGATTTTCTCCTCGCACCGCTTCAAATTTATCAATGTGCTTCGAACCGACGGTGAAGAAAAACACACCTTCAAGAGTGGAGAGTACTTCATAACACGCCTCGTAGGAATCGACGTAGATTCCCTCCTCTACATGTATATTTTCATCTCTTAAGTAGCGAATGTATTTAATTTCACATTCTGCTGCAAGTTTTTTTGTATTTTTAGAGACAATGTCAGCAAAGGGGTGGGACATGTCCACAATCATTTCGATCTGATGTTTCAAGACGAAGTCCTTCATCTCATCGTAGTTCATTCGCCCCACTTGAATACGTTCTCCGGAAATAAATTCCAGACCATCCAGGGTTGCCAAAGTCAAATAGGGATGTAAATCCCCAATTGACTGATAGAAATGTCTGGCTTCATTTGTCCCGCCTATGATCCATATCATTTGTTTTCATAGCCCCTTGGTGTAACCATGTGGTCGCCCTTGATAAAGGTCTTGGAATTACCAATGATGACACAGATGAGCATGTCTACTTTTTCATAGTCAATGGAATCCAGTGTAGTAATCCATTTTTCCTGACCATCACGCGCGTCATTTTTTACAATTCCCACAGGAGTTTTAGGATCCTTGCCCTTTTCAAGCATTAAATCTACAGCTGTCTTTAAATGATCCGGTCTGCCTTTGGAGCGTGGATTGTAAATGGTAACGACAAAGTCGCCCAGCACTGCCGCTTCCACGCGCTTTAAAATGAGTTCCCACGGTGTGAGTAGATCACTCATGCTGATGGTGACAAAGTCGTGTATAATTGGCGCACCAAGTTGAGCAGCGGCTGCAAAGTTTGCGCTGACACCTGAACAACTTCAATATCCATATCTTCAGGTGCAAATTCAAAGATGGGACCTGCCATGCCGTAAAGACCAGCATCTCCTGTTGAGATAATAGCCGTTGTCTTGCTATTTTTCACTGCTTCGATGGCAGCTTCGCAGCGTTCAATTTCAGATTTCATTCCCGTAGAAATGAGTTCTTTACCATCTAAATATTCTTCAATGTAATCTAAATAAGGTGTGTAACCGGTAATGACACTGGAATCTTTAATCGCATCAATCATTGCCTCTGTAAAGTATTCCTTACCTCCCGGCCAATGCCTACAATATAAAGTTTCGCCATTTAATTCTCCTTTGTAATTGAAATTGTAATGCCATCCTGTGCATTTTTATCTAAAATTAACTGACCTCCAAGCTTTAGTGCCGAGGTGCAGGAAACGCTACTTACGCCTATTGTCTTCTTGACAAATTCTGATCCGCGGCACTGACTTTCAAAAGGCACAAGTTCATCTTTTGTAAATGTTTGAAAGGGCACATTTAGTCGATTTGCAAGTTTAATTATCCCTTCCTCATCTGCCTTAATATCAATGGACCCAACGCATTTTATGGAGTGCATTGAGAGATTTAATTCACGAAAGTTCTCCTCAACGAGAGCATAGATTTTCTCATAGGGCACACCGCGTCTTGCACCGATACCAAGATTTATATTCTTCGGTCGCAAAATGGTGTGGGGAGTTGAAAGCTCTACAATTTCCTCTGTGATGAGTAATGCTCCCGTCACATCTTGAATATCCTTGGGATGATTGAAACTTCTTAACTTCGGATAATCCATGGGCATGGAAACCGTTGAATAATAGCCAATCTCCTCTCCATCCACCATCAGCGTCGTTATTGGAGTAATGGATGCAAGATCTTCAATGTAGAGATCATGTTTTTTGCCAATAAATCAATTGCCGTAAAACCGCGACTATCAGAAGCTGTCGTAATCACAGGTGTTGCATCAATCATATCTGCAATCATCTTTGCTAGTGCGTTGGCACCTCCTAGGTGACCGCTGACAAGTGAGATGAGAAACTTCCCCTGGTCATCGACACTGAGTACGGCAGGATCCTGATCCTTTTTTACAAGATAGGGTGCAATATATCTTACAGCAATTCCCGTAGCGCCAATAAAAATAATCTCAGAATGCTTTGCCCAAATCTCAGCAAAATCCTCTCTTGAGGAGGAAGGACTTGTCTCCTTGGTGTAGATCGTTGTACGAGTATGTGAAAGAATCTCCTCGGCCAGCGCCCTTCCCCTTTGAGTAAAGGCAATAATAGCTAAACTCACTTAATTCCCTTTCGATATTCAGTGGTAAAGGATTTGTCGTAAAGTTTTGAAAGAGCATATTCAGAATTTAAAAAGTTTCCTACAAGAATTTGCGCCTGTTTTACAATACCTTCATCCTTAACTTTTCCTGGAATATCTTTCTATGTGCCATAGACAATCTTTTGATCCGACCAAGTCGCGCGGTAGACAATGGCAATCGGAGTATCCCAATCTTGATAGCCCTCATAGAGTTCCTCTACAAGTTCCTCGATCTTGCCAACAGATAGGAAGATACACATTGTCGTCTTGTGAGCAGCTAATTTTTCTATGCTCTCAGATTCGGGCACATCGGTGCGGCCACGACGTCGCGTCAAGATAACTGTTTGAGTGACATCGGGAAGTGTCAATTCGCGTTTAATTGCTGCAGCTGCTGCAGTAAATGAACTGACACCCGGGACAACTTCAAACTCAATTCCCTCTTCTTCCAAAGCATCCATCTGCTCTTGAATTGCACCGTAAATGGCCGGATCTCCCGTATGAAGTCGCACACTCATTAGGCCTTCTTCCTCTGCTTCCCTAAGCACATCGAGGACCTCGTCCAAATGCATCTTGGCACTGTTATAAGTTTTTGCGCCTTCTATTTTTATACTTTAAGTGAACATCGCTAACTAAACTTCCGGCATAGATGATTACATCTGCCTCTTTAATGAGACGGCGACCCTTTACCGTAATGAGATCCTCATCCCCGGGACCTGCACCTACAAAATAAATCAAGCTTTAACTCCTTTCAACATAAAAATGGGATTTTGACCTCTCAAGATCCCAAGGTGATCTTCATATGATATTTTCACAAGTTTTAATTCTAATTCATAGCCGTGATCTTTCATCAGTTTTTTACATTCTGAAGCATTATTTAGAGTGACAAAGTTTGCCACGACAATCCCCTCAGTAGCAAGATGATCCTCTAAATAATCAAAGATCTCCGGCAAATTCCCACGACTGCCGCCAATAAATACGCGGTCAAACAATTCATTCGGACAGGCCTCGGGGGCCATGCCGTGAATGATTTCAAGCGCTACGCCGTGCTTATCTCTATTTGCTTGAATCAGATCCACTGCCTCTTTTTTGGACTCGATGGCCCAAGTCTGTGCGCCAAGTTCTGCTCCTTGAATGGAGATGGATCCCGTTCCAGCACCAATGTCTAAAAACTTCGTTTCCTCACTTAACTCGAGCATGTGGCAAGTCATGACACGGACGTCGTACTTAGTCATAGGCACTTTGCCGCGTATAAATTCTTCATCTTTAATCCATTTCAAGCTCTACCACCACCACACTCAGTCCATCATTAATTGTCGAGTCCTCGCCAATCTCAATGGTTTCTATTTTTTCATTGTCATAGGACAGGTAATTTCCTACGGTTATCTTTCCTCTAAGACCTTGAGATTTTAGCGCCCTTGAAAGTTCAGTTGGCGTATTATTTTTATCTACCAAACCGATGGAAAGTGGATAATTTCCAAGCTCTGAAATTTCAAAAGATCTCCCATGGAGGGAAAAGAAATGTGCCTCTTGCCATGGCAGACCAAGAGAAGCGGTAAGGTACTGAAAAGAACTTAAACCGGGCATAATCCGATCGACCTTTACGCCCTGCTTGTATAAAAAGTTTGTAATTCCAAAAAACATCGGGTCTCCACTTGCTAGGATCAGTAAATCGTCATACTTTTCCACATATTCCATGAGATGCGCTACGCGAGTTACCTCATTTATATCAGCGCGGATTCCCTTTAAGCTCTCTCCAATGCGACCAAAGGCTACGACAGCTTTCGCCTCTTGAATGGCTCGATAAACTTCAAGCGTTAATAGTTCAGGATTTCTCGGTCCTGCACCTGCTACTTGAATCATTTTTCACCTCCGGACTCCATACTATAGATGATGGTGTTGATTTTAATTTCGTCATTTCTTATATATTTTTGTATGCGCCAGTTACAGCCTGTCTCCATCACAGAGACTATCTCACCATAACCGTTTTTCTTACAATATTTCAAAGCTTCTTCCGCTGAAATTAATTGATCTACTTCTAAGATGAGTTCACGAGGTGCTTCCATGTAAAACAGATGGTAGACAAAGGCCTCCATTCGCGTATCGGCAACCTTGCTGTGAGTATTGAAGATGCCAATACTTGTCTTAGCTAGGTTTCCAATGTGACCAATCACTGTGATTTCTTCCACACCCTTGGACTCCAAATATCTCAGAGCTTCCCCTAAGAAATTTGTTACCTGAATCACCGGCCAGTCGAAGTTTCGCTCTTTCGCAATTTTTTCGCCATAATTTCCCGGCGTTAAAATAAATTTCCTATGCCCCTGTTCTAGATATATATCCATTTCTAGAATAAAAGTTTTGACATAGGCCTCTTCACTCATGGGGTAGACGATCCCCTTCGTTCCTAAAATGGAGATTCCGCCCTCAATGCCCAGATGTTTGTTAAAAGTTTTCTTTGCAACTTCGCGGCCCTCGGGCACACTGATTACAGTTTCAAGACCGGTTTCACTATAGAACTCCAGCGTTTCCTGAAGAATTCTTCTTGGCACTGGATTGATGGCGGCATCGCCAATATTTCCAAAGAAACCCTTGCGCATGATGCGTCCGATGCCCTCGCCTCCATCGATGATAAGCTTGTGATCCTCTCGGATCGTTACAGTTGAGCGAATTTCCAAGCCATCTGTTGCATCGGGATCATCGCCACCGTCCTTGATAATGCTGCAAGTTGCCTTCTTGGCATCTCGATAAGCTTCCATCACATCTAAGTTCAGCACAATTCCTGCCGGTGTAAAAACTTCAACCTGTTCGACCGTTTTGTTTTCCCTAAGGGCAATACAAGCCGCTTTTGTCGTCGCAACGGCACAGGAACCCGTAGTATATCCCAGCCTTAATTTTTTCCCATCCTGAATGATATATAGGTCTTCATTCATCGTGGAAAGACCATGTACATCAGCGCATTGATAACAGAAGCCGCCACATTGGATCCACCCTTGTTGCCAATGGTTCTTATATAGGGAATGTCATACTTTGCAACTTCTTCCTTGGATTCTGCTGCACCGACAAATCCCACCGGTACGGCAACGATGAATTTAGGATTGACTTTTCCCTCTTTTACCATGTCTAGCAAATGGAACAGTGCCGTTGGCGCATTTCCAATGACAAAGACTTCCGCTCCCTCATTGACTGCCTTTTCAATGGCGACAACTGAGCGTGTGGTGCCGCGTTCCTTAGCCTCTTTTGCCACATCCTCATCGGAAATAAAGCTCATAAGTTCATATTTACTCTTTGCAAGAGCTTTCTTATTAATGCCTTGATAGCCCATGTTTGTGTCGGTGTAAATTTTCACACCTTCCTGAAGCGCCTTTTTCGCTTCATCGATGAAGTCATCTGTCATATCAATGATGTGACGATACTCCACATCACCGGTAGTGTGAATCATTCACTTCGCAACAACTTTTTGCTCCTCTGTAAAATCTGTATCTCCCATATACTCTTCAATGATATCCATTGAGTTCATTTCAATTGTCTGTGGATTCTTTTCATACATAATACTTATCCTTTCAAGAATTCAGTCAAAGCGTGGAGCATTCTCTCATTTTCGTGATGACTTCGAATGGCTACGCGAATATAATGTTCATTTAGTCCACGGTAGTTGCCACAAGTGCGGATTAAAAAACCGTGTT
>CAYFQX010000064.1:0-3882 GCA_964345405.1 uncultured Peptoniphilaceae bacterium
AAAAAAAGAGAGACCGAAGTCTCTCTCAATTTTGTGAACTATTCGATGATTTTTGTAACAACGCCAGATGCTACAGTACGTCCACCTTCACGAATCGCAAAGCGAAGTCCTTCGTCCATTGCAATTGGAGTGATTAGTTCTACGGTGAATGTAGAGTTGTCACCAGGCATTACCATTTCGGTTCCTTCTGGTAGAGTGATGTCACCGGTTACGTCTGTAGTTCTGAAGTAGAATTGTGGACGGTAGCCGTTGAAGAATGGAGTGTGACGTCCACCTTCTTCTTTGCTTAGTACGTATACTTCTGCTTCGAATTTTGTGTGTGGATGGATGGATCCTGGAGCAGCTAGTACTTGACCACGTTCGATGTCATCTCTTGTTACACCACGAAGTAGTAGACCTACGTTGTCACCTGCTTGTGCTTGGTCTAGTTGTTTTCTGAACATTTCTACCCCGGTTACGACAACTGTTTTCTTTTCGTCGGTTAGACCTACGATGTCTACGCTGTCGCCTACGTTGATGGTACCTTGTTCTACACGTCCGGTAGCTACAGTACCACGGCCGGTGATGGTGAAGACGTCTTCTACTGGCATTAGGAATGGGTTGTCGATGTCACGAACTGGTTCGTCGATGTATTCGTCAACGGTTTTCATTAGTGCATCAATTTTGTCTGCCCATTCACTTTCTGGTTCTTCAAGGGCTTTTAGTGCTGAACCTACTGTGATTGGAGTTTCGTCACCGTCAAAGTCGTATTCGCTTAGTAGGTCACGTACTTCCATTTCTACTAGTTCGATGAGCTCTTCGTCATCGACCATGTCTTCTTTGTTTAGGAATACAACGATCTTTGGTACACCAACTTGACGAGATAGTAGGATATGTTCACGAGTTTGTGGCATTGGACCGTCTGCTGCAGATACAACTAGGATTGCACCGTCCATTTGAGCTGCACCGGTGATCATGTTTTTAACATAGTCGGCGTGACCTGGACAGTCTACGTGAGCGTAGTGACGGTTTGCTGTTTCGTATTCTACGTGAGAAGTTGAGATAGTGATACCACGTTCTCTTTCTTCCGGTGCCTTGTCGATGTGTTCGTAGTCTACGAAGTCCCCACCGCCGTAACGATCGTGCATTACACGAGTGATTGCTGCAGTTAGAGTGGTTTTACCGTGGTCAACGTGACCGATGGTACCAATGTTTACGTGTGGTTTATTTCTTTCAAATTTTTCTCTTGCCATTAGTCTTCCTCCTAATTACCTAGAAATTTATCATATAAGTTCATAATACCTCAAAAATGCGTTTAAATCAATGTACACATCAAATTTTCATGAAATTGTTAAAAAGCAACGACGATGCCTCCAATATCTGCGTAGGCAGAGGTGATTCCCTTGGCTTGCACAATGTTGATTCTATGAAAGGGTGTCTTCTCTTGAATTTGTGCTTTCAGGGATTCGGCTGCCGGTAAGTTCATGGCATGTACAATGGTCAGATACTTGTGATTTGCAAAATCTGAAGCCATTTCAATGATGTCACTGCCCAGTCTTTTGATGCTACGATTAAAACCTCGACCCATCTTGTGAAGTTCAATCTCCCCATTGTTGGATCTCATAATCGGCTTGATGTGTAGCGCATTTACAACTAGTCCCTCCGTCTTGTGAATGCGGCCGTTTTTAATGAGATTGTCAAGGGACTCCAGGACAAAAAGGCTGATTTGCTCATCGATGAACTTCTCTGTCTTATCTACAATCTCATCAAATTTCAGTCCCTCATCGATAAAGTCCTGCAGCATAAGCGCTACATTTCCCTGACCGGGTCCGGCTGCCTTGGAGTCAAAGACATGGACGGGAATGTCCGGATGTTTTTCGTTGAAAATCTCCGCTCCAATTAGAGCTGCATTGTAGGAGCCACTGAGATCTCTTGACAGAGTGATGATAAACACACCCTCTGCTCCCTCACTTGCCATCGCTTCAATCACCTCTGCATATTGGTGAGGAGAAGGGCAGGCGCTTCGAATGGGATTTTCACTTGCTGCCATAGCTTCAAAAAATTCGTCTAAGTCTAAAGAATCATCGTCGAGAAATGACTTTTCTTCAACATCAATTATTAATGGAACATATTTGATGTTTATTCTCTCTGCATCCTCATGCATTAAGTCCGTCGCACTGTCTCCAATAATTCTATAATTCATACGTCACCTCAATTTAATTCAGATTTAATGATCTCCACTAGGCGAAGGGCCTCTGATTTTAAGACGTCCAATTCTTCACCTTCAATCATGACACGAATCAGTGCCTCTGTCCCGGAAGGACGAATGACGACACGTCCACTTCCTGCAAATTTATCTTCAGTTTCAGAGATTGCCTGTTGAATCTTCTCGTTTTCTAAATAATCCATTTGAAGCTCTCGCTTCACTTCTACATTTTCAAGTACCTGTGGACAGCTAATCATCAGTTCATTTAATGTGCTGAGCTTTTGGCCACTTTCCTTCATTACTTCAAGTAAGAAGAGCCCCGTTGCTAGTCCGTCCCCGGTTGTATTGTTTTCAAGATAGATAATGTGACCGGATTGTTCACCGCCAAGAACATAGCCCTCTTTAAGCATTTCTTCAAGGACGTAGCGATCGCCAACTTTTGTCTTTACAATCTCCATGCCCTGATCATTTAAAAAGCGGTCCAATCCGATGTTGGTCATAATGGTACCGACGACGGTATCTCTGTCAAGTTTTCCCTGCTCGTAGAGATGTTGACCCAGAATGGCAAGGATGTGATCCCCATCTAAAATGCGTCCCAGCTCATCGACGACAATAATTCGGTCCGCATCTCCATCAAAGGAAATCCCTACATCGGCGCCGGTCGATTTGACAAGATCTTGCACTTCACTTGGCTTCGTTGAACCGCACTCATCGTTAATATTGATACCATTGGGGGCGTTGTGAATTAATTTTACATCAGCGCCTAATTTTTCAAGGACTTCTGGCGCCAACTTATAGAGCGCACCGTTTCCTGTGTCCACTGCCACACTCAGACCGGACAGATCAAGATCATAGCGACCTAAGAGTTCATCTCTGTAATCTGCGTAACCGTCAATGCCGTGGTACCAAGTGCCCATGTCCTTTGCCTCAACCAATGGAAACTCATGGTCTTCATTGAGAATGAGTGCTTCCATAGCATCTTCCACTTCATCGGGAAGTTTTAATCCCTCAGATGAGAAAAACTTAATTCCGTTGTAGTAGTAGGGATTGTGAGAGGCGGAGACGACAATGCCAAAACTCGCCTGATATTTGCGCACTAAAAAGGCCACTGCCGGTGTCGGAATAATTCCAAGATCAGCCACATCAAATCCACTTGCCATCAGGCCTGACGCAAGGGAGGCTGTCAGCATATCCCCTGAAGAGCGAGTATCTCGCCCGATAAAAACAAGCGGTTTGTGTTCACTTTCTCTATGCAGCACTTCGCCGGCGGCAAGTCCCACGCGGTATGCAAGTTCCGGTGTCAAATAATCGTTGACGATTCCTCGAATGCCGTCCGTTCCAAATAGCTTTCCCATGTATTTCCCCCTAAATCTTTCTATTTATCTTTTCTTGTGCTAATTTTATTAAATGTTCCCGGTTGTTTTGCGCAGGATCCTCCTTGGCAATCATCCGCAGTTCCGTTAGAATCTCACCAAGTTCCGGTCCGGGAGTCAGTCCTAAATTAATCAGGTCGTTTCCATTGATTCGAATGTCCTCTTCCTTGACAAGACCCTCCTGCATCAACTCTTGAATGCGCTCTTTTCGCTCCTCTAAAAAACTCAAATCGCGTCCAGGAACAGTGCAGTACATATCCGCCATCATTAAGTCATAGAGATCTTCAATATGCTCTTCACCTACTCGATGAATTTGACGGCGCA